>NZ_JBALCS010000057.1:0-36273 GCF_036919555.1 Nostoc sp.
GTTCAGCCTTTAATGTCAGTAATCTGCTGACGGGCTGGATTAGTTATTTACGGACTGATTACCGTGATTCACTAATCAACGAATCGCACGATATGCTCTTCTCATTAGGAGTTAAGTCGTAACGTTCTGCTGAGTTGTATGCCTGTTGCTGTAGCCTTCGTTGCTTAATTCTTTTACGTCGGTCTAGGTAATGGGGTAATTGCTCCTCTTCATCTTTTTGTGTTGTTTGTTCGCCATATTCTTCACGTGGTTGATGTACTAAGTATTCAAAAGAAATGTCCACTGCATCAAACTGGAGTTCAGCGTGAAAGTACTACGATTAATTTTGATATCACTGGTGTTAAAAGCTATTGGCTTACTTTTAGAAGCAGTGAACTTGGGTAATACCTGCGATAGCAGAATCCGGAGTGCATCAAGCACAGTGGATTTGCCAACGCCGTTTATCCCAACCAGTAAATTCATACCGGGATGGAAATCAAAAGTTACCTGCTCAAAGCCACGAAACTGAGTAAGTGCAAGTTGTTTAAGTCTCATGTCTACATTGTTACACTTATTTGCCCTGTAACTGCTGCTGTAATCAGTGCGGTGTGACGCTCATGTAAGAGTTCAATTGTACTTGTAGCTACAGAAAGTAATTGATCTAACTTTGAAGTTGCTTCTTTAAGGTATTCAATAATAGCTTTTCGTTCTTCTGGAGGTGGTACTACAATTGGTAGTTCCTTAATATTTGTTGTTGAAATTGAAGCCAGATTAGTAGTTTGTTTTGAACGAGATTCAAAGTATGCTTTTGCATAGTGTGAGCCGATTACAGTAGTTAACCAGTCAGGTTCAATATTATGGCATCGCACTGCAAAAACATGATTTTGATGTAAACAAGGATCAATAGAACCGTCCCAAACAGCACCACGCCCTAGCTTGTCAGCATCACCACCTTCATTCATTAAAACATCACCTTTTTGGAGTTTGAATGAGGATATTTCTTCTGGTAAAACTTCAATTTTAGCTATGTCTGATAAATCTAGATATCCATCTTGAACATTTGCAACACGAAAATATGGTACAAGAACTGTTTCACGATTACCAAAATTACGCCCCTTGGTTACTCCTGTTCTCACTTCGCCTAAAAACTTGAGATTGATCACTTCCCAATGCTCAGGTATATAGTTGAAAAACTCAAAACTCAAATTTTGTAAGGAAACATCAGGATTTAGCCCATGAGTTACAGCATGAGTAATTAGAGCACGGCGCTTTTCTGCCAGTAAATCAAGCAGACGCTCTCTAGCTGAGATGAGTGTCTCTATTGTGGCGGTTTCACGATCAAGGTAATTTGCGATCGCAATTTGTGTAGAAAGAGGAGGGATGCTAACTTCCTGCGAAAAATACTCTTCTGCATCAAGATTTTGAATCCCAGTTGTCTGCTTAATAAATGCAAAAACTACACGATTTGACCAGAGTGAATAGAGAAGATACGCTCCAAATCTTGAAGAAATAACTTTTGGATTGGGACGAATAAGCTCAAGAAAGTTAGAGCAAAGAGCAGGTTCGTTTAAATTAAATGAGACAACACGACCAACTGGTTGATTATCCCCACCCCCCGACTTTTCAATAATTAAGTCTCCGGGTTTTAGTTGTCGTGTAACTATTTCCCGTGGATCATATTCGCGTCTAGTTAAGTTTGTAATTCTGTGGCTAATCTTGTCTGTAAGGAAGTCAGCTGCACGAATACATATTACTCCCTCACCATTTTTTGGATCTTCTCCCCAAGCACCAATTACTCGATGAGTAAACAAGAACTTGAGGGGAATACTTTTCCACCCATTAAATAATGTGGATACAGTATTATCAGGATGCAGGTTAACATCACAAAATTTAGAAACAACAAGGTAGAGAATATTTGCTTCACGCATCTTCTCAATTTCAGCAGTAAATTCAAATCGCTCGAAAATTTCGTAAACGTTTTTTGAGAAGCCTTTAATGTAGCTAATGAGATGTTGATCTATATTGTTGGGATCACCCTTCAACTGCTCAAAATCAAGTTGCGATCGATTATGAAAACGTTGCCCTGCTACCTTATTCAGCATTGCATCTAGGGCATCATCCTTAAATGTATCTTTCCTCTTGTAATATTCCTTTAGTACCTGCGGTTTAGTTAGCGCAAGTACACAATCAAAGCGACGCAGCACCGTCATTGGTAACATTACACGCTCGTACTGCGGTGGGCGGTAAGGCCCCCGTAATAAGTCAGCAATTGCCAAATGAAGTTGGAGAGTTGGTGATGGTCTGCCATGTGTGTCTATATCGATCTGCTTATTATATCTACATTTCGGGGCGCAGAAAGATAGTTTTACAGCCAACCTGAGAGTTTTAGGAAGTATGACTATTCTTCAGGAAAGCAGGAGAGCGATCGCTAATACACATTGCACAGGCAGAATCACTGTGTCAATAATCGCCGGATGAGAGGGTAAGGGACTTCCAGAAAATAAATTATCCAATTTACTCAGATAATATTTTTCTTTCTCCCTCTGCGCCCTGCTCCCCTGCCTACACAGCGATCGGATATTTTATTTAGTTGGAAGTCCCTTGCCCTGGATCTAACTACAGTATTACATTAATTCGTAGCAAATAAAATTTGGCAATACCCTGCAATGCCAATGCGTCAGCTTACATTGCCAATGCATCAGCTTACACTGCCAATGCATTTCTCTACATTCAAAACGCTACGCTTTGATGCGAAACTGTACTAAGTTGACACGCATAACATCTATAGGAATCCGATTTGATTTCTGAAAACATACTGAGACTGAAAATCCCGTTTGATCAGGGTTTTATCCGAAATCTTGTTCAAAAATCAGATATGAGTCCTATATGTGCATCTACAGTATATTGGTACACTCTTCAAGCAACTTTGATGCAGTGGGTAAACTAGCGATCGCTACTTGAAAACAGGGGCTTGGCCTCTATGATTTTCGGTCACGGATAAGATAAAGGAGTAACATAGCTCCTCATACAAGTACCAATGACCTCAACCTTGCGGAAATTTCCTCGTCTTAATACCCCAACCCTGCATCAGTTGCCCAATGGTTTGACAATCATCGCCGAACAGATGCCAGTTGAAGCTGTAAACCTGAATGTATGGATTAAAGTTGGTTCAGCAGTAGAATCTGATGCCCTTAACGGCATGGCTCACTTTCTAGAGCATATGATTTTTAAGGGAACAGAACAACTAGCTAGCGGCGAATTTGAACGTCGAATTGAAGAGCGTGGTGCTATTACCAATGCCGCTACTAGCCAAGACTATACTCATTACTATATAACCACTGCACCCAAAGATTTTGCCGAGCTTGCTCCACTACAAATAGATGTAGTATCTAATGCTAGTATTCCTGATGATGCTTTTGAACGTGAGCGATTAGTAGTTTTAGAAGAAATTAGGCGTTCAGAGGATAATCCCCAGCGCCGGACATTTCGACGGGCAATGGAGACAGCTTTTGATGAGTTACCTTATCGCCGTGCGGTATTGGGGCCAGAATCGGTGATTGCCGAACTTAAACCCCAGCAGATGCGGGATTTTCATGCTAGTTGGTATCAACCTCAGTCAATTACTGCTGTAGCTGTGGGCAATTTGCCTGTAGAAGAATTAATTGCAACCATTGCCGAAGGATTTACAAAAGCCACTAAAACTCCCGACTCCCAAGCACAGACGCGATTAATCGCGTCTCTAGCAAATCCCCGCTCACCATTAAATCCTGAGTCAGCATTTACAGAAATTGTCCGTCGAGAATTTATAGATGAAAGTCTCCAGCAAGCAAGGCTAGTGATGGTTTGGCGGGTTCCAGGAATGACTAACTTAGAACGCACCTATGGACTAGATGTTTTAGCAGGAATTTTGGGACATGGACGGACATCAAGACTGGTGAGGGATTTACGAGAAGAACGGGGATTGGTTTCTTCAATTTCTGTGAGCAATATGAGCAATCAGCTACAAGGGACATTTTATATTTCAGCTAAATGTGCAGTAGAAAATTTAGCACAAGTAGAGGATGCGATCGCTCAACACATTCGCCAAGTACAAACCGAGTTAGTCACAGAATCAGAAATTGCCCGTGTGGGGCGGCGAGTAGCTAACAGATTTGTTTTTGGTAATGAAACACCAAGCAATCGCGCTGGGTTGTATGGTTACTATCAGTGTTTGGTGGGAGATTTAGAACCCGCCTTTAACTACCCAACTATCATTCAGAGCCAAGATGCAACTGACTTGATGCAAGCTGCCAAAGAGTATCTTTCCCCAGATGCTTATGGTGTAGTTGTCGTTAAGCCCTAAATTAGAAAATGGGGCATGGGGCATTGGGCATTGGGGAAAACGAGAATAATTAATAACTAATACCCAATGTCCAGTTACTAATCCAAAATCCAAAATCTAAAATTCAAAATTGCATGATGTGGACTCAAATCGATGCTCATATTAGCCAGGTAACTGGCGAAAAATTTCAGAGTCAGCAACGGCGATCGGTTGGTGGCGGGTGCATCAACCAAGGTTATGCTGTTTCCAATAGTGAGATAACCTACTTTGTCAAGCTTAATCAAGCATCCCAACTTGCGATGTTTGAGGCTGAGGGATTGGGTTTAAAGGAAATGCTAGCAACAGCTAGTATTCGCGTCCCAAAACCTATTTGCTGGGGTGTAGCTGAGAATTCTAGCTACATCGGGTTGGAATGGTTAGAACTTGGTAGCGGTAACAGTAATTCGTGGGAAGAGATGGGGCGCAAGTTAGCAGCGATGCATAAAGCCAGCAGTAGCGAAGGTTTTGGTTGGAAAATTAACAATACTATTGGTTCAACGCCGCAAATCAATACTTGGACAGCAGACTGGGCAGAATTTTATATTAAACATCGCCTGGGTTATCAATTTCAGTTGGCAAGGCGACGGGGAGGAAATTTACCTCAGCAAGAAAAATTACTCGCAGCTATCGCTGAACTATTGGCGAATCATCAGGTGCAACCTTCTTTAGTACATGGCGACTTATGGGGCGGGAATGCTGGGTGTACAGGCTCAGGAGAACCCGTGATTTTTGATCCAGCAACTTATTTTGGCGATCGCGAAGTTGATATTGCCATGACAGAATTGTTTGGTGGGTTTCCCGCAGCATTTTACAAAGGTTATAACGAAGTCTTTCCTTTAGATCCAGGCTATGAGCAGAGAAAAACACTTTATAACCTATATCACATTTTGAATCACTTCAATTTATTTGGCGGTGGTTATGCTTCCCAAGCGAACCGGATGATTGACCAGATTTTGCGCTAACTAAACTATTTCATTAATTCGTAGCGAATTAAATTTGGCAATACCCTGCAATGTCAATGCGTCGGAATGCATTATTAATCGCCGTGACAATTCTTATAGCTCTAACCCACACTACGAATTTTTAGATGTAATATAAATACTGGGTGAGAAGTATGTTTTTACTGATAGAACCAAAGATAAAGGTTTTGGGGTTATTTTCAACTGCTTGTGATTCTGCCAAACAATTCTCACTAATCCGAGGTCAAAAGATTGTAAGTTGTGGATCACAGGGTCTACAGTCTGATAATGAAAAGAAATCGGCATGGACGCGCCAAAGTTTTAACACAGTCAGAGATACAGCTAATTTTCAGTGATGGCTTAGACAATGACCGCGATAAAACCTTTTCTATCATAAAATATAAACACGTCAAACCCCTAACGTATAAGCAATACAGCCATTGTTAAATATTTTTAAGCTATATTCAGAAATATTTAATCATAAAAAACACATTTTATGTAAAAAATAGCTTAAATTAAATCTACACACAAGATAGTTAAGCAAACAAATCTCCGCACAGATAAGTCTAGCTTATGTGTGTTCTGGTAACGACTTGTGGATTATGAGGAAGTACCAAAAATGACCCAAATTAAAAATTCAGTAGGAATACCTCAACCATATCCTATCGCCTTAACTCCACAAAAAGTAGAGCTATTTACTCCTATTCATTACATACAGACTACACAAGAATTAGCACAATTTCCTTATCTTCAGACACAACCAAATTTTTTTGGACTCTCCAAAATTGAAGAATTAGTACGAAAATTATCTGAGCTAGAGGGTATAGAAATTGTTAAGCCGATATTTCAAGATGTACATTCAGTTACTTTTAAAATTAAATTATTTTCTTTATCTGAACACGAAAATTTTGATGAAGATGATATTCAATTTCATATTCAAATTGAATCTAATAATTTAGATGAAATTTGGACTATTGCCCAAAATTTAGTTTTGAAAACTTGTTCTGATTTAAGAGATATTACTGGAGAAAAATGGTATTTTTTCACAAAAATAGTAGAAGATTTTAGTAATCCAGCACTTGAATTTTGAAAGTGTCAAGCATCTACTGTAAAATATGCCAAAGTCTTCTAGTGTTCATTTTAAACAGGCTGAACTAAACGAAGAAGCCGCAAAAATTGCAGCCCAATCAGAATGTTATGATTGGGCTGTTATTATGTGTTTTTATGCAGCACTTCATTATGTAGAAGCTCATGCAATATTTCACAACAAAGATATTTATTCAGACTATTCATATGTTTACACTCAACATAATAAACGTATAGCCTATGTTCAAGACGTAAGCTATGAAAAATCTGGTGATGTGTTAGGTGCTGCGCCGTTTGAAAAACTTTATCTAGCAAGTATGAAAGCACGTTATCTGGAAAATATAAAATGCTATTCAAAAAAATATTTTAAATTAAGCTTTAATAAATATTTTGAAGAACTATCAACAGTCAAAGAACTAGTAAAAATTTGAGGTTCTGCATTTATATTATCCAGCTTAAATGCCGATTAGCTTATCACTGCTGCAAATCATCACCTCCCTCACTCTAGAAGAACGTCTTAATAGGTGACAAAAAATAGGAGGGTGGTTATTGCTTGGAGACTGATGCTACCTTAAAGCCACCATTTGATTTACCATCACCACCAATGCCAGCACACCCAAAATCGTCATTAATCCCGCAGGCATAAACTTGCGTGTTTTAGCCAGTCGAAATGCAAAGACTACAACTAAAACACCAGTAACTAACACTGCTAAAATCGAACCCCAGGTTTGTCCTTGAAGTTGAAAATAAGCCGCAAGTATTAGTAATAAACCGCTAATGCTACCACTTAAGAGTGAAACCCTACTTCTAGCTTGAATGTAGCCAATAATGCCACCAGCGATCGCTAATATGCCGTAGGCAAAAGCAGCAACTATACCTAAATTCATTGTTAAAACCCATCTAGATTTTGACTTTAATGCCGCGTCAGCAGACAATTTACCATAGCTATTTAGCTATACCACACAGTTAATTGATGGATAATTAAGCGATACCAATGGCAAGTACTTCCTCATATACAAAGGTTTACTATCTCCAGCGCCAAGCAGCCTCACTTTTACTCTACCAATCTGTTCTGCAAGGCGAAGTGGGGATGGCATTTCTGGAACTGTTGCAAGCTATACGTTACACTGACGCCGATGCACGGGGTTGCCTCCAAGCCTACGGCAGTTACTTCCACGCTTTGGCTACTAGAAATCAAAACTGGGAAGACTATTTAATTACTCAAATTCTCTTCTCTGAGAATCCATTTACAAAGCTGGCCCAAGTGCGAGAATTTGAGGATTTACCTCCAGCTTTAGTAACAGCAGTTCAGCATGATTTACAAATATTGCAAAGTCTCCATGAATGTAGCAGCGCTTCTTTGAGCGAATGGATACAAGGCATAGCTAATATGCCGATTTCACCAGTAGTATGGTATAAAGAGCAAGAATTGGTAGGAGTAGAGACAAAGTTCGCTACATATCTACAAGAGTTAGATAATTGGGGTGATGCTGTAGAAGAGTTAGCAGCTTATTATCGGCAATATGGCTCTGGTTTATTTGCAGAATATCGCGCTTTACGCTGGCAAGCTGGACAGTTTATTGGTATTCGGTATTCTGACCCGATTAAGCTAAGTGCGCTTGTCGGTTACGAGTCTCAAAGAGATGCTTTGCTCAAAAATACAGAGTTTTTATTATCAGGAGAGATGCCACTCCATGTATTACTTTACGGTAGTCGCGGTTCTGGCAAATCTTCTTTAGTGAAATCTTTGTTGAATGAATATAGCAATCGCAGCCTCCGCTTGTTAGAAGTTGCAAAATCTGACTTAAAAGACTTACCAGAAATTGTGGAACATTTACGGGGAGTGTCACAAAAATTTATCATCTTTGTCGATGATCTTTCTTTTGAAGAAGATGATGATGCTTTTAAAGCCCTCAAAGTAGTTTTAGAAGGTAATTTAACCGCGCGTCCCCAAAATGTAGTTGTGTATGCTACTTCCAATCGCCGTCACTTGATTCGGGAGTTTTTTGTGGATAGACCTACCCCCAAGGATAACGAGGAAATCCATGCTTGGGATACGATGCAGGAGAAGCTTTCGTTTAGCGATCGCTTTGGTTTAACCTTGACCTTTGAACCAGCCAATCAGAAAACTTATTTGATGATTGTACAGCATCTAGCCGCACAAGCTGAAATTAACATTACCCAAGAAGATTTGGAATTTCAAGCATTACAATGGGCAACTCGTCACAATGGTCGTTCTGGACGCACAGCACGCCAGTTTGTTGATTTCTTAAAAGCAGATTTAACAATTTTTGGTACAAATAACAATACATCCAACACCTAGCGTTAAGTATTTTTCTATAGGAATCCGGTTTGATTTATGAAAAGATATGTAGGGTGTGTTAGCGACAGCGTAACGCACCAAACCCTTGATAATGGTGCGTTACGAACTTCGTTCTAACACACCCTACAATACCTAATTTTGTTCAAAAATCAAGTAGGAGTCCTATATGTGTTTTTTAATTACGAATTACGAATTACGAATTACGAATTATGATGAGAGCTACTTATTCTGATAATTTAATTACGCTAAAAACCAGCAATATGCAATCAGTAATGATCAGCAATCGATTGATACTAGGGATAGTTGCCTTTAGTGTGAGTTTTGGACTTAGCCTTGTGCCAAACTGGGATTTTAATAAAGCCTTTCTCACAGGTGTAATTACTGCCGTTACTATCTATGCAGCAGCATTATTCATAGATAGACGACGCAGAAATTATGAAATGTTTGTTTTAGGTTCTCTCCGCAAGCGAATTAAAGATATGGAGGGATTGAAGGCTCGTGTTGTCAGAGAAATAAATCAAATTGAAGAACATCATAATTTATTATATGCTGAGTCACAACAGCTGCAAAATCAAGTAACAGAAAGCCGTAACCAAAGGGATAATCTACATCGAGAATTAAGAACATTTGCCGGACAGAAAAAGCAGTTAGAAACCGAAATTATTAGTCTGCAAACTGAAATTAATAACTTGCAGAAAAATCAAGTAGAATTAAACAATACTTTCTCTGTACTCACAGCAGAGAAGCGCCGTCTAGAGTCGAATTGTAATGTATCTCGCACTGAAATCACCCAACTGCAAAATCAAATTTCCGAGCTCCAGCAGGAGAAACAAGAAATAGAAAGCAATTTAACTCTTTTAGGCAGACTCAAACCCCAATTAGAAGAAAAACTACACGAACTGCGAATTGCAATTCAAGAGCTAGAAGTTGAGACAAACCAAAAAAATCAATTACTTATAGCGACAAAAACCGAAAGAGAAAACATCCAAGCTATCCTGAATCATTCACAAACCCAACTGGTAGAACAAAAAGCTGAATTACAGCAGTTGCAAGGGCAAGTTTCATTATTGCAAGAAGAACGAGACTCATTGCAAAATCAAGTATGGGAATTACTTCAACAAATAGAAACATTCAATCCAGAACCTTTGTCTAATAATTCCCAAGAAGATGATATCGAATTGCTTCCTTTTTCTGAAATAATTGAATCTTCAGCAATCATAGACACTTCGGAAGTTGACACATCGGAGAATATACCCGAAGAATGGACTAATTTTCTAGAAATTCTCCCAGGATATGAGTTACAAGTATTAAAAGCTATACTCGAACAAGATAATCCCAATGCTGCTATTAAAAAAATTGCCGAAGCAAACATTACTATGCCGAATCTATTAATCGATTCTATAAATGAACGGGCAAATGATACTATTGGTGAATTAATAATTAATACAGATTCGGAAAGTCCAGAAGTTTACCCTGAGCATCTGACGTATGTCAAAAAAATGATTGCAATGTATGACTATCTCATGGCTAGACATACTTCGTCAAATTAAATTATTATTGCCGTCCTCAGATTAGTAGTAAAGTGAATATGTACCTTACCTACCTACTGCGTGCTTCTGCGTTGAGAATAAAGTGAAATGTAATACATGGCAAAGCTGAAAATCTCGAAAAAAATCTCCACTGCTTTAATCAATTCCCTTGGTGCGGGAGTAGTACCAAGAGTGGGAGTTGAATATATAGCAGTAGGTCGAGAAAAAGAACTCAAAAGCCTATTACAAAATCTCGATGATATTGCAGAAGGTGTAGCAGCATTTCGCTTCATAATTGGTAACTACGGTTCTGGGAAAAGTTTTTTACTGCAACTAATCCGCAACCGGGCTATGGAGCAAGGTTTTGTAGTAGCTGATGCTGATTTATCCCCTGAACGCCGATTAGCTGGAAGCAACAATGAAGGTGTAGCTACCTATCGAGAATTAATGAGCCACCTAGCTACAAAAACTCGTCCTGATGGTGGTGCTTTAGTCTCTATTTTAGAAGGATGGATTAATAAAATTCAACAAGAAGTGGTTAAAGAAACTGAAATGCGTCCGAATGACGATGGTTTTGATGACCAAGTTGAATCTAAAATTAGGGAAGTAGTTCAGTATATTGAAGACTTAGTTCACGGTTTTGATTTTGGTAGCGTGATTATCGCTTATTGGCGTGGCTACCGATTGGATGATGATAATTTAAAAAATGCGGCGATGCGCTGGTTACGTGGAGAATTTACTACTAAAATTGAGGCGAAAGCAGCTTTAGGAGTGCGGGTAATTATTGATGATGATAGTTGGTATGACTATATAAAATTGTTTGCTAAATTTGTAGCTGGAATTGGCTATAAAGGACTGTTAATTTTAGTTGATGAAGCCGTACATTTATATCAAATATCTACTACAGTCACGCGGGAAAAAAATTATAATCGACTCCTCGCAATGTTTAACGACACCATGCAGTGCAAAGCAGAACATCTTGGCATTGTTGTTGGTGGAACAACTAAATTTTTAGAAGACCCCAAACGGGGACTTTTTGCAGACCAAGCTTGGCAAAGACGCACAAAAGAAAGTCGTTTTGTTACACAAGCTAATGTTCAGGAACATTTAGGGCCAGTGATTCGGTTAAATCCGTTGAGTGAAGCAGAAATCTTGACGCTTCTGCAACGTTTAGCTGAGATTCATACACTCAATTTTGGCTATGAACAGACTTTGACAAATCGTGAGTTGAAGGAGTTTGTGCAAGAAATTATTAATCGCTTGGGTGCAGAAGCATTACTTACACCAGGGGAAATTGTGCGAGATTTTATGAGTGTGCTGAATATTCTTCACCAAAATCCAGGAATTGCGTTTGGTGAATTAATTCATGGCTCTAAATTTAAACCTACTGCTATGTGTAAAGATGCAGATGTGGATGAGGATAATGCAGCCGAATTTAGTTTGTGATTAGCAAACCAGGGATGCGGAGGCAAATGTATGGTGTGTTACACTTTGTTTTTTTTATGCTTTAGGTTAATCACTTAACTTGCTAGTACAGCACGGCGTAAATCCACATATCATCTCAATTAACAAGACTTGGGTCTTAATAAGGGGCTTAAGCCCCTTGTTAAAGTTAGGTAAACTTCAGCCACAGTCTACTAGTACTATTCAGATAATTGTTCGAGTACATTTTGAACCTCATCTGCCTTTTCTGGATTAAGTTCAATGTACCTTTCAGCCGCTATTTTGAGATATTTTTTGAATATTTCCTGAGAAACTATTATTTCATCTTTATCTAGAAAGCTAAAGCGAACTCCATCAAACCTATCATCAGCATCTTCGCTAGGAAATTCACAGATTGCATATTCACTACCATAACCAGTACCTTCAAGAAGATAATTTAATGCATCAGGGAAAGAGATACCCTCCATTGCATTAAAGTATGACTTGACTATCCAGTATGGATCAGTTCTATAGTCTACGGCGTCAAATAATTGTTTGAGCATAAAAAAAGTTTTCTTTCTTAATGCTCAATATACTAAACCAGAAGAACAAGCCGATTTAATACGCTTGGGTTAAAGCTTTATCCTCCCTAACCCTCCTTAAAAAGGAGGGAATTAGAGCAAGTCTTTTTAAGCAAGCAGTAGGACTGTTTCATTCGATTAGCTAGGGATTTTGTCAAGAGCATGAGCAACAAGCATTAGCATTTGTATTTTGAAGTTTAACAGTTCTTACCTAAGCGATCGCAAAAGCATAGGTAGCTTAACTCACTTTAGGAGACAAGGGAAAACCTCGTTTCCAGCCTCTGACTGGAAATGCACCTCAATTGCGGCTCTGTCGCAAGTCTTGCCTCATTACGCATTCACACTCTTAGACTATTGGTGACAACTTAAGAAAAAGGTAAGCTTGTCAACAGGTGGATAACTCGATTAATGGTGTCAAGCTACAAATTTGGGTAACTTGGCTATTTTATGCTGTTTTAATTCATGTGGCTGATACAGTTGCTAACGGATCGTACTCAGAAAATCATCTGAGTCTTTAACAAATTTTTTGAAAAATTCACAATAACACAACGTTTTCTAAAGTGTGTGTAAATCATATTTACACCACTATCAGTAGTATGTAAACGTATATGAATATTTCAATAGTTATCTAGCTATTGCTCAATATTTTTTATGAGAAAAGAACCGTAATTATATGGAATTATATTTTCTAATAAAAATAGCTACCTCTGTGTCTGTTCATGATAAATGCTGTTGACGAACTGAAAAAATTAACCTATGGTATCAACAATATTGCGATCAGATAGCGTTCCTTTTATAAAAATACAAGGGTAATAATAACTAACTTTAGGGGGATCGCCTTCTTGAAAGAGGATATTAAATTCTAGTGAAAGTGAAGGTTGGTGGTTAATTTCCATCCTGTAGCGATCGCCTCCGTGGTCGATTACGTGTGAGAATGTTGCTGTTGTAAGAGTTTTTGGGAACTATAGGATTGTCAGACTAAAAACTTCTCAGTCAGTCTGCCAATAAAATAGAGGTAACTTAGCTGCGATCGCACGGCAATAGTGAATAAGTAACAATGAGTAAAATTAATTTAAATACATGAATTACAAGCCAGATATAAAAATGCTTTATGTACCAGAAGATAGTTTGATTTTAGCAGTGGATGATACTAATACAAATCTAGAATTTGTATTTGAGGTATTAACTAATGTCGGCTTTGAAGTTATTACAGAAAATGATGGAGAAAGGGCACTTAAGCAGGCTGAATATAGACTACCTGATTTGATTTTGCTAGATGTAATGATGCCGGGAATAGATGGATTTGAAACCTGTAAAAGACTGAAAAATAATTTAGCTACTTGTGATATTCCCGTAATCTTTATGACGGCAAATTCTGATACGGATAGTAAGGTAAAGGGTCTAAGTATCGGGGCAGTTGATTACATCACTAAACCCTTTAATGAAGAAGAATTATTAGCTAGAATTAAAACCCATCTTCAATTACGAAATCTCACAAAAACCTTAGAAAAACGAGTTGCAGAAAGGACAGCAGCGTTGTCTAGGGCATTAAAAGACCTACAAGAGTCTCAACTTCAGCTTGTACAGACAGAAAAAATGTCTGCTCTTGGTCAATTAGTAGCAGGAGTTGCTCATGAAATTAATAATCCAGTTGGTTTCATTCATGGAAATCTCGGACACGCTTCAGTATATTTCAAAGACATGATTAAGGTCATTGATCTCTATCAGCAGCACTATCCTAATCCGGTTCCAGAAATTCAAGAGGAAATTGTAGCGATAGATTTGAAGTATATGCTTTCCGATCTACCTAATTTAATTTCCTCAATGCAAGAGGGTGTTCAGCGCATTCGCAACATTAGTACCAGTCTGAGAACCTTTTCTCGATCAGATAGCGATCGCAAAGTTTCTTGCAACATTCATGATGGCATTGACAGCACAATCATGATCCTTAAACACCGCTTAAAAGCATCCGAGCATCGACCCGATATTCAAGTAATTAGAGATTACGATAATTTACCAGAATTAGAATGCTTTATCGGACAACTAAATCAGGTATTTATGAATTTGTTAGCTAATGCTATTGATGCTTTAGAGGAGTCTAATATAGGACGCACCTATACTGAAATTGAAGCAAATCCCAATCAACTTTTGATTCAAACCACTTTGACTGAAGATAAAAATCATATCTTGATTCGGATTAAAGATAATGGGGTGGGAATGTCGGCTGATGTCCAGCAAAAAATCTTTGACTATTTATTCACCACCAAGGCTGTGGGTCAAGGCACAGGATTAGGATTATCAATTGCCCATCAAATTGTTGTCGAAAAACATGGAGGAACTCTGGAGGTAAATTCAGCACTAGGACAAGGTTCAGAGTTTATCATTAAGCTTTCCATTTAAGAATCATAAGCTGTTCCACATTCATCAATCAGGGTAAGCGCATCTCAAATTGGATTGACAAAACATACATTTAATGTATTAACGATAGAATAGGGATTTCTGGTTAGGTTGATTTCTACAGGCTAATAGCCATGTCTACGACGGGCTACACCTACGCCTAATTTCTTATCAATAAGTGGGGTTTAATGCGATTAATTAGGTCTTTATTGAGATTATGCCTTTCTTCTTGACAAGATGTGCTTACCCTGGATTCATTAATATAATAGGTAAATTTATGTTCAAAGCAGTAGTAGGTCACAGTAACGATCCAGATTCTCTATCAGCAGTTGAAGAAGTTCTTCAGCAATGTACCAGTTCTCTTGCAGGAGATATACCAAAAGCTGGGATTATTTTTGCTGCAATTGACTTTGAACATTCCCTGATTTTGCAGCAAATTCATCAGGCTTTTCCGGGGATTGAGTTGATTGGTGGAACAACAGATGGAGAAATTTCTTCCGTCTTAGAGTTTCAGCAGGACTCAATTACCTTAATGTTGTTTTGCTCAGACGAAGTTGAAATTCATGCAGGAGTTGGACGCAAAGTTTCAAGCGATCCAATTACTGTAACTAAACAAGCTGTGGAGCAAGCTAAAGCAAAAAGTACCGCAGTCCCAAGGTTATGCTTAACTCATCCAGAGAGTCTTACAACTAGTGGTGTCTCTATATTGAATGGCTTAAAGCTAGCTCTTGGGCAACATGTGCCGATATTTGGTGGTTTGGCAGCCGACCAGTCAAGATATCAAAATACATATCAATTTTTTCAAACAGAAGTATTAAGTGATTCCGTACCAATTCTGCTTTTTTCAGGCACGATATTGTTTTCCCACGGTGTTGCAAGTGGTTGGCATCCCATCGGTCAAATAAGCAAAGTGACTAAGGTAGATAAGAACATAGTCTATGAAATAGATGGTAAGCCAGCTTTAGATTTTTATCATCATTATTTAGGTTTGCTTCCTCCTTCAATTGAATATCCACTAGCAGTGTTTGATCAGAATGGAGACAATTTTTATATCAGAGCACCTATTGCTTACAATCAGGAATCTGGTAGCATTACCTTTTTTGGAGATATTCCCGATCAAGCAGTTATTCAAATTGCAGAAGCGGGTTATGAAGATATTCTGGCAGCTTCTAAAACCTCATTTATGAATGCCTTAGATAACTATCCAGGTGCAGAACCAAGTGCTATTTTGTTTTTTTCATGTGTAGCTCGTCGGCAAATACTTGGTACAAGAGCAAAAGAAGAATACCAGAATATAAAACTTTGTCTTACTGACTATTTCCCTGCCTGTGGATTTTATTCTTATGGAGAGATTGCTCCTATAGATCGAATTAGCCAGATACAATTTCATAATGAAACTTTTGTAAGCTTAATCTTGGGGAGTCGGTAAAAACTAATGGAAATTGTGGATTATCAACAAGAAATTAAGGAAATAAAAAAAGCGAATAGAATTCTCCAAAAGCAATTGGAACGTTCTGAATCAGACCGGATAAAGCTGGAAGATATAAATAAAAAAAAAGAACATTTACTCAGGAAAGTAATTGATGAATTAAAGGAATATCAAAACAATTTAGAAGAAAGAAGTCATGAATTAGAAATGATGCTTCTTAATCTTCAGATAATGCAGAATAAGATGTCTAGTTTGGGAAGTCTTGTCGCAGATGTAGCTCATGAAATTAACAACCCAGTTGGGTTTATAGCAGGTAATCTGACTCCGGCTCAAGAGTATATTGAGAATTTGTTAGATCTGATCGACCTCTATCAGCAAACCTATCCCAAAGCATCTGAGGAAATTCAAGAAACAATCGAAGTAATTGACCTAGAGTATATGCGCGAGGATTTACCTAAACTCATTTCATCAATGAAAGAAGGCACAGATCGCATTGCCAACATTAGCAACAGCTTGCGAACTTTCTCTAGGGCAGATACAGAACAAAAAGTTATGTTTAACCTTCATGAAGGTATTAACAGCACTCTCCTGATTCTCAAGCACCGTTTGAAAGCTAATAATATTCGTCCTGCTATTGAATTAGTTCAAGGTTACGGAGAACTGTCTCTAGTAAAATGCTTCCCAGGACAATTGAATCAGGTATTTATGAATCTATTGGCAAATGCCATTGATGCTTTAGAGGAGTCTAACTCTGGACTGAGTTTTAATGAAATTAAGGCAAATCCCAATCAAATTACAATTCATACTGCCCTAATTGAAGATACAAATCACGCATTGATTCGGATTCAAGATAATGGTGTGGGAATATCGGCTGATATTCAGCAAAAAATGTTTGACCATTTATTCACAACAAAACCTGTGGGGAAAGGAACAGGATTAGGATTATCAATCGCCTATCAAATAATTGTCCAAAAACATAGGGGAACTCTAGAAGTAAAATCTGTGTTAGGAGAAGGTTCTGAGTTTATAATTACCATTCCAATTTCTTAAAGTAGCAAATATATCAATTATTAAAATTAATATTATGAAAAATAAATGTTCAATCTGTTAGCAGTTCATCGTGACCGAATAATTCGTGCTTCATAATTCTTAATCAATTACGGTTTCAGAGCAACAAAATTTATTTATGAAAACAGAAAACCTTTATCCTGATTGCAAGCAAGCTGATTTATGCGTGGTGCGATAATGGAATGTAAGCTAGAAGAGACTTTGCAAAATCGGAAACTGTCGCAACGACAAGGTTGAGAATTTGTGATCACCATCACAATTCATTAGGAACAAAAGCAAGCATCAAATTTTCTGAAGAAAGATATTATGTAGTTACTTTAGAGACATTTTGGGGAACTCTAGAACTGTAGTTCCAAGATTGTGTCCTCAAAATCTATGACCAATGCACTTAACCACTCAATAGCTACGCTTAATCTTTCTTTAGAACGCGATGTATTTTTACGTACATTAATCAGAGAATTATCTGGCACTTTGCAGGACGTAGTTAGCTTAGAAGAAGCTTCAGGATTTATTAGTGTAGTTGGTGAAAGGATGGTTACACAGCTCAACCAAGATTACAAATCTGGCCTGGAAGTCTCCAATCTTTCCCGTAAGCAGGTAGCTGATATCTTGGTTGATTTAAAAAAACGAATCCAGGGCGATTTTTATGTGATTGAGCAAAATGATGAAAAAATAGTCTTTGGCAACCGCACCTGCCCATTTGGTGACAAAGTACTTAATCGCCCTGCCGCATGATGACTTCAAACGTCTTTGGGATGATTGCAGCTAGTAACCTGGGGTATGCGAAAGTAGAATTGCAAGAGACAATAGCAAAGGGTGCTTCTGGATGTAGAGTTATTGTCTAACTTAAAAATTACAGAAGAGGCAGAAGATGCAGAAGGTCGAGAATACTTTCGGGGACTAGAATCTGTGTAAACTCTTCAGCGCTAAACCAACCCCAAGATACAAACTTGAGTGCAGATATGTAAAGTAGAGTCAAACCCTGAAATTGGAAACCCCATGACTCCTGAACAATTTCTTGAATTTGCCAGAGTTTTACCAGAACCTTTACTCCTGGTGAGTGGAGAGGGTCAGCTGTTGGCTACTAATAAACCAGTAGCAGATATGTTGGGGTTACGCCGACAGGAACTGCGGGGAAGAATGCTCTTTGAACTTGTAACTGAGTCTGCTAACGATGTTGTAAAGTACCTGCAAGCCTGTTCAAGTAGCAGGACAATAGGTTATTGGCTCCTTGACTTTACGAAAGAATGATGGACAAACGTTAATATGTCGTAGTCAAGGAGCCGTTATTCAACCTTGCTCTCCTGAATCTTCAGCTTTAATTCTCTTACGCTTGGAAAATAGAACTGTAGCCAGCAGTAATTTCATCCTCCTGAACGAGAAAATCGATGAGTTAGCAAAAGAAGTTCAGAGACGTAAACAGGCAGAGGAAGCACTCAAGAAAGCGAATCAATAGCTAGAAATTCGGGTTGAGGAACGTACAAATGCTTTACAAGAAACACTAAAGGAACTACAACTTACCCAAACTCAGCTTATCCAAGCTGAAAAAATGTCTAGTTTCGGTCAGATGGTCGCTGGTATTGCCCATGAAATTAATAACCCAGTGAGTTTTATTTATGGGAATCTTCACCACGCCCATCAATACACTCAGGATTTACTAAAATTGGTGCAAATTTATCAACAAGTTTGTTCAAATCCTCCTCCAGAAATCCAAGAGCAAATAAAAGAAGTAGACTTAGATTTTCTGATTCAAGATATAACTAAACTCTTCCAGTCAATGAAAGTGGGAACAGAGCGCATTCAGGAAATTGTTAAATCATTACGTAACTTTTCTAGACCATCACGGCGGCGGCCTATGCCAGGGTTATCCGCCACTTTCCCGCTTATATATTTTTACAACTCCGGTGTCAGTGAAATATTTATGGCTCATCCCTTCCAGCAATCCAACTATTACCATTATACATTTCAATATCCAAAGATAGCAATTTTTATTATTAGTCTAGCAAGGGATAGTTGATATTATATGCATTAACGAAAATTGGTCGTTTCAAGCTTCTCTCAATATTAAGTTAAATGATATAAAAAACGCCTATCTACTTATTAGCAAACAGACGTTTTTTTGAGTACAAAGTTTGGTTGAGATTCGGTTTATTAAATCTTCGCAGTAGAATCAACTGAGGGTTGAGACTGACTAACCGAATCTAACTTTGGTAAAAGCAGGAGATTTTGTGCTTTTACACTACTGTTGATTGTTGCTTGCAAAATTGGGGTATGGGAGATGGAATTGTTAGCCAATGTAAACAGTGGATTTGACAAAATCCCTGCTATCGAAGTGGCAATTAATGTTACCACTAACCCGACCTGCAAAGGTCTTAGCCCAGGCAAATCCCAACGCACTTGTGGATAATTCTTCACCGCGTCGGACATTTCATGGGGTTCTTTAACTACCATCATCTTAACTACGCGAATGTAGTAGTAGATGGAGACGACGCTGGTAACTAAGCCCAGCAAAACTAACCAATAAAGTCCTGCTTGCCAACCAGCCCAGAATAAGTAAATCTTGCCGAAAAACCCCGCGAATGGTGGAATACCACCTAAGGAAAGCAGGGAAATACTCAATCCCAGTGTTAGGAGTGGGTCTTTTTGATATAAGCCAGAGTATTCGGAAATCTGGTCGGTTCCCGTCCGCAGTGAGAACAGAATGATGCAGGTAAAACCGCACAGGTTCATGAACAGATAAACCAGTAGGTAAAATATCATACTGGCATACCCTGCCTGTGTACTAGCAATCAAACCAATCATCACAAAGCCAGCTTGGGCAATGGATGAATAAGCTAGCATCCGTTTCATGCTGGTTTGGGCTAGGGCGACTACGTTACCCAAGATCATGCTGAGAACGGCCAGAGCAGTGAAGACAAATCTCCACTCGTCAGCAACAAGGGGGAAGGCTGTTGTCAGCAAGCGGATGGCTAGGGCAAACCCAGCTGCTTTGGAACCGACAGATAAAAAGGCGATTACTGGGGTGGGAGCGCCTTCGTAAACGTCTGGTGTCCACTGGTGGAAGGGTGCAGCAGAGATTTTGAAGCCAATACCTGCGATCGCAAAAACCAAGGCAATCACTAAACCTAAAGATTGACCGACTTTAGCTGTGGCAATGCCATTAGCGATCGCACTTAGTTCAGTTTGTCCTCCAGATAGTCCATACAGCAGTGATACACCGTACAAAAATATTGCCGTGCTGGAAGCTCCAATTAACAAGTATTTCAGCGATGCTTCATTAGAGCGGGGGTCACGCTTGGTATAACCTGTCAACAAGTAAGAGGAAATACTCAGGGTTTCTAGGGAGATGAAAATCATCACCAACTCACTAGCCCCGGATAAAAACATTCCTCCTAAAGTAGCACTCAGCAAAATAGCGATGAATTCGGCTAAAGGGGTGCCACTCTGCTCAACGTAGCGAATTGACATCAGTATAGTGGCAACCGCAGATAAGGCAATAATACCGCGAAAGACGATACTAAGGTCATCACCATTAAAGCTACCGGTAAAAGAGATGGGATTAGGAGAGTCCCATTGAAAATATAGGGCGATAATCGAAGCAAATAAACCTGCGATCGCTAGATATCCAATCCAGCGTGCGGATGTACGCCCCAAAATCAAATCAACAATCAAAACCCCCAAGAGGGTGAGAATAACAATCCCCTCTGGCAAAATCGTTCCAGCGTTTAACTGGGATGCAATATTAGCAAAATCCATGAGATGTATAGGTTTTGGCGATTAGACATTAAGGCTAACTCTGTTCACTCTAGCAAGTTTTCTAATTAAGAGACTAGCTCTTTTAACAAGAGCTTAACAGCTTGGGTATAGATGGCGATCGCCTACGGCACGCTACGCGAACGCACCAACTTCACTAGCTTACCAGCAGCTTTCTCAGTATCTAGGGATTCACCTAAAAACTTTTATGTAACAGTCTTTAAATTACGAATTACGTTAGGGTCGCGGTAGCGAGTCCGCGAGCGTCATTACGAATTAGGAATTATTTTAACTACGCCCAAATCCTTGACCCCGCAAAACCTTTGACCAAATAACTAATTCGCCCTGATCACCGCCTGCGGCCAGTAACTTACCTTGGGGATGCCAAGCTAGGCTAGAAAATCCTCCTGAGACACCTGTGATAATTTGGGATACTTCCTTGGCTTTGTTCCACAAACATAACCAGCCATCAGCAGCAGCAGAAGCGAGAAGGAAGCTTTTGGGTGCAAAGGCGATCGCATTGATCACACCCACATGATTAGTTAAAACTCGCGCTTCCCAACCTAAAGAATCATCCTCTAGCTTTTCCCACACCACAATACCTTCAACGCTAGAAGATGCCAGTATTGGCGCACCTACTTTGGTAGTAGCTTCTGACCATGCCAATTGGCGAATTTTACCAGGGAAACCACGCATCACCCAAGGGTCGGGGTTGTTCCATTCTAAAACGGTGACACTGCGATCCATGTTACCAGACGCCAGGAATTTGCCATCGGGCGACCAAGCCATAGCTAAACTGACAGTAGTCATATCTAAGATGTATGGGTCTTCATCCCAGTTTTGACTATGCCAAATCTTGACTCCCTTATAACCACTAATGGCTAAATACTGTCCATCAATGCGCCAATCTATACCCAATACTGAAGAGTTGTCGAAATTCAGCGTCACGACAATTTCATCAGTATCTGCATCCCAGACTTGGACGTAACGCCCCAAGCTAAAAGCCAGTTGGTTACTAGTGTAATTCCAAGCTAGCTTGTCAACCCATGCGGGAGCATTTTCCAAAGTGGCGATTAATTCAGTATTCTGCCAAATTTTAACTTGTCCATCCTGTCCACCGACGGCTAAAAATTTTCCATCTGGCGAAAAGGCAACACAGTCTACTGATTTACCGTTACCAGTTTGCAAAGTTGTGAGTTCGCCATCATTCCACAGAACAACTTCACCGGCGGCGGAAGTTGCTGCTAAAGTTTTACCTTGTGGCGACCAAGCGATCGCAGTTACATAATCTGAAAGTGTCCCCGAATAGTGTTGTTCAAATTCCTTAGATTTGCTGGTTGTGGAGTTCATATTTGTAAAGATGGCATTGGGCATTGGGCATTGGGCATTGGGCATTAGTTATTTTCCCTCTGCCCCTCTGCTCAGGAACAGCTTGTTTTATGCTAAACAGGCGAGAAAATCTTGCTTGAGTTGGGCAGCATCAAGGTTGCGACCGATGAAGACTAGTTCGTTTTTGGGGGTTTCGCTTGGTTTCCAGGGACGATCGGGTTTGCCATCAAATATCATGTGTACTCCTTGGAATACAAATCGATTTTCTTCTCCAGCAATATTTAAAATGCCTTTCATCCGAAAGATATCTGGTCCTTGGGTACGCAGTAACTCGGAAATCCAAGTGTTTAATTTTTCTCCATCGACTGCACCTGCTTCTACTAAAGCCACAGAAAAGACAGTTTCATCGTGTACGTGGGCATCTTCGCCTAAGAAATTTGGATCAATTTCTAATGCGCGGTCTAAATCAAAGGCTTTTACACCTAATAAAGCATCTATTCCTAGTTCAGAATTCTGAGTACGGTAGATTTTTGCGATCGCATTCATCGTCCGAATCCGTTTTTCTAATTCATCCAACTCTTCTGGCGCTACTAAATCTGTTTTATTAAGTAAAATCACATCCGCAAAGGCAATCTGTTCTTGGGCTTCGTCTGCATCCCAATGCTGCCAAATATGCTTGGCATCTACTACTGTCACCACAGCATCTAGAGACAGTTGACTTTGCAAGTCTTCATCAACAAAAAATGTCTGAATCACTGGTGCAGGATCGGCTAGTCCAGTTGTTTCAATTACTATATGGTCAAATTTATCGCGCCGCTTCATCAAATTGCCAATGATCCGAATTAAATCGCCGCGCACTGTACAACAGATACAGCCATTGTTCATTTCAAAAATTTCTTCATCTGCATCGATAATCAATTGATTATCAATACCCACTTCCCCAAATTCATTGACAATCACAGCAACTTTTTTGCCGTGTTCGTAGGTGAGGATGTGATTGAGTAGAGTCGTTTTACCCGCTCCCAAATAGCCTGTCAGAACAGTAACGGGAACTGAATTGTTGATTACGTCAGCCACCATACTTTAAATGCCTCTTGTTATATGGATAATCATTATCATCTATGATAAATCTTTTTATATTTTTGTGCGAACTTGCTGTTATTTTGAGTTTCAGTAAAATCATCACATAATTTAATCAAAAAACATTTTATTTTTAGGCATCTGTAATAAGTAATAAATATTCACAAGTTGGCGTAGCCTGATAGGAATATTTCATCCAAGCCTCTGAGAGATAAACTGTCCTTGGCTTTGGTATAGGCGGCTATTAGCGCTTTTCATTATTTTATTCGGGCTACTTTTCTGCAACAACAAGCATTTCATAATCTTCAGTGGTTAGTTTATTATTACGGCTGAAAGCCCCTAAATGGCAGCCAAAAATTTCTGCTCTGGTAAAACCAATCGATTTAAGCAACCAGTTAATTTCCGGGGGAGCATAATATCTTTCATGACATTTCAGAACTTTTTTATTACCTGAATCATCAGTTATTTCATAAACTGAATGTTCACGGAAAGTCATCAAATCAAAAGAGCTTTCCAGGCTTTTTGCTTCACCAGGATTGGAGTTAAGAAAATCCTTAACAGAATGAAACAGAGGATATAAACCATTGCAGGTAGTCAATATCAGCTTACCTGGAAATTTTAAGGAGGCATAAATATTTTTTAAAATAGAAAAATTCATTTCATCTGTTTCCATTAAAGGAAAAGCTCCCTCACAAATCATAATTGAAATATCAAATTCTGTTTCCAAAGAAAAATTCCGGGCATCTTTTTTGATAAAACGAATTTTTAGTTTTTCTTCAACAGCAGTTTTTCTGGCTTTTTCGAGCATAGATTCTGATAAATCGATCCCTGTAACACTGTAACCACGCCTGGCCAGCTCTAGTGAATGTCTCCCGGTTCCACAGCCAACATCAAGGATTAACTTATTTTTATCATAATCAAGTTCTTTTTCAATAAAATCAACTTCACCCAAGGTTCCAGAGGTATACCCCTCCTGATCATACTTATCTGCATAATTATCAAATAATTCTTCATACCACTGTTTCATTATCTTCTTACCAGTTTCAATTGATACTCTATTTATAGCGGGTTAAGCACTTTCTCTTTCTCGCTTGCAAAAACTCACTCGCAGTAGCTTGAACTAATCTTAATCTCGCACCAAGGGGCAAAATGATTCTTTGCGTCTTGGTGCGAGGATTTAATTTTATGGGGAGAACAAAAAATTTTGAACTGCTTCTAAAACAACTGTTGGATATTCTTCATGCAGTCCCAGAGAACCGGAAATGACAACGCTTTTCACTCCTGGTAAGGCTACCAAAGCGTTCATTTCTTCTCGTGATTTGGGCGGGCTAGATTCCCCAATTACTACCATGAGCGGTACGGTTAAAGACTGCACAAGTTCCAGAAAATCAGATTGTTCGTGTACAGCATCAAGATTACCAGTTACAAAGGCAGCAGATGCAAATCGCGCTCCTGGTTGTTGAGTTGTGTGCCATTTTTTATCGATGAAACTGGGTGTAATTTTAGCTGCGTCAGTAAAGACATGACGGCGGTACATAAAACTTAAGAAAGATTGGGTAGTGTTGAGTTTGTAGAGAGCTTGACCAAGTATAGGCGATCGCACTAATTCTCTCACAATGCCAGCTATTTGCTGACTAGCCCCCATTGTCGGCAAAGGCCCACGCCAAGTAGGAGCTAACAATACAATTCGTGAGAAAACAGCAGGTTGTTTCACTGCTAATTGTAAAACGTAACTAGCAGCATGACCAGCCGCCACCACAATAATGGGAGTATTATAAATAGCTTTGACAAAATCTTCCAGAAATTGCTGATATATTTCCGGTCGGTAATTCAAGCTAGGGCGAGAAGATTCACCAAAACCAGGCCAATCTAAGGCTAAAACTTGAAAATTGGGAGCTAGTAACTTGGCGAGTTCGCCCATTTCCAAGCGCGTCGAAACAGTGCTGAAAGATGGTAGTAGCAATAGCGGTAAACCTTTACCGAGGGTTTCATAAACAACGCGCAATTGCTGATTTTCCCAATTCCAGAGATATTCTTGAACTACTCCACCAAAGCCAATAGCAGCAGAGGTAGATAATAAATTTGTTGACATAAGACTAAATTTTGGTAGTTGTATGTTATTTGTCATTAGTCAGTTGTCCTTTGTCCTTTGCAAATGACCAATGACTAATGACTAATGACCAATAACCAAGTTTAGTTAGGCAAATCTAACTTACATTCCAATGCTTTTTTTTGCATGGTTTTAAAAATGTTGTAAAACCCATTAGCACGGGAAGGTGTCAGACTAACATTTAAGCCTGTTGCTTGAATAAAATCTGGGGTAAGTTGGACAATCTCAGTTGGCGTTAGTCCATGCAATCCTTCAACCAAAAGCCCTACTAATCCTTTGGTTAACTGGGAATCAGACTCGCCCTGAAACACAACCTTACCGTCATCCAAGGCTGCTGTGATATAAACTTGAGACACGCAACCAGGAACTTTATTTTCGGGTAATTTTTCAGCTTCTGGGAACTCATTGAGCTTCTGAGCATACCAGATTAGCTGTTCGTAGCGCCGCTTCGGTTCGGAAGCGCGTTGAAAGCGCTGGACAATTTTAGCAAGCGCAGGTGGCAAAGAATCTAGAGTTGAGGACATAACAGAAGCTGCAAATGATCGGTATCACCTTGAGTGTAGATTATCTTTGGAGCGATGCCTACGGCGGGCTGCGCCTACGTGCTTCCGGTTCACTTGGCATTATGAAGCTTGCCATTACTGACTATAACTTGTCAAATCCAGATAATTACTGCGATCGCATTCATCTTCGGTCAAGTTTTTTAATGCGTCTAATCACAAAAACTTAATTTTATTTTAAGTACAATGTTTTATTAATTCTCAGCAAATTTTCTGCGTGTCCACCATTGGCGCAGCGTTTAAATTTTAACCCTCGACTGCCACAATTTGGCGATGCGATGCCTACGGCTAGCTGCGCCTACGCAGTTACAAAATTAGCTGCAAGTAGATTTTAACTAAGCAGCTAGATAATAATCAATAGTTAAAAATTAAAAATCAAAAAAAAATTCTGATTTTTAATTTTTAATTTCTCTGCCTTACGGATTAATTCGTAGTTTGTGCAGCTAGCATCTGCTTCAGCTTTTCTAATTCCGAAGCCCAACGAGGATCTGGACGAATAGTGTCTGAATCGGTAGTCGTGGTCGTGCTTTCACGAGAACCACCGCCACCGCCACCGCCGCCACGACGAGGCTTCTTAGAGCTTTTCTCCCGACGGCTACCTTCTCTGTTAGGGATAGGAGTAGGAGTAGCAGTACTACTACTAGCAAGAGTAACTGGTTTAGGAGCTTGCTGCTCCTCGCCCTCATCACCCTTTGTACGAGGTAATGCCTTCTCTAGTTTAATGGGAGTGTCTTTGAACATCTGACCATTATATTTTTCAATGATTTCGTCAGCTTGTTCGTCATTGTTGACTGTAAGAAAACCAAAACCACGGCATTTACCAGTTTTGCGATCTTTAATTAATTTAGTAGTTACAGCATCACCTTCTGCTGCAAAAACGGCTTGCAGATCTTGACGATCTATTTCATCTTTAGGCAAATTACCTATATATAGGCGAATGGACATGAACTATACCTCCAGAGTTGAATGAACATGGCAAGGCGAGAAAACAATCACTTAGCTTTGGCTTTTAAATAGATGCTATTGACCAAGACTGCCATTAACCAATTTTTTTGCTCGAAACAGTCAACTTATACAACAATACAGTTTTTCGTGGGGATCAAGCTTGTTTAATCCAAAGGCTCACACTATGGTGAGCTAATAACACCTTAATTCTAAGAATTGTAAATTTAATAGCCTACTGCCTGCTAAAGTACACGCTTTCTTCCATGCCCTTTTTCGCAGAATCAAATACCATTCCTTACATTACCACGGTATTTTCTACGTAGCTAGTTTAGCGCATACATTTCCGACCTTAGTATTACTGCATCGTAACATAAAACACATTTTTTTATGCAAGGGAGCATATTTTGAAACAAAAACCAGCCAGTGGCTGGTTAATTTGCTGCTGTGTTGGCAGGATAAAAGGTATGGATCTGGGGAAAAAGCATCGGAATTCACAACTAAGCTGTGGTGCTGAGTTACGTCGGCTGCTCTTGTTTGTGTAAATAAATGTAACATTTTTCAAGAAAACCTGCAACTTTTGTTTACATTCTGGTTTGTCATTTGTCATTTGTCCTTTGCAAATAACCAATGACCAATGACCCTGATCAGTGCTGAGTTCTGAGTGCTGAGTGGGGAATCTCACTTCTTTACTCGGAAAAGAGGAAAAGAGGAACTGTTTTGCCCAATGCCCAATGCCTAATGATTAACCAGTGAGAAAAACGTATGCGCCCCAAGCCTGTGCTGCAACTGCTAAAAAAATAGACCAAATGGGATGAGGGCTATGAATGGTTTTACCACTTTGAGTTTCCAGGGTTTGGATATCGATCCAAGGTGTTGCTCCTCGCCGGAACCAACCTGTGACGATAATTTGCCGACCAATCAGATCCTGGTGATTAACTGACTGTCCGAACCAAGAAATGTGGTGTAATTTCACCAAGCCCGCGCTTGATTGTAAGATTAAATCTTGCGCTAGGGAGTTGCTAGTGCCTTGACGACCTAATAGTTTGCCCACAATCCGCACGCTGATGCTGTCAATGGGTAAGGCAGAAGGGTCAGCTAACAGGGTGGGTAGGTAATCGTCAGTTTGCACAGTGGCAGGTTTAATATCGGGGAAAAAAGGATTAATCCGCATCACTGTACCGATGCTAAAGCCAATCAGAAGGCAGCCTGTAATGAAAGACCAATCTTCATATATCCACTTTAGATTTAAAAACTTGAGTGCGAATGCTAGTTGCCAGGTTAGCCAGACTAAAGCTGCAAACAGCAACCCTAGAGGAATTCCCAACCAGGGAGCGATTTGTAATAAGAAAGACTGACGCTTAACCTTTGATGGAACGCTTGCAAAATGTAGTTCGGTGTCTAGATGCCAGTGACGGGCTATTTGGCAGAGGCGTTCGATGCGATCGCCCATTAAGGGATGGCTATTATTAATCGTAAACCATCGGCGATAGGGATTGGCAGTATCCCACTTCAAAAATGATTCAAAAGATAAATTGCTGGCAATGGTGCCCAAAGATAAACTCTGTTGGTAGCTGACTGGTGTCAGAAGATTTAAACTTTCCAACTGCCAACTGGTATGTTCTTCTTTTTGGATATCAGCTGCAATACCAATGGCAATTTTGAGTAAAGCCCGAATTAGCGCATTCGGATTACCAGTAATTTCAGATGCGACGCGATCGCTATAATAAAGCCGCAACCGCGACAACCACAATGCAGTCCCAGTCAGCAAACACCAAACTCCATAAATTAGACTCGCTAGAATTGTCACTGGCCAGCGCCAAATTTTCCCTGATATTTTGTCTGCCAACGCCGACACTTGCTGATATAGCTTATAAATTGGTAGTGTCACCAGCAGCAACAAAGACATCACAGCGAAATCCCAGTGAGCAATATGCCCTAGTTGCGTGGCGTAAATAGTGGCAATTTCATCATCTGCCAGTTGTTCTAATAGCCCTTGACTCACAACAATCCTGGCATTACGTGGTAAACTACCATAGGTCAGGATAATTGGTGCAGCCATTGGTAAAATCCGCAGTTTGGGTAACGGCCAGTGTCGTTGTTGGCAACAACGTTGTAGCACCCGGACGGCTTCGCGGCTGTGAGTATTCAATACATCTTTGGGAAATTCTCGCTGACCATACAACTTCGCCAGTAGCAGATCCAGCAACCAAGGTGATACTCCGATCAAAATCACCAAGACTATTAGCAACAATTTAGTAGGGTCGCGGTATAAAAGCTGCAACGGCTCCAGATAAGGTAGTTTGACTAAAGTCTGGTTGATAAATCCCATTGCTAACTTCAGGATTTCCCGGATCACCCAAAACAGGGCAATGAATGTTCCTGCTGACAGTAGCCGCAACGGAATTAATTTCGGTTTACGTAGGGGTTGCCATGCTCTGGCGCGTTGTGCTTGTCGCCAATAAATAACGCCGAATAATTTGGCTTGGGTGCGGGTAACGGAACCCATGAAACCGTTTAGGGGTGCAGACGGTGGTGGTAGTGGTGTTGCTACTGTCGCTTTGAGTCTAGTTAGTGGCACCATCGGCGGAGTTTCGTCGCTTTTGGTTTCTATTACTTGATCTTCTGGCTTTTCCTCTAATGTAAAAGTTGCGGGGGGAGTAACTGGGGTTGAATCTGGGGGAGAATCTGGAGTTGAATTATCAAAAGCAACAAATCCAGTTTCGACATTTTTTGATTCTTGATCAGGTTTTTTACGTTTTGTCAGGTGTTCGAGAGCGCGTGTTGCCCACTCTTGAACTTGCGGATTGTTACTCTCAATGAGATTCTGGGAAATAGCGATCGCTTTGGAAACTTCGCCAGTGCGAGCATAAGCCATCACTAAACCAACCTGGGCTTGTAAGCTAACAGTCCGATGATTTTGACTGCTAGCAATCGGTTCTAGTTGAGTGATCGCTGTTTGGTAATTTCCCTGCTTGAGGGCAACTAAACCAGCCTCCAAAGACGATTTGGCGTGTGAAGGCATACAAATTCTGGCACTCCAATCTCTTCTAGGTGATCCACGTTTGTGCAAAAGCGCGAACCTCGGATGCCGTGGAACTCAACCGCGCCCGAGTTTTGCTTGTCAAGTGAATTGATCAAGCAAGAATCCAGGAGTCAAGAGTCAGAATTCAGTTGGGTTTTCTGTAGGACTAATTCTCAATTCTGAATTCTGTATTCTGTATTCTGTATTCTTCTTCATTCCTCCACTGGTTGTTGACTAGAAAATACTGGAGCGATCGCGCTTAATTTGAACTCTGGATGGTCGCCCAATAACTGTTGACAATTCCATTCATTGCGGAATAGCAACACTGGGCGTCCCATACTGTCTTTAACTGTAGTGGTATTGAATATTCGTCCCACCTTTTCTAATGCTTCCCAACCACCCTCAACCCAACGGGCGACACTGTAGGGCAATAAATCTAATATGGTTTCTACACCATACTCATTTTGTAAGCGAAACTGCACCACCTCGAATTGCAACTGACCCACCGCCGCCAAAATTGGATCGCGCTTGGCTTCATCAGTTGAATACATAATTTGCACAGCACCTTCTTCGCGCAATTCCGCAACGCCTTTTTGGAATTGTTTAGATTTCGAGGGGTTGGGATTCCTCAGAGACGCAAACAGTTCCGGCGAGAAATACGGAATGCCCTCATATTCGAGCTTTTGTCCCGTGTAAATTGTATCCCCGATCGCAAAAACACCGGGATTGTTCAAACCGATCACATCGCCAGGATAAGCCACATCAATCGATTCCCGCTCTTGGGCAAAGAGTTTTTGCGGGCGAGACAGACGGATGAGTTTACCGATGCGAGCGTGATTCACCATCATATCTTTTTCAAACTTGCCAGTGCAGACCCGGATAAATGCGACGCGATCGCGGTGTTTCGGGTCCATGTTCGCTTGCAGTTTGAAGACAAACCCCGAAAACTCCGGGTATGTAGGGGCAACTTCGCCAACACTGCTGTAGTGAGAACCGGGTTTCAGGGCATAGTCGAGGAAATACTTGAGGAATAACTCTACCCCAAAGTTAGTCATGGCGCTACCAAAGAACACAGGCGTCATTTTGCCTTCGTGTACCAACTGCAAATCTAACTCTGGCCCAACTCCTTCTAACAGTTCCAAATCATTTTTTAGTTGGTAGTACAGGCTTTGTTCTAGCTGTTCTTCTATTCTCGGATCACCTAATTCGACTATCGTATCACGGGCTTCTCGGCTGCCGTGGGCGCTGCGTTCAAACAGGTGAATTTGTTGTTTGTGTCGGTCAAAGACACCTTTAAAGCGATCGCCCATACCGATCGGCCAGTTTACCGCATAGGTTTGCAATCCCAATTCTTGCTCAATTTCATCCAACAGTTCCAGAGGTTCCCTTCCTGGGCGATCGAGCTTGTTGATAAATGTAAAGATCGGGATACCCCGCAACTTACACACTTCAAACAATTTGCGGGTTTGAGGTTCCAAACCTTTTGCCGCATCAATCAACATCACCGCATTATCGGCGGCGGCAAGGGTGCGATAAGTATCTTCACTGAAGTCTTGGTGTCCGGGGGTATCTAATAAATTTATTTGATAGTTCCGGTATTCAAATTGCAACACTGTGGAAGTAATGGAAATACCTCGTTGTTGTTCCATCGCCATCCAGTCAGAGGTAGCCTTACGCTGTGCCCGTCGCGCCTTAACCGCCCCAGCTTCGTGAATTGCACCTCCGTACAAGAGTAGTTTTTCTGTTAGTGTAGTTTTACCCGCATCAGGGTGAGATATAATCGCAAAGTTGCGGCGAAGTTCAACCGCTTGAAGAAGTTCAGACTCAAGTTCAGTAGACATAAGTGTATTTGTTTGTTTGCAAGCTTAATTTTTTTTGACTCTAGCAAGTCTTTTAATCTTAAGACAACGATGCTCATGATAGGGTCGTAATATAATCAACAATCTGACTAAATAGGAGAAAGGAATGTACGACACAGACAAGCGAAAGTTTCTATCTGCCTTGTCTCATGGAGCGATTTTTTTCAGCACAACGGTGGTATCTGTAGGTATACCTATTGCCATACTGCTCGTATCTGATGATCCTGTTGTTAAAGAAAACGCCAAAGAATCCATCAATTTCCACTTTAATGTCTGGCTTTATGGAGGAATTCTAGGAGCGCTGTTTTTTCTATTCGGTTGGTTAGTCTTACCTCTATTATTGCTGGGGCCACTAGCCGGTCTAGGATATCTATTGCACTGGGGATTAACAATTTGGGCACTCATCGGAGTTTTCAACAATCCTGATATACCCTTCCGTTATCCGTACATTTTCCGAGTTTTATAACACAAATTATGGGCATTGGGCATGGGGCATTGAGCATTGGGTATTGGTAATTGTCAGTTATTTTTATTAAGCTGTTGTGCCTTGAGTTTGCACAGAACCAATCACCAGGATTTTGACAACAGAGGGTCTTAACCATTTTGAATTTTGAACTAATTTTGCGGGTTTAAGTCCCCCACAACTAACAAGATGTTCGCCAAGCGCTCAGTCGAGTCACAGTAAGTTTTGTGGCGGGGTCTAAATCCCCGTTGCAAAACTTATATTACGAATTAAGAATTATTTTAATTGCTTCCTATGTTGTTTTTTTTCCAGTCCGTCGGATAGGTGCAACCAAGCTGTAGAATACAAAATTGCCCCACAACTTGATTAAGAGTAGGGCAAAGGACAGTTAAGCACTGTTTGTAGTGTGTCTGACGGCAGGAAAATTTTAGCCTGCTTCTATGACGCTTTGTCTTGTGTCCATTTGCGTTGTTTTTCTTTATAAAATTTTATGTTTCCTATACATCGCCCCCGTCGTCTGCGTACCCATCCTCAACTGCGCCGGATGGTTCGTGAAACTGTTTTGACAACAAGCGATTTAATCTACCCACTATTTGCCGTACCAGGTGAGGGAATCGCTAATGAGGTGAAATCAATGCCCGGAGTCTACCAACTTTCGGTAGATAAAATTGTCGAAGAAGCAAAAGAAGTTTATGACTTAGGAATTCCTTCGATTATTTTGTTTGGTATTCCGGCTGATAAAGATGTAGATGCCACTGGCGCTTGGCATGATTGTGGTATCGTCCAAAAAGCAGCCACTGCGGTAAAAGCAGCAGTGCCAGATTTGATTGTAATTGCTGATACTTGTTTGTGTGAGTACACCAGCCACGGTCATTGTGGTTATCTGCAAGTTGGTGATTTAACAGGACGAGTTTTAAATGACCCCACCCTGGAATTGCTAAAGAAAACAGCAGTTTCTCAAGCAAAAGCTGGTGCTGATATCATCGCGCCTTCGGGAATGATGGATGGCTTTGTCCAGGCAATTCGTGTGGGTTTGGATGAAGCCGGATTTCAAGATACGCCGATTATGTCTTATGCTGCTAAGTATGCTTCGGGTTATTATGGGCCATTTCGGGATGCAGCAGACTCGACACCGCAATTTGGGGACAGAAGAACTTATCAAATGGACCCAGGTAATGCCCGCGAAGCCCTTAAAGAGATTGAATTGGATATCGCTGAAGGTGCTGATATGCTGATGGTTAAGCCAGCCTTGGCATACATGGACATTATCTGGCGGGTGAAAGAAGCGAGTAACTTACCAGTTGCGGCTTACAATGTTTCTGGTGAGTATGCAATGGTAAAAGCTGCGGCTCTCAATGGTTGGATTGATGAGGAGCGAGTAGTTTTGGAAACTTTAACTGGGTTTAAACGCGCTGGTGCAGATTTGATTTTGACTTATCATGCCAAAGATGCGGCGCGATGGTTGAAATAAGGTGAGCGATTGAAGGGTAAGAATTTAATAAATCTCACGCAGAGGCACAAAGTTGTGTTTTGATGTCTGGGCGTGAGATTGTTATATTTTGCCTTGGGCTAGTGCGAAATTCAAATAAAATTTAACTAATCCGCGTTATACTTGTCATACGTGTATTGCGAGTATGACAAAACTATGCTCAGTGTCAGACTGGACGAAGAAACAGAAAGCCAGCTAGCCGATATCTTGGCTCATGAGCAAACTGACAAGAGTGAGTTGATCCGACGGTTGATTGCTGAACGGTGGCTAACCTTACAAGCGGGTAAAACTTTGGTTGAGAGGCGGGGTGGACACCCTGAACATCTGCTGCAAGATGCAGCAACGGATTTATCTGAACGCTCAAATCGGAAGAAAGCGATCGCTCAATATCTCAATAAGCGCCACCCATGACGTATTATCCGCTTATACTCGCAGATAGCGGCTTTTTGTTTGCGTACTACAGCGCCAGAGATCAGTATCATCAACAGGTACGTCGTTTCTTTGAGAACTGTACTTCCAGGCTAGTAACTACGCCCATTTGTATTGCAGAAGTGGTATGGTTGCTCAACTTTGATTGGCGTACACAAAACGAGTTTCTTCTAGATGTTGCTAAACAACTCTACGAGTGTGAGCAACTATTGCCGCAAGATTTTTCGCGCATTGCTGAGTTGAATACTCAGTACAGAGATTTACCAGGGGATTTTGCAGATTTATCCTTGATCGTCATTTCAGAGCGTTTGGATATTGCTGCGATCGCCACCTTGGACAGTGATTTTAATATTTATCGGCGTTATCGGAAAAAGCCTTTTGAGCGGGTGTTTTAGGGATTGCGATCGCTATTTTATCGCCAGCAATTATAATTTTTTTACCGGACACCACTAGCTAGAATTCCTAAAATTTTATTGACATCTCTAAGATAATATTCACTTAAGTCAATGTGGATAGATTGCCCTTCTAATTTTAAAAATTGCCAAATACTTCCAGTTGTAACAGTTCCATAAATTATCAAATTTTCATTACCTGCTCGTTCGTTAAATATTCTTGCTGCTAACATTTCGGCTACACATTGTCCTAAACCAGCAGGAATGTTTTCTTTTTTAGCTTCCACAATAATAATGACTGGTGCAGTGATAATTAATCTTTCTGAAGAACGGGTAATTATAAAATCACAGATTCCATTTAAACCTTGTGCCGTATCAACATTGAATTCAACACCAGAGAACAAATTTATCTGGTCATTTAATTGTCGTCTCAAATCTAGTAAAATTGGAGAAATAATCATCTCAGAGCGAGCTTTTTGACTATTGCTAGCAATAGCTATAGGTAAATTATATTGAAGAATTTCTTTTAATAACTCACTGCATTCTATATCAGGTATCTTAGCAAAGATATCAGAACTTTCAATAGTATTTATTTGAAAGTTCTGTTTGACTTTCTCTAAAGTAAAATCACTATATGCCATAATGAATTATCCTGAAGACAAATATTGACATCCAAAATTTATGAATCTAAGGAATAGCGATTTATAAAATCTTGCGGTGTTAAAATGCGAATTCCGTTAAATTCTATCACACTAATAAATCTAGATCGCCAGTAAGAATTGCTTCAGCATTGGCCGCAACAGCCGCAGCCAAAACTACAGTATCTTTTGGGTCACGCAATTGAGGAGCATCTATAGAGATAGTTGGATCATCATTTGACAAACCCTTGACTACAGACATCAAATGCTCAACCGTATAACCTCTTTGTTGTAGTCGCAGTTTAAATTTATAGCGTTTCCTAATCACATGAGGTACATCATAGCCCCCTCTCGAAGAGCGGGGAGGGGGTTGGGGGTGGGGTTCTTCGGGTTTAATAAGCAATCAAGCGGACATGATATTAGAGGACTTTTGGGTAATCGGATAACTTGTGTGTACACCGTAGGGGTAAAGCGAGGGTAAGGTTTTGATTTGTGGGTTGTAGAGTCAATAGGGAATTTTCGAGATGTGTGTACACCATAAACCTTCGGCGAGGAAGCGTCAGAACGAGAAAATCAGGGTTTGGCAAGGGAGTTCGTTGCAAAAACAGAAACCACAACCATAACTTTAAACTGCACCCGTAAAATCAACGTAAAGTTTACGCAATATCTCTGAGGACAATGAAATAATTTATTGGTAAGCGGGATTCGTTTAGTCAGGATTATCGCAGTAAATCATCATGAATAAGGCTTAAGAATGAGCAAGAGTGCAACTTTTCAGTGGTTGTTCCACAAATCTATGCAAAATTTTACCCTCTACAGTTTAACTGTGTTACTTGGTGTAGTTGTGTTTTCTGATGCAGTGGAGGCAACAAAAAATACAGAGTCGCAGATAGCACAACAGAAAAAACTTATTTCTCAAGAGGCTATTCGTTTGGCGGCGAAACCAGCGTATGCAGATTCATTTTCAGAAAATATAACTAGTACAGTACGGCGTAAATAAACAGACCATATTAGTGGGAGAATAAATAATCAGGTTAAAACCAGTTTCGCAGAGCATATCAAGGAATCAGG
>NZ_JBALCS010000058.1:0-64445 GCF_036919555.1 Nostoc sp.
CTTTAATAAAACAATGGCTAAACCTTTTAAGTGGACTTACAAGGGTAAAGTCCTGGCTATCTAATAGTCTGTTTATTTCCGCCAAGCTGTACTAGCGCGATCGCAAAGCATCATAACCCTTCACTACTCATCTCAGAAATTCTCAAGTATCAGGTGAAAGAGTCAGATTTAGTGGGTGATAGAGAATGGTTTTTAGAGCTAACCCGTCAACTGCATAAAACCAGAGCGATCGCTGTTGGGGGTATACTCAGGCAGTATATGCGCGAATTAGAAGAGAAAAACCAAGACCTCATTGATGAAAGTGAAGAGATGGATGAGGTGGATGGGGAAAGTTTGTATTTCCGATGGGAGCGCAAGTTACAAAGATTTAATATAGAGTGACATCAGCGATACTAAAACAGCCTCATAATCCTTACATTAAAAGGACTATATAAGTTTAGAACCGTAGAGACTGTGGTTTAATCCGGCGAAAGGACAAAGACCAGCGATCAGATACAACCGGAAGTAGTTCATGGTGAAGATTAGAATAAAACTTGATAACCTGACCATGTTCAAGGTGATATTCGTTACTATACCCTTGAGTATCAATGCGGAAAGTAGCACGTCCAATATTGACTAATGCTACTAGAGGTTCAAAAACGGGGTGGTCACGGTGTCGTTTCATGCCAACACCTGGAGGATAATGGCAGAGTAAGGCAGAATTCCATCCTGGAAAAATGCGATCGCCAAGTCGATTAACCGTCTCATCCCAATGTCCTTTCTTAATTACGGCAGGGTGTACTAGTATTACCCCATCTCCAAACCATTTGTGAGTTCGATCAAAAGCAATCTTACTAGAACGCATTGAATTCATGTCAGATTGATGATTGTTGGGCAAGTCATCAAGACTTTTAAGATCGCAACCAAAGTCTTCAATAGTTTTAATTTCAGCTAAATCCATTATTAACTCCTGAAAATTTTAACTCTGCAAATCAAACTAATTACACCTCCCTATCCACGCGAAGCGTTCAGAAAAAAATATTTAAAATCTATTCCACTCCACGACTATTGGAGTACAACTCTTTATTTCTTTTCCTCATTCCCTCTAGGCGTTAGCCTATTCTTTATTTCTTCAGCGCGAAGCGTTCAGAAAAAATATTTAAAGTCTATTCCACTCCACGACTATTGGAGTACAACTCTTTATTTCTTTTCCTCATTTACTTTAGGTGTTAGCCTCTTTTTTCTCTAAGCACAAAAGCACAAAAAAATAAATACCAGTCGCCTGAAAAACAGATGACTGGTATTTATAAATTGCCTTTACTTGAAGCTAATAAATAGCTTCGATGATAAAGTTATAATAATTCAAGGCAGCTTTGGTGATGAGTAGCAGCTATTTTTTGAAATAGATTTTAGAGTCATTGCAACGAATAATTAAATTTTAACAAAGTTTGGGGTTCAAATCCCCAGAAGCTCTCTACGAGACGCTAGAAGCGAACGCGGACTCGCTAATGCAAAACTTAATTACGAATTACGAATTATTTAACTAGCTAGAGAAAAAGCTTCTGCAACCGCTTTTGGTAATTCAATCAATACAAAATAATTGCTAGGATATAAATAGTCTTCACCTGATTCATCAATAACTCTAATCATTCGGTGCTTAACAGCATCAGAATCAGGAACAGTCTGGTAAACTTTCCGAATTTCTAAAGAAGCATGATAATCTTTGTTGCTAATGCAAACAACATATTGAGTTTCTGTGTTCGCTGACTGCATAACGACTCCTATAGAAAGCGTTTTATTTTAATTTCTTTCTTACCAATTCCGTGGGCTTCATACCAGTGTAACTCAGTTTCATAAATGCTTCCGTCGTCTAAGCTAATGGTTGCAAAGCCTTTAAGTTTCCGCCACCGTACTGAACCATAAGTTTTACGCAAGCGTTCTAGTTCACGAATGGAGTTACCAACAGCAATTATTTCAATATTGGTGATGTCTCCGATAATTTCAAAATTCAAGTAAGCATTACTCCGAGTAAATATTGCAACAAAGAACTTTTAACCACAACCCACCGCCAATCTTCGACTAACCAACTCAGCTGCTAAATGTATTGCTGCCTTCATACTCGTAGCATCAGCAATTCCCTTACCTGCAATATCAAACGCTGTTCCATGATCTGGTGAAGTCCGAACGAAAGGAAGACCTATAGAAGTATTAACTGCCCGATCAAACGCCATCAACTTCACAGGAATTAAGCCTTGGTCGTGGTAAAGTGCTAGATAAGCATCAGCAGGATTTTGTACTAAAGAATTTCCATACCAAGCTTGACCAGGTTTAACCCACATCGTATCTGGCGGTATCGGCCCATCTAGCTGCAATTGTGGTCGTTTTTCCCGCTCTTGCTCTAACCAGGGAATTAACCAATCCTGTTCTTCATGTCCAAGTTGTCCCTGTTCGCCACTGTGGGGATTCAACCCGGCGATCGCAATTCTCCCATTTTCTATACCAAAATCTTTCTCCAAACACTCCACCAGCAAATCTAATTTCTGTGTCAACAACTGCGGTGTCAATGTATCGGCTACTTGACGTAGGGGAATATGTGTGGTGGCTAGTAAGGTGCGGAATGTCCAATTAGTATGGGGCGATCGCGCTACAAATAACATCCCAAAACGGTCAACACCTGATTTTTGTGCCAAAAGTTCAGTTTGCCCTGGATAATTATACCCGGCGGTTTTCCAAGCAGATTTAGCGATCGGCCCGGTGACAATAGCATCAAATTTACCAGCGAGTGCTTGAGCGATCGCAGATTCCATATACGCAAAACTAGCCGCACCACTCGCCGCATTACCTATTCCTGGGATAATTTCAGCTTTAATTTTCCCATCCAACTCCACATCGATGACTGATAACTCGTCTGGATTTGCCAAAGGTGCTAAATTCTCAGTTAAATTCAATTTGCGATAAATTTGTACCAGCAAATCCCCATTACCCACCAGTGTAACGTCATATTTTTTACTAATTTCTGCATCTGCTAAAGCTTTCAAAATCACCTCCGGCCCAATCCCCGCCGGATCTCCCAGCGTCAGCGCCAAACGCGGACGATTCTCTTTGCTAAAATTTATTAAATTACCTTGATTCTTTTGGTACATAAAATTTCTTCATAATTATTATCATCAAATTTTCCTAATTTCCCCATCTTCGCTTCTCTCAACAGTAGGGATTGCCTCCCAAACCAGTAGGGATTACCTGCTAAACTAGTTTAAAATTATTTACACAGGTCTAATCCTACAGCAACTATTGAAAAGCTTCTGGTAGACCTAGTTTACACACCACTTTGCATAAGGAGAATCACACCAATGGGCGGCGAAATTTTGAATGCAGCTCTATTATCCTTCGGTTTAATCTTCGTGGGCTGGGCTTTAGGCGCGTTGTTACTGAAAATTCAAGGCTCAGAAGAATAATTGAGTGCTGAGTTAGGAGAGACGCGATTAATCGCGTCTGTACAGGAGTTAAGAATTATTATTCTCCCCATTCCCCATTGCCCCTAATCCCCACTCCCTTTTTTGATGGAAAAGTTCTGTTCGCCCCAAGTCGGCGTTCATACTTTTCGCTAACTGGGAAAAAAGCTTGTCCGTTAACCGGACAGTGATTTTCCCATGAGTCTATCCAAATAAATAGATTTTCTGAGAAAAGATGTAAAGTTTTGTTTGCATAGGTTATCCTGATAACATTCTTTTCATAAAACATTAAAATTTATTACAACCCTCATGACATTATTAATCATCGGTGCCACTGGCACATTAGGAAGACAAGTGGCTCGTCGTGCAATCGATGAAGGATATAAAGTACGCTGCCTCGTGCGGAGTAGCAAAAAAGCAGCTTTTCTCAAAGAATGGGGTGCAGAACTGGTACCAGGAAATTTGCGTTATCCCGAAAGCCTAGCGGAAGCTTTAGTTGGTGTAACCCAAGTTATTGATGCATCAACATCTCGCCCTACAGATTCACTGAGTATCAAACAAGTGGACTGGGACGGCAAAGTAGCATTAATTCAAGCAGCAATTGCAGCAGGTGTAGAGCGTTTTATCTTCTTTTCAATTTTGGATGCCGATAAATACCCAGAAGTACCGCTAATGGAAATTAAGCGATGTACAGAACTATTCTTAGCTGAGTCAGGCTTGAATTATACCATTTTGCGGCTAGCTGGTTTTATGCAAGGGTTAATCGGTCAGTATGGGATTCCGATTTTGGAAGCACAGCCAGTTTGGGTAACTGGTAATTCTTCTCCCATCGCCTATATGGATACTCAGGACGTTGCGAAGTTTGCAATCCGTGCATTGAGTGTGCCGGAAACGGAAAATCAAGCTTTTCCTGTAGTCGGTACTCGTGCATGGAGTGCAGAAGAAATTATCAACCTGTGCGAACGCTTATCTGGAAAAGATGCCAGGGTAACGCGGATGCCAATAAACTTACTGCGTGCTGTGCGGGGCTTAATGCGGTTCTTTCAGTGGGGATGGAACGTTGCGGACAGGCTAGCGTTTACAGAAGTTTTGGCTAGTGGTAAACAATTAAATGCCTCAATGGATGAAGTATACACAGTTTTTGGCTTAGATCAGCAACAAACCACAACCCTAGAAAGCTATCTACAAGAGTACTTCAGCCGAATCATGAAGAAGCTCAAAGAGTTAGACTACCAGAAAAATAAAAGCAAGAAGCAGAAACCTAAAAAAACTCCTTTTAAACAGTCTTCAAAAGTCAATAGTCAATAGTCATTACAAAACAGCCATTAGTCATTAAACTCTAGATTCTGGACATTTGACTCTAGATTTATGACTAGATGACCAAAAATGTGTAAGGATTACATAATACAGAGCATCGCCTAAATTTGGATATTTGAGTGTGCCGAAAGCAGGCATTATCTACAATGACATTAAACCGATAGCGGGTCGCGTCGCTATCGAGTTGAAAGACAAGCTAACCGCAGCCGGTTGGAATGTATGTATCACATCTAGTATCGGTGGAATACTGGGCTACTCTACGCCTGAGAGTCCTGTGTGCCACACTCCCATTGACGGTCTGACGCCTCCTGGTTTTGATTCAGATATGAAGTTTGCAGTGGTATTAGGGGGAGACGGCACTGTTTTAGCAGCGTCTCGTCAAGTAGCCCCCTGTGGTATTCCACTGCTCACAGTGAATACCGGCCACATGGGATTTTTGACAGAAACTTTCTTGAATCAATTGCCCCAAGCACTAGAACAGGCGATGGCGGGTGAGTATGAAATTGAAGAACGAGCTATGCTCACCGTCAAAGTGTTTCGGGGAGATTCAGTACTGTGGGAAGCCCTCTGCTTGAATGAAATGGTGCTGCACCGGGAACCTTTGACCTCTATGTGCCATTTTGAAATTGCCATAGGGCGTCATGCGCCAGTAGATATTGCGGCGGATGGTGTGATTGTTTCTACGCCTACTGGTTCTACAGCTTACTCATTGAGTGCTGGTGGTCCAGTGGTAACTCCTGGCGTACCTGTTTTACAGCTAGTACCCATTTGTCCTCATTCCCTAGCTTCTAGAGCATTGGTATTTCCAGATACCGAATCGGTGAATATCTACCCAGTAAATATTCCTCGGCTGGTGATGGTGGTAGATGGTAATGGCGGGTGCTATATCCTACCAGAGGATAGAGTTTATATGGAGCGATCGCAATATAGTGTGCGATTTATCCGCTTGCAACCGCCTGAGTTTTTCCGAATTTTGCGAGAAAAATTAGGTTGGGGTTTACCGCATATCGCCAAACCAACTTCGGTAGAATTGCCGTAGGTATTGGGCATGGGGCATGGGGCATGGGGCATGGGGCATGGGAAAGAATTTTCTGTTTGTTCACTTGCCTTTTTAACAATGCCAAATGCCCAGTTTGGTGATTTCCTTCCACAACTACTGCTGTATGGATGGTATTTGGAGGTAGTTATTAAGATTGCATTGGAGAATTCGATGGCTGACACCTGAACGTGCTAAAAGATTCTTAGCAGCGTAGTCAAATCAGGATTGCTCCATCACTAAAAACTCGTAATTGCACTTTTAACTGATGTAAAGATTTTCTCTGGAATATCTTTACAACCCCAAATCCAATATCTCAAATTGTTATGACAGTTGCTCAAAGTCCATGTGTTTTGGTGATTGAAACCGATGAGAGCCTAGCAAATCAGCTTTCTTGCGATTTGCAAGAAGCCGGCTATGAATCAATTTTGGCTCATGATGCGACCAGTGGCTTACAACACTGTCGCGATCGCCAGCCTGCTTTAATTGTTTTAGACCGGATGCTAGCAGGAGAATCAGGACTCTCATTGTGCAAAAATCTGAGAAGCACTGGCCTGCGATCGCCTGTGTTGATTTTAATGGCAAGGGATACAGTTGATGATCGGGTAGCTTGTCTAGAAGCTGGAGCCGATGATTACATCCTCAAGCCTTACCGCTCAGAAGACTTTTTGAAGTTGATTCGCCTCTACTTAAAACCCGATTTAGATACCACGGAGCAGTTACGCTTTGGGGATTTAATTTTAGACATAGCAACTCGCCGTGCTATACACAACGGACGGACAATTGATTTGACAATGAAGGAATTTGAACTATTAAAATTCCTCATGGAACATCCTCGTGAGGTGTTAACCCGCGAACAAATTCTAGAAAATGTTTGGGGTTACGACTTTCTGGGTGAGTCGAATGTAATTGAGGTGTACATCCGTTACTTGCGGTTAAAAATTGAAGATGAAGGTCAAAAGCGCCTTATTCAGACAGTGCGCGGTGTCGGCTACGTTTTAAGAGAATCTTAGAGACATTTCATCAAACGTCTCTACAAGCTGGTCTATTCAAATACAAATCGGCGTAAATTCTGTAAAATTGAAATCTAAATTACAAAATCAAAAAACTATATGACTTGTCGGCTAAGTTTGCTCTCGATGTTGCTGAGTATATTTCTGATGGGCTGTTCTGCGCCAACAACAGCTAAACCTCCCACCCCCACCTCTGCTTCTCAAACTCCAGCACCTTTAGGTCAAACACTACCAATTTCTGCTAAAGCTATTGTTCCTAATGGCACAAAGATTCAATTAGAGGTCGCGCAGACCCCAGAACAGCAAGCGATGGGGTTGATGTATCGACCAGCTTTGCCTGATGACCGAGGGATGCTGTTTGGCTTCCCTTCAGCACAATCAGTCAGTTTCTGGATGAAGAATGTACCTGTGTCCTTGGATATGGTATTTTTACATAACGGTGTAGTTAAATATATTCAGGCTGCTGCACCTCCTTGTGCAAGTGAGCCTTGTCCTACCTATGGTTCCAATACACCAATCGATAAGGTGATTGAACTTCGCTCTGGAAGAGCTGCCGAATTGAAGTTGAAAGTGGGTGATATTGTCAAAATTGAGTTTTGAGACTTCGGACCTTTGCGGGGATAAAGATTTGGGTGGTTTCTCTGTTGAGAGCCTGTACTATCGAAATCTATATTTTTTTTGTAAAAAATATCACGTATTGTGGTAAAAAGTCATCTGTAACGCTACCATTTAAAAACTGTGGTAATAATCTAAAATTCTACTGTCTCCAACCTGAAATCGCGGTCTTAAGGTTTGGTTGCAAAAATATTCCCTTGGGCGCAAGTGTAAATAGTCGCCAATAAGAGAGTATAGGCTATGGAATCTTTGTTACTACATGTGTAATTAAATAAGGCACAAAAGTAAACAAGATGAAGCCAGCTTAACTAAATAAAAATACTGCTTAAGAAGCGAGCAGATGATTTGTACGAAAATTTCTATTTCTCAGACCCTTTATCAAAAGCCTTTACTAAAGGCCGATCAAAAAAACTGTGCTAAGCTGTATAGCCGATAACGGCACAGTGACAGATGAAATACTGACTACTGGCTACTGGCTACCGAGCAATGGTGAACTGATATATGACAATACATTCTCTACAAGGAGGTGAGATACAAATGTCACCATCAAAATATTCTCGAATGATTCATTTTTTACAAGAAGATTTGGCAATTTCCACAGCATCACTGGCGGTGGCGCTTCGCCATCGGGAGCAAGATCCAGGCCCTTTGGCAATGATTCTTTGGCAGTATGGGTTGATTACTCTAGAGCAGTTAGAAAAAATTTATGATTGGCTAGAGACAGCATAGGTAAGCATTCAAAATTCAAAATTCAAAATGGGGAAACCCAATCGTGCTAGCCTCTTAGCTATTGATTGTATGCAAATTAATAAGATTAGCTTATCAACTCGCACTTTTGATTTAGTGCTGAGTATAAATAACAATACTGAGCACTCGGTACTCAGGACTGACTAAACACTCTAACTGCTGCTGCTATACCAGATCCAGGGGTAAAGCCTTCGTAGCCAAGTTCTGTTAGGGTAACTTCTAAGGATGCTATACAGCTGAGGATATCGCGATCGCTCACAAAACCCAAGTGACCAATGCGGAAAATCTTATTACTCAAATGGTCTTGACCACCTGCAAGGGCAATATCAAAGCGTTTTTTCATCAATGACCGAATCTTATCCGGTTCAATTCCCTGTGGTGCTACAGCTGTAATCGCCGGACTAGCGGAACTATCTGCTGCAAACAAGGGTAAATTTAACCCTTGAATACCTGCGCGGGTAGCATTCTTGAGCCGTTCGTGTCGATCAAATATTGACTCCAAACCTTCCTCTTTCATGATTCGTAACGTGGTGTGCAACGCTACAATCAGGTTCACAGGCGGAGTAAATGGAGTTGTATTTTTGGCTGTGGCTTTGCGATATTTGCCTAAGTCCAAATAATATTTTGGTAGCTTCGCAGTTTTGTAAGCTTCCCAAGCTTTGGGGCTGACAGAGACAAAACCCAATCCTGGCGGAATCATATAACCTTTTTGGGAACCGGAGGCGACTACATCCAAACCCCAAGCATCCACGGGTAGATTGAACGCACCCAAGCTCGTCACGGCATCAACGATAATTAAAGCTTCACCGTGTTCTTTGACGTGGCGGTTGATGGCTTCTAGGTCATTCAACACACCCGTCGAGGTTTCGCTGTGGGTAATGATTACGGCTTTGATTTGCTTTTGAGTATCTGCTTGGAGTTTTTCGGCAAATACTGCGGGGTCTAAGGGTTTTCCCCATTCCACCTTAACTTCTTCTACATTTAAACCGTAGGCTTGACCAACTTCTACCCAGCGTTCGCCAAATTTACCATTAGAACCAACTAAAATGCGATCGCCCCGAGAGAGAAAATTAATTATTGCGGCTTCTACAGCACCCGTACCACTGACATTCAGCGTCAGCACATCACTTTGGGTTTGGTGCAGCCACTTGAGGTTTTCCGTCACCTCTGCCAATATGTTGCTAAATTCACTAGTACGGTGTCCAATCGGATGCTTGGCTAATGCCAGTAACGCAGCTTCTGGCACCGGGGTTGGGCCTGGAATCATCAGCATCAGCTTATCGTTCATGTGTGTATCCTAAAAGTCAAATAAAAGTCAAAATTGTGGGAAGTTGGTTAAGTCTGGTAGAAAATCTTAGATATTCATCTACAAATTCCACTCAGTTTGTCACCAGCCTTGTTGTATATTTTCCAAATCTATAGGAAAAGTATCGTGGGAGTTAATCATCGGTCAGCTTGACCTTTGCAATTTATACGAGACTCGAACTCAGATGAAACCTCTGTTCTAGGCAATCTTACCACATACTTAGATACCAGGTTAGGGTGTCTGCTCGTAGGGAAGTGACTATTTTAGCTAATGGTGAAGCGTCTATCTAGACTCTCGCAATTTTAGGTACTGGTATGATGAATTCTTAAATCTTACCCATAATCTGCTTCTGTTTTTTTTATAGAAACACGCGAAATCCTTTTCAATATCGCGGGAATCGTCGGTGAGAAAGCTGCGTTTTGCTTCAACGAAGGAAGTAACGGCCTACATTATGCCCAAGAGTAAGATGACACCGTTTGTTAAGAGATAGAAGATACCCAAACCAAAGTTTTCAATCTGTTTGGGTCGAAGATTGGTGATTGGGTTGCCATTCTCTAAAGAATACCTCCATCTATGGAGTCGGTGATGATTTATTTCAGTCAAAATCGCTTCAATGCTAATACTCAAGACTTCTCTGGCTTACTAGATGGCGATTCTCTATTGATGGTTTATGGTTTATTTGCCGCCGAAGTTGAGATATTTATGCTACTAATTGCTGCACATTGTGAAACTACACTTAGAGGTCGGCGATGCCTACGCTAAGAAACTATAATTTTTTATACTATACTTACAAAATTGCTACAATCGTGCTTAGTTTTGTTAGTTACCATTCACGATGAGTCGTTTTTAACTAGTGTTCAGTTCATAAACTGTCACTCACCAGATCCCCGGTATTCTTGCAAAAGAGATATTCTTAGTTAGTGCAAGGAGTGATACCATTTCACCACATGTTTGTCACAAGTTATCCCCGCAATGCTCTCTCCTAAGGGAGTGTTGCAGATTTCAAATGTTACATCAAACGAGTGAGCTGGTATAAGCTTTTACGGGAAAGCGCTTGAGTGAGCAAAACTCTCAAGCGCATTTTCGTGTATAAATAAAACAGTCATACTCACTGGATGATCATACAGATGTTTTTAAATACACATCAACCAGAGAAGGAAACTACTGTTACAATACTTCTTGCAACAGATGCTTTATGACTTTAGTATACGTGTGTTCCATCAAAACCTTTTTAAGTGACTGGACGTACCACACGAATTAGTTTTCCTTGTAACGGTTCTTCTGCTGTCACAGCCGTATCTATGCGTGCTGCAAACTGTTCCCAATTACGATTGTTCGTGCAAACAATAATATCGAAGTGCTTATAATCACGACGATGCAAAGGGATAAAATCAACTCTATTGATAGTTAATATTGAGCGTTCTTGACTTATGGCAAATGCTAGCACTTCCTCATCAGGTATACCTTGGTCTGCATTTTCTGCTTCTTGAACTGTCAAAACATCATGCCCCAAAGCGCGTAATAATTCCACAACTGGAAAGGGAAACTGTTCATCTGCATAAAACCGTACCATCGACTAGGCTACCTGATTACGCTCAATTGCTAATTCGATTTCATCGGGATGAGCTTCTGCATATACTCAAGCATTAGCTAAATCTATAGCTGTAATAGTTGGATAGCTCGTCAAAAGGTCAGCATCACTATATCCAAGACGGCGAGCTTCCACAAATACCCAGACGGGAATACGAGTTTTAGTGATGCGAGCCTCTCCACCACAGACTCTAGGAGTTTTCTCAATTCCTTGCCAATTGTTGCCGAGACTTTGAGCAAGTAACTGTATAGCCTGCAATTTTTCACCATGACTGAGGGCAAGAAGTTGTTGTTCTAACTCTTTGAATGTCACGCATGTAAATCCTCTGATGTTTTGTCAAGCTACATTTACAATTTTATTTTCGGCCATAAGTAGTACCAGCAAAGCGATCGCACAAACACAAATGCTACCATTTTGCGTGAAGCGCTTTCTTCGAGCGATCGCATAGCTGCAACCTAAATAAACGCTTGACAGACTACTAGCCGAGTCTCAACCAAAAACGATAACCGCGATCGCTTCAACTCAATTCTCAGCGTCCCTCTGCGCTTCCCTCTGCGACGGCAGTCGCTCATGGGGAGCCACTGCGGTGGACGAGTTCCCCGGCATAAAGCAAGTGGCGTGGAAACCCCCAAGACTGCGCTGCCTTCCCTTTGCGTTTAAATTTCAACCCTCAATTCGCCACGATTTTAGGCAAAGCTGTACTTAGCTGATTACAAAATTCACCAACTTTCCAGGCACCACAATGACCTTTTTGATCTCTTTACCCTCAATGTAACGCTGGGCAATTTCTGATTCACGGGCATATTTCTCCAACGCTGCTTTATCTGCTTGTGCTGGTACTTGAATCGAGCCGCGAGTTTTACCCATAATTTGAATCACTAAAGTGATTTCATCAGCTATCAAAGCAACAGGGTCAAATGATGGCCAAGTTTGAGTGTGAACTGAATCACTTTTACCCAACAAATGCCACAATTCATCAGCAATGTGTGGTGCAAAGGGTGCTAGTAATACCACCAAAGTCCGAATACCTTCTGCATAAATTAGTGAATTTTTCGCGTCAGCATCAGTTAAGGCATTACTCAACTTCATCAATTCTGAAATAGCTGTGTTGAATTGATATTCGTCTTCCACGTCTTCCGTCACCGCTTGAATAGCCGTGTGAATCGCTCGCCGCAATTCCTTTTCTGTCTTAGTTAAATCAGATTGGGCTTTCTTACGAGATACCCCAGCCGCAATATAATCTGTCACCAAACGCCAAACCCGATTTAAAAAGCGGAATTGTCCTTCCACATCGGCTTCATCCCATTCCAGGTCTTTTTCTGGCGGCGCTTTGAACAAGATGAACATCCGCGCTGTATCTACACCGTATTTGGAAATTACATCTTCTGGTGCGACACCGTTACCCTTTGACTTAGACATGGTAGCGTAGAGACGTTGTAATGGTTCGCCTGTCTGAGGGTCACGGGGGTCAGCAGAATTTACCAGATTAGAAGGAATCCATTTATCTTTACCGCCCTTGTTGGGATTTAGGTAAGTTAAACCCTGTACCATACCTTGAGTTAACAGGCGTTGGAACGGTTCGTCAAAGTTCAGTAACCCTCTGTCCCGCAGAACCTTAGTAAAGAACCGCGAATACAACAAATGTAAAATCGCGTGTTCAATCCCACCTACGTACTGATCAACTGGCATCCAGTCGTTAATTTTACTCGAATCAAAAACCTGTTGTTCATTCTTAGCGTCAGGGAAACGCAAGAAATACCACGAGGAATCAATAAAAGTATCCATCGTATCAGTTTCCCGCTTCGCCGGAGTGCCACAAGTTGGACAAGGCACATTTACCCAGCTTTCTAACTGAGCCAAAGGTGAACCGCCACGTCCAGTAAATTCCACCTCTTCCGGCAACTGTACTGGCAAATCTTTATCAGGAACTGGCACTATCCCACAGTTGGGACAGTGAATTACAGGTATCGGTGCGCCCCAGTAACGCTGCCGCGAAATTAACCAATCCCGCAAGCGATATTGCACCCGCACTTTACCAAAACCTTGTTGTTCGGCGTATTCAATTATTGCTTGTTTCGCATCTGTGGAAGCAATACCAGTAAAAGCCCCAGAATTAATTAAAATTCCTGGTTCAGTGTATGCCCCGTTATAGTCAATTTGAATGAGTTGTGAGACTTGATCAATCTCTGATGTTGGAGTTAAGTTAAAACCTGCAACATCATCTGGGGAAGCGATGACAAAATCAATTGGCAAATCGTAATTTTTAGCAAACTTAAAATCTCGGACATCGTGTGCTGGTACACCCATCACTGCCCCAGTACCATACTCATACAGTACATAGTCAGCAATCCAAATAGGCACTTCTTCCCCTGTAAACGGGTTAATTGCCTTACCACCTGTGGGGATACCCCGCTTAGGTTTGTCTTCTGCGGTACGTTCCAACTCACTTTGATTGGAAACCTCTTTTATAAAGACTTCTACTGCCGCTTGTTGTTCTTTTGTGGTGACGCGCTTTGTTAAGGGATGTTCTGGTGCTAATACTAAGTAGCTGACACCATAAACTGTATCTGGACGTGTGGTGTATACGCCGATTTTTTCATCTATCCCAACGATGGGAAATTCTAGGTAAGCGCCTGTAGATTTACCAATCCAGTTTGCCTGCATCAATTTGACGCGTTCCGGCCAACCTGTCAACTTATCCAAGTCATTGAGCAATTCTTCGGCGTAATCAGTAATCTTAAAAAACCACTGCCGCAATAATTTGCGCTCAACTATTGCCCCACTGCGCCAAGAACGTCCTTCGTTATCAACTTGCTCATTTGCCAATACAGTTTGGTCAATGGGGTCCCAGTTTACAGCTGCTTCTTTTTGATAAGCTAACCCCGCTTGCAAAAACTGCAAGAAAATCCATTGTGTCCATTTGTAATAATCAGGTGAACAGGTGGCAAGTTCGCATTCCCAATCGATGGATAAACCAAGACGCTGCAATTGCTGCCGCATCTGGGCCATATTTTCATAAGTCCACTTTGCTGGAGGTACACCACGGTCAATGGCGGCATTTTCTGCTGGCAAGCCAAAGGCATCCCAACCCATTGGGTGTATTACTCGATACCCTTGCATTCGCTTGAGGCGGGCAATCACATCTGTAATCGTATAATTACGGACGTGACCCATGTGTAGGCTGCCCGATGGATAAGGGAACATAGATAAAGCGTAAAATTTTGGCTTGTTGCTAGCTATAGGTGTCTTATCTAAGCCAAGTTCTAGCCATGTTTTTTGCCATTTTTCCTCAATCGCTTCTGGGTTATATCTAGATAAATTAAAATTAGTACTTTCAGCCATCTTTATCTCTATAAATGAATGCTCAGATAATACTCGAAACACTTGTTGTCAGCATTTGAGTACGAACTACAACTTCTTATTATCTTCCGATCTCCCTTAGTTGCCTAAAGTTATTGAAATAATACTTTAAATCTAGCACAAGTCCTATACTATAAGCATCCTAGCCATTTTCCTCTAGAATGTATCCATTCTCACTATTCTCATTCCCTTATCATTAGCTGCTTCCAGGGCATTTTAGCCCACATTCCCCACCCCAACTGTCACACATCAAAAAAATATCAATCAAATAGTACAGAATAACTAGTAAGAACGAATATTTAAAGAGGCTTAATGTTAATAATTAGTATTAAGTGTAGTGACCGAGGAGAAGGGGGAGTTTTGTAATTAAGAACCAATAGGGACAAAAAGAGAAAAATACTCATGTTTAGAAAAATTAATTAATAATAAAAATAGAAATGAGATGATTGAAGCAGAAGTAGTGGAAAATTCTGTTGTTATGTTTGTTGAATATAAAAAAAATAAGACCTCTTGCAAAAGTCCCTAACACCCCACCCCCCTCCCCGCTCTTCGGGAGGGGAGCGTTTGCTTTACTCAAATGCGGGGTGGGGTTCTTAATTTTTGATTTATGCAAGAAGTCTATAGAATACTTGTCAAGCTTTAGGAAGCTTTTAGAGTTTTCTTCATAAAACTTTCCGGTATTTTTACTTTTTTAGCTAAACACGAAATATAAGGTTATTTTCCTGCTCGGACATCATTTGCAAATTCTTAACATTAGTCATCTCTTAATCCCTAAGTGTTAAGAAATACGATCGCCTGTCTTCACAAAGATTGACCTTGCGCGGTCGGTGGCTACGTTGGCAGACCTCCAGCTTGAAAAATCTGTTCGGCGGTTAAATTCAATTCTGGGAAAGTAGGCGAGACGATACGGGCATCGCCTCTAAATTTAGCAACTTGGTATTCACCATCGATTAATTGATAAATAGATATAGTAGGCTGTTTGGGGTTGCCAGTAAACTTTTTAGCGCCTAGACCGAGATAATCTACAACCCAGTATTCAGGAATTCCAATACCCTCATACTTACCCTGTTTTGTGTAGTAGTCGTCATCCCAATTGATGCTAACTACCTCAACTACTAAAGGAATTGATGCTGTAAGGCTTACAGTTGATTCTTTTTTCATAGCGGCTCATTCACTAAATTAGGACGATTTAATATCAGCACATCTGGGGAGTAGCCAGATTCCGACTTAGTTGGTTTAATAAGCGCAGTTTTGGGGATTGTATAAGGTAAATTTAATCGGTCAAATTCTACTGTTAGTTTTCTTGCTATAAACCAACGACGTCTTCATGGTCCCCCACTGGTTGTGCCATTTCAACAATCACGCCATCATATAATTCGTATCTTCCGCCTTCGGGCCGCCAAGCTGCAAAATCTTCAAAGGTTACTAGTTTAGGTATAGCTTGAGTCACAATTTATCGCCCCCAGTAGTCGTTTCCGTACTTCAAAGCCTTTTCTTTCTAAGTGTTCATAAGCTGTCAAAATCATTATAATTTTTTTTAGTATTATTGCTTATTGACAAATAGTTTATAATCTTTACTTGTCACCCATGTGCTGAACCTGGGAACGAGAAATATGATCTAGTTGGCGAGGAAGCTCTGATCTGAGGTTGACAGCAGGATTGCTTGTAGACAAAGGGGTAAAGGTGAAAATATAGAAAAAAAATTAAGAATGTGATTAAATATCAAAACAATCATTCTGAAGTGGCATCTCTAGCTCACAATAAAAAGAAAGGGATTCAGGGACTGAGTGAGCAGGTTATGCTCTATCCTGGCAACAGGAGGAGACTCAAAGTCTACCACCAGTAGTAAGAATAGTAGTGGTGCATTCCAGTTATGTGGCCGATCGCATAAAAAAACCCCCAGTGGGTGTTAGCCAACCAGGGGAGCTAGTTATCAGGGTGCATCTACCAATTAAATGTTCTCAGGTTGAAGACCATAGTCCGGATAAATTTGTACAATGGTCAGTTATTATTTTTAATAAAAAACCCCAGTGGGTGTTAGGCAACCAGGGGAGTGAGTTATCAGGGTGCATCTACCAATAATCTTTTCTCAGGCAAATGGGTAGCTACCGGATAAACTAGCAAAGATTGAAGTTGTTATTGTTTATCAGAGAAAAACCTCAGAGGGGTTAGTTATCAGGACAGACCTACCAATTAAATGACCGGTGCGCTGCCAAAATGTGTGTGTCAGAGATGATTACTGCTTTCTTTCTTATGCAGAAGAGATCCCCTAAACCCCTGAAAAAGTTCGTTAGAGTTCCCTTTTTGAGGGGAGCCAGTGCCTTGCTGTTAGCGTAGCGGTAGCAACATAGGAACGCGCAGGGTAGGAATTACTTAAAGGATTTCCCCACTCTTAAAGCTTCCTAGCAAGAGCGTCTTTGAACAGGAGAAGCAACTGGCGTGGACTTATTCAGATATAGATTTCCGGTTTTCAGTGCGTAAGTTTTGTACTTATTGAGTAATAAAAAACCCCCAGTGGGTTTTAGCCAACCAGGGGAGCTAGTTATCAGGGTGCATCTACCAATTAAATGTTCTAGGTTTAACCACCATGCCCCGGATAAATTTATTAGAAAGTTGATTGTTGTCGTGTGTCAAAAAAACAAGAGTGGATATTAACTGAACTAGGGGAGCTAAAGATCAAGGTACATCCATCTATTAATCAAGTATTCTAGGTTAAGCACTATTTTTAGGTAGAGAATATCTGCGTCAGAAGTTGCTGTTGTTTGCCAAAATTGAAAAAAACCCCCAGTGGTGTTAGCCAACTAGGGGAGTTGAAGATCAAGGTGCATCTACCAATTAAATGTTCTAGTCTCAAGTAATCCGATCCGGATAAAGTTGTAAAGGCAGAAAAAGCAAAACAACTAGAATCAGAAACATTCAGGGGTGGGATGCATCTAAGCTATCAGAGGGAGCGAAAAATCGACTTGAAACTTTCGCGTTTCAAACCAGATTTAGGAGGCGGACAGGAGAAACTGTGACTCAGGAATTCCACATTTCGGTAACTCCTGTAGGGCAAAATGACTACTTGGTGCGGACGGAACAAGTTGCGCCTGGGGTACCATTGGCAGAAGAATTGGTGAGTTGGCCTGTAGCTGATTGGTTGATGGCTGCTGGGCATTTGATGAATGACCCGTTGAAGTCGGTGTTGGAGGGAGATATATTCGCTTCTGGCGGGAATGAAAGCGATATCGCCAGAAACTCTGTGAATTTGGTGGCGTTGGGTCAACAATTTTATAACGCCCTATTTCAAGGCACCCTTAGAGATAGTTGGATTACTGCCCAAGGTATTGCCCAGAACCATCAACAAGTACTACGCTTGCGTTTGGGGCTAAAAGACACTAGGTTAGCTCGTCTGCCTTGGGAAGTGATGCACGCAGGCGATCGCCCTCTGGCTACTGGTCCTTATGTGGCTTTTTCTCGCTTCCAAAGTGGAATTTTAGGGGCTTCGCCTTTGCGATCCCTGCGGGGGGCTACGCCTACGCCAAATATGCCCACACCACGAGAAGAAGGTGGTGTAAAAGTATTGATGGTAATTGCTTCTCCCTCCGATCAAGTCCGTCTGGACTTACTGAAACAGGAAGCGATCAAACTGCAAGCAGAACTTCACCGTGTACCACGACTTGCTGAAGGTAGCAATCGTTTTCCAGAAATTGAACTCACTGTCTTAGACCAACCAGGACGGGAAGAACTGACGCAAGCTCTAGAACAAGGCAGATTCCACGTTCTCCACTACTCTGGTCATAGTAACTTCGGCTCTAATGGCGGAGAAATTTATCTTGCTAGTCGCAGAACTGGCTTAACGGAAATCTTAACTGGGGACGATCTGGCAGGTTTGCTCGTCAACAATAACATCCAAATGGCAGTGTTTAACTCCTGCTTGGGGGCATACACAGCTGCGTCTGATGCCTCTGGAGATACTGGTGAACGAAACTTGGCAGAAAGTCTGGTGAAGCGCGGAATTAGAAGCGTTTTGGCGATGTCAGAACGGATTCCTGATGAAGTGGCGCTGACGCTCACACAATTATTTTATCGCAACTTGAGTCAGGGATATCCAGTAGATTTGTGCGTAAGTCGGGTGCGCCAAGGATTAATTTCTGCCTATGGTTCTCACCAGATGTACTGGGCATTACCGATTTTATATCTCCAGCCAGAATTTGACGGTTTCTTGAGCCAGGAAACTGAGGTATCCGAAAGTGCAGAGTCGCGGAATCAGTATAGTTCGCCTTTAGGGTCAACTTCTACGATGTACTCTGCTATGGCAGATGATTCCGAGATACCTTTAGGAATGGAGGAAATGAATCCTTCTGGTTTGGCGCGTGACTTTTCTGGGTTGGACTGGCTAGGTGAAGATACTTGGGGCGATCTTGTTGATGAAATTGAGTATGATGACCCAAGCTATGAAGAAGATTCTGCGATAGTTTCGGATTTGTTTCGTCAGCTAGATAACCAAAAAGCTCCAACTGAACTGGATCAACAAATTCACGAAAATAGTCTTCAGCAAAGGCAGGTTTCAGAAGAAATTACTTCTTTGCAAAAGGAAGTAGATTTGTGGGGAGAAGCCCCAGCACCGCCACCTCAAGCTGCTGGGAACCTTGAAGGAAATTGGCAAAATTCGGCTGATTTTTTGCGTAGGCGTAGCCCAACCCAGGCATCGCAACCAGCCCCACCAAGAAATCGTACCCGTCGCCGCAAGCTGTGGCCGATTGTGGGTATTGTGGGAATTAGTGCCTTAGCAGCTGCGATCGCTTTAAATTGGTGGCAAAATCGACCCCAAGCAATGCCTAACATACCAGTAATTCCCACTCAGTCTCTACCCATTCAAAAGCAGCAAAATATCGATTTACAGACAGCACCAACTGGAATTGTCGCCGCCACCGCTACAGAAAAATTGAGCCAGGGCGACTTGCAAGGTGGGTTGTTAACTGTAGAAGAACTACTTAATCGTGGCGCACTGGCTGCGGCTGACACTGCCCTGAAACTGATTCCAAATAAACAAGCTGATGACGCATCTGTGAACTTTTACAAGGGACGATTAGCTTGGCAATCTATCCAAACTGGAGACAATAACTATAGTGTCGATGATGCCCGCCGTTACTGGGAAACTGCTACAAAAGCTAAACCAGAATCGCTTTTATATAATAATGCTTTGGGATTTGCCTATTACACAGAAGGCAATCTAAATCGAGCCAATGATTCTTGGTTCAAGGCTTTGAATTTAGCTCTCAAAGAACAGAACAAAAATTCAAAGACAGCAGTACCTGAAGATGCTTTAACTTCCTATGCTGGTTTAGCTCTTGGACTGTATAAATCTGCTCTTAGTCAACCTAATGGCAAGCAGACACAGTATCTGAATGAAGCGATCAAGTTGCGACAAACGGTAATCGAGTCTGATCCAGTAAATTTCCAGGTAGATAAATTAGCTAAAAATTGGCTGTGGACGGAGAAAGCGATCGCAGATTGGCGATCGCTCCTTCAGGAAAAAGGTCAAGAACAGTAATAGAGTGAAAAGGGCGGTTAGAAACCACGCCTATACAAGGCTTTACCACCTCCGTAGGTTTCAATCTCTCAATTTTTCCTTAGCCCACGCAGGTGGGCTTTGTTTGTATAGCCGCGAATTGCATTCGCCCTGGCTCTTGGCAAGAGGTTTTGCAATTTTCACAATTCAAATAGGTTTTTTGTATACTGTTATTTGTTGCCTTGAAACTTTTTAATAATATTGCCAATTAAAGGCAATTGTTCCAGTACCATTTTTATCAAATCTACAAAAGATTTCTCAGAAAGGCGATCATCTCCACGCAGTTGTAAGACTCCAATTATGACTATAAATAAAACAGTACCAATAATGACTAGGGCTAGGGAATAAATTGGTAAGATACCTGCAAATATCCCAACTGTATTAAAGACTATTGCGAATACGAGTAAATAGAACATTCCATTTCGATAAGCCCAGGGAAGCGTAACCTGTGCTTCTGGTTTAGAATTTTCTTCCTGTTTAGATGGTTCTGTCATAAAATTATTCTCTTGCTTTGATGGCTGAATTACATTATTAATTATGACAACGACATTTTCCCTTCTTGTCTCAGAGGAATTAGACAGAAATTCGCCACTCTTTTGCTGTTCTGCTTTCAGTAACTCCCTTCTGTCCATTACATCATCAATTAAGCGTAAGACATCAACCATTTGATAGCTTTTTTGACATTGAATGCCTTCTTGCTTATCAGCTACAAACTGTCGCAATATCTCAAAGGGATAAAAGTGTGGTTCTTGGCTATCTTTGCAGGTGTGGCAATTACAAGGGATTAATTTGTTGTACTTGAGTCGCTTGTACGAGTCATGAATTTTATCAAGTTCATGTGTAACTATGGTCATCAAATCTCTTTTGTGACGACCTAAGACTCGAATCTTAATCTCCCGCTTGCCGTAATATTCAATCACCTCTGCTTTAGTATGGTCTTTGCTGAGAACAACGCCGCTTTTCCAAACACATTGTTGTTCATTCATCAACTCATGCATGGCGACGATGAACTGGGTGATGATGCCTTTGGGCATGAACTCATAAGTGTAACGCAGAATCAGGTTGTTGGTTTCATCCCAGTTATAGGATGGTTGATTAGCAGATAGCAATTGTGGGGCAATATACTTTCCTTGGCTTCTAGGAATTTCGTAGCACAGCTTGAAGTTGATCATCAGGCGCAAGAGTTCATCATGCATCGTGGCGTATTCGTCTTCACACCAGATGTTTGCCAAATCAGACCGCGTGAAACTGCCCAGGTTGCGAATCACCTTTTCATTATCCAGCACCTTGTAGACTGCATCAGTTCCCCACTTGGGTTTGAGGATGACGGTTTTGTTCAAAAGTGGGTCTTCCTGGAAGTGCAAGCATACTCCCAAATCGTGTAGATAGCTGCTCAACTGCAACTTGTCATTTCTTTGGGTGAACCTATTTTGCTGGCAGATATTCAGGTATTCATCCAAGCCTATGTAATTGCGTACGTCACTCTCCAAAGCTTCCCGGACTCTAACCCAGGTTTTTGGCAGCGGACTACCAATATGGGGTAGGTTTTTAACGTAATGCTTGATTTGTTCTAAAACTTGTTCTAAACCTCTGTTGTCAGCAAGGTTTGTTGCTAAAGTCTCCTTCAAATTAGTAAACTGCCCCCGTAACTGGAGTTCATTAATTTCCCGGTGGCGGTTTTGCTTCTCATTTTTGATGATTAGTAGCGGACTGTTATCGCTCAACAGTTCCACCACATTCAGCCAGTAATAAAAATCTGTGTCTTCCTTGCGGGTATCTGCCACTAAAACGTAGAGGGAACGCTTGGTGAGGAAAAACTGGTGAGTAGCATGGTAAATCTCTTGCCCCCCAAAGTCCCAGATGTTGACTCGAAACTCTCCCCCATTTTCCATTGGTAAACTCCACTGAATAACCTCAATTCCCTTTGTAGAGTCTTCCTCTCGGAGTTGATAATTTTGGTCTTTAATTTTCTTCGCCAGTGTTGTCTTCCCTGCTCCTCCTTCGCCAACAATTAGTAACTTTGCCTCACACAGATAATCTGGGCCTTCCATTTTCAGTTGTCGAAAATAATCCCTAATCGCCGCAATACCTTTTGCAACAATTTCTGGCGGCGGCTTTTCGATGAGGTTGTCGCTTAAATCCAGGAAAGTGAGTTGTTGCAGGCGGGCGATCGCTTCTGGCAGCGTCCTTAATTGGTTTCCGTCTAAATCCAGGGTGGTGATTTGTTGCAAGCGGGCGATCGCTTCTGGCAGCGTCCTTAATTGGTTTCCGCTTAAATCCAGGATAGTGAGTTGTTGCAGGCGGGTGATCGCTTCTGGTAGTGTCCTTAATTTGTTGCCTTTTAAATCCAGAGAGGTGAGTTGTTGCAGGCGGGCGATCGCTTCTGGCAGTGTCGTTAATTGGTTGTAGCTTAAATACAGGGAGATGAGTTGTGGCAGGCGGGCGATCGCTTCTGGCAGTGTCGTTAATTGGTTGTGGCTTAAATACAGGGAAGTGAGTTGTTGCAGGCGGGCGATCGCTTCTGGCAGTGTCGTTAATTGGTTGTGGCTTAAATACAGGGAAGTGAGTTGTGGCAGGCGGGCGATCGCTTCTGGCAGTGTTGTTAATTGGTTGTAGCTTAAATACAGGGAAGTGAGTTGTGGCAGGCGGGCGATCGCTTCTGGCAGTGTTGTTAATTGGTTGTAGCTTAAATTCAAAACCTCTAACCATTTCAGTTCAAACACCTCAGCAGGAATCTCTATTAATTTTTCCTCGTCATTAGTACGCCAATCATTGCTTAAATCTAATTCTGTAAGCTTTTTCTCTTTTGCTTCGCGGATTTTTTCAAGGTAACGTTGAGGCGTATTTTCCATACTGAGGTTCACCTGTCAACTAAAATTATATTTAATGCCCCTGATTCGCTGGACAATCTCGCAACTACTAATATTTTGCACTAATCTCAACAACCGCCACAGGTTAGAAACCTATGGCTGATAGCGAAACTCTTCTTAAGAGGACTAAATTATTTCCAGACTTAGGTTTTAGTCTACTTGAGTGGCTTTGGCTATTGGTTCCTAGAACTTCGAGTTTCAGGCGATCGCGGGTGCTAATTGACAATGCTGCAAGTGATCAAAGCAATCTACTATCCTGTGTAACACTAGGCGATCGCTAATAATTTTTACGAAATCTCAAAATAATTTATCATTAATAATGGTTCAGATTGGCTTGTAAACTAGTCCTTGATACTCGTAAATGGAGCTACGAACTCCGTCAATGAGTCTTTAATACTCGTGAATGGAGCTATGAACTCCGTTAATGAGTCTTTGATACTCGTGAACGAGGATATTTTGCCGGTTCACGAGTATATTTTGCCAGTTCACGAGTATATTTTGCCAGTTCACGAGTATATTTTGCCGGTTCACGAGTCTTTGTAATTCGTCGATAAATCTCAAAATACTCAGGGACGAGTCTTTGAGACTCACTCACGAAAACTTAGAACTTGTAAATTAGTATTTGAGCCTTGTGGATGAATATTTCAGACTCGCGCACAAGTGTTTGTAACTCATTAATGAGTTGTAATGACTCTTTTACTTTTTTAGCCGTTTTTTACGCGACTTCTCCAGCCCGAAAAATCTGTTCAGCAGTTAAATTCAACTCTGGGAAAGCTAGCGACTGAATGCGATCGCTTCCTCTAAATTGCCTAACTTGATACTCACCTTCAATTAGTTGGTAAATCGAGATAGTTGGTTGTTTAGGATTGCCAATAAAGCGCCTACCACCTAAACCTAGATAGTCTACAATCCAATATTCAAGAATGCCCAAAGACTCATAATCTTCTAGCTTCAAGGCATAATCATCACTCCAATTGGTAGAAACAACTTCTACAACCAACTTGACGGAATTACCCCGCGTGATGATAGATTCTTTATTCCAGCGTGGTTCATCCCTAACAGCTTGTCTATCCAGAACGATGACATCTGGTTCATAACCTGAATCAGTGTTAATTGACTTGATGATGCATTCTTTAGGAATAAAGCAAGGAATAGACAAACGGGTGATTTCAATAAACAAAAAACCATTGATAAACCCAGCTATCTCTGAGTGCTTCCCTCTTGGCTTAGGCATTTCAACAATTACCCCATCATGTAGTTCATAATGCCTGTCTAAAGATTCGGGATACCAGGCGACAAATTCATCAAATGTTACTTGTTTAGCTAAGGCTTGAGTCATACTTTTCCCCCTTGCTTGATGTCAAATTTGACCCCTCTCCAAACCTCTCCCCGTGTTGGGAAGAGGGTTAATAAGCGAACTGAGGTTAAACTTTCGCCGCAGCAACACTTGGTAAACTCACTTTCAATCGCTTAAACATCGCTTCCCGCGCTTGTACAGCAAGATTATCATCTAAAGGTTGCAAGGTAATTTCCTGCTGATACTTTAGCCGCAGCGCTGTTTGAATTAACCAATCAGCGACAAAAGGATTTTTTGGTAATAAAGGCCCGTGGGAATAAGTAGCGATCGCATTCTGATAAAATGCTCCTTCTGTCCCATCTTCTCCATTATTTCCCAAACCGTACACCACTCGCCCCAAAGCTTCCACTTTCCCCAACTTGGTACGTCCGCCGTGATTTTCAAAGCCTACCAAATATGGTGTACTACCCGTCATCTCTTGCAAATCTCGCGCCAAACGTGAAGCTGTCACTTCAATTACCAAGTTGCCAATACAACGCTTAGTATTTTCACCAGGATGGACGGAAACTAAATCGAGTATTCCCAAACCTTCAATCCGTTGTCCTAATCCTGGTTCATAATAATGTCCCAGTAATTGGGGTGAACCACAAGTAAATACTCCCGGTGTCCCATTTTCAATTTTCTCGCGCATAGCGTCAGCTTTCGCACCTTGCAAATCACGCATGACAATTTCTTGCTGACGATCTTGTGCGCCACCACCAACTATGACATCTACAGTTTTAATATCTGCGGCTGTGGTATTTTGATCCAGGGGTAACACTTTAACATCGTATCCCCGCCACTGAGCGCGACGTTCTATAGTAATTACATTACCGCGATCGCCATAGGTACTCATCAGCGTCGGGTACAACCAACCAATTGTTAATTCCAAATTTTGAGAACTCATAAATAACTCTTCATTAATAACTAATAGTTTTAATCAACTTATGGTGAAATCACTCTATGCATATCCAGACTTGGAGGAGCAATTTCCGTTTGGGTTAGCATATCGTGAATTTGTCCTCGGTGATGTGTTTGGTGGTTGAAAAAATGGGCTAGCAATAGATTCACGGGATCGTTATAGATTTTACCTTGATTACTTGTATAAGTAATTATTCCCTTCAATAAGTCATCATTTAGATCATCAATAAATGCTGTGATCCGCTCATCTTCTAAAATACGGGCTGCACGCAATTCCTCAAATTTATCATAGAGAATGGCATCAAGTCCTTGAGATGACATCTCTTCACCTGTAAAGCGTCCCATCCAAATGCGATCGCCGATCATAATATGATTCAACGTCCCATAAATACTTTTGAAAAATGCTGGTCGAGTCTGCTTGAGTTCTACATCTGAAAGTAGTGAACAAACGTCATATAACCGACGATTTGCCAGAGAATTGTAGCGTGAGAGCATCTGGAAGTGTTGAATGAGCATGTGGCAAATTTAAGTGATTTATATAACAATCAGATTTGATTCCTGAAATTACTTGTGTAGGCAGGGAACAGGGAACTCTTAACTGGAAAGAAGGGGGTAGAGGTGAGTTTTTTCAAAAATAAAATACGAGTCCTATATCATGTCTGCTTGATTACTTATTAAACCCGGAGAACCCCACCCCGCCAAAGCTGTGCTTTGTCTCCCTGCCCCTAATCCCCACAGGGGGTACCGAGTTCCTCGCAGGCGGGGAGGGGTTCTTTTATTATGGGTAATTTGGCCGACATGATATTATTTTTTAATTTTGAATTGTTAACTATGTCTTTAGACAAGGGAATATGGGGCATAGGGAAAAATTTCTCTACTTCCCACTCCCCAATTTAAAGAATTTTCCGCCCAGTCAAAACTTCTCGCACTTCTAACATGGCTGAATAGGTAGGCAGAATATGCAAAGTTTCATTGTCTGGTGTATGCTCTAATGCAGTAGCGATCGCTTGTCGCAAATCTTCTTCCACAATTAAATTTAACGTACTCTCAGGGGACTTTTGACTGTAACGTAGACGTAGAGCCAGATCGTAGACGCGATCGCCACTCACTACTAAAGTCCCGCCGCGTTCGACTAATTTTTCCGTATCGACGTCCCAAATCCAGGATACATCAGTACCATCGGGCGTGCGATCGTTCAATACCAGCAGTGTGGTTTTATCTGTACTTTGAGTAACTACGCGAATGGTTTCATTGGTTCCTACAGGATTTTTTGATAATAATATCCGCACCCGTTTACCGTTAATTACTAAATCTTCAGCACGACCGAACGCCGCTTGAAAATTGTTAATAGTATCTCTGATTGTTACTTCATCAACTCCTAACTCAATAGCCGCAGTAGCAGCCGCTAAAGTATTATATTTGTTGTACAAACCAACCAGAATTTGCGACCATTCACTACTTTCGAGAGTCGGTTTACTTTTACTAAAACCACACTTGGGACAAGTAAAATCTCCCAAATGAGACAAATAAACACCTTTGTAATCTAGGGAATGTCCACATCTGGGACAATAGATAGAATCAACAGCGTGAGGAATAGCTTCTAGATAATGTTCTGGTTCATTCAAGCCAAAGAATAACACCCGTTGGGGTAACTGCTGACCAAGATTAGATAAAGTTGGGTCATCAGCATTGGGAATTACCACCGTTTCTATTGGTAGGGTAGAAATAACTTTTGTCCAACGCTTACTAATTGTGTCTACTTCGCCGTACCTATCGAGTTGGTCGCGGAACAAGTTTAAACAGAGAATAATTCGCGGCTGGAGTGGCGTTAACACTCTTGGTACAATATTTTCATCAACTTCCAAAATGGCGTAATCAACATCTAGTGTACCTAGTAAGTTGGTACTTTCCAACAACGCACTGATCAAGCCATTTTCCAGATTTGCACCTGTAGAATTATGAGCGATGCGATAACCCTTGCGTTCTAAAATCGTGCATAAAAGCAGCGCTGTAGTGGTTTTGCCGTTAGTACCAGCAATTAAAATCACCCCGTTTTTAACTTGCTGACTCAATAATTGTAAAAGTTGGGGTTCAATACGACGAGCAATCGAGCCTGGTAATACACTAGCAGCACCCAGACGCAAAAATTGCACAATAAACGTCACACTTTTTGCCACTGACACTGCGAAAGCCAATCGCAGCCTATCTATGAATTGTATTTTGTTTCCCACATCTGTACCCTAGTCTTCTGGCGGTTGCTAATTGAAGTCTTGAACTTGCAAATTTAATATGCGTGAGTTTAGCGAATCCTGGCTGAAAAAGCCAGCCATACCAATTTTGAATTTGAGATTTTGGATTTTAGTTCAGCGTAGCGATACCAGCCAGTTACGAGAGATAATCTCAGTAGGCGTTATCTTAAAAAATAATACGCGGGCGTAATTACATATCCAGCCCAGTTTGCTGAATTCAGCACAAACTCACGACAAGTAGTAGCTTGCAAGGTTCCTTTTGATGAATAGCACAAAGTTTCTTTTTTTACATAAACAAATTACTGGCTGGCGAAGGTGGTTGTCCAAATGCCTGTTGTTGCTTGCAAGTCTGTTCATTATCAGTATGCAACCTGCATATGCTGGTCTTAATAATGATTTATATGATGGCAACATCTTTGTCGTTTATGCTGGCAATGGTTCATTGGTTCCTCCCAGACAGACATTGGCTCAGACTTTAGCGCAACATAAACCCGTATTTTTGGCTTTTTATGTGGATGACAGCAGCGATTCCAAAAGATACGCCATTTCGATTTCACGGGTACAGGAATTCTATGGTCGGGTAGCAGAGATTATGCCGATTAATGTAGATACTATCCCGCCTAAACAGAGCTACGACCCTACAGAACCAGGATATTACTATTCTGGGGGTGTTCCTCAAGTCGTGGTGTTTAATAAATCCGGTCAGGTAGTTTTGAATAAGAAGGGTCAAGTAGCTTTTGAAGAGATAGACGATGAATTTCGCAAAATCTTTGATTTGTTACCACGCACGGAAACAGCAAAGCTAAAGCGGCGAGCCTTCAATGAGTTCAGTAGTGAGTTAGCTAGATAACTTATGGGGTAGACCAAATTGGTCTGCCCTAATTTTTAGTGCTATCTGTTACTACATTTCTGCCGATACCAAAGGATAATATTTAAATATCTGTGTTAACCATTTAGAAAATTAATCTCTAGTCTATAGTCTCTAACAAATGACTAATGACTAATGACCAATGACCAATGACTAAATAGAGTGTATTCTGATGTCAAAGGTTTACACGACCCAGGAGCTAATTCAAATTTTGGCAGCTGAACGCCAAGCCTGCCTCAATGGAAAACGCCTAAAATTAGAAATAACAGTCTCTGGCAATCCTCTAATTGACCAGTTTCTCAGAACTGATGGGCTGCAACAGTTCACTGCCTATCAAGATTTCAAAACTGCAATTCATGACTATCAGAGGGAAAATCAAGTTTCAGGTATTATCTGGCGGGAGGTAACAGTCAAAGGTAAAAACTTGAACTATCCCCAAGTAAACACCGAGTTAATAGCCCTCATCAGTGACTTAGAGATATTAAAAGCTGCTAAAAATTCCATCGTAGAATTTTGGTATGAAGTCTCTATGGGGATGGATTTATACTTGAGTTTCAATAATAGTAAACAATACCAACAAATTGTCACATCTGATGTCGAGAGAATTGTTCAAAGAACAGAATGGGCAAGTTTGTGTAAGTGGGAAAATTCTAGCTTTTTGGAAATGATTTTGCAGCTAGGATGGGGTAAACCAGAAGAAGCTTGTTATAAACGAGGAAGACCGCGAGCGGGTAGTGAATATATTCATGCGGTCAATCCTGGTAATCGCCCGATTGGTTGACGTACCGATTTTGGATTTTGAATTTTCAATAGACTTCTTGCATAAATCAGAAATAAGAACCCCACCCCGCCAAAGCTACGCTTTGTCTCCCTGCCCCTAATCCCCAGAGGGGGCCCCGAGTTCCCCGATCTTCGAAAGGGGATTAAGGCTGGGGTGTTTAGGACTTTTGCAAGAGGTTTAATTTTGAATTGTTAGCTCGATGCCTTATTGGTCAGTGGTGACGATCGCGATCGCAAAGCCGTCGTATCCTTTGCTGCCCACGGTTTGGATTGCGGTGGCGCTGACACGCGTCTCAGAGGCAAGCAGTTCGTTGAAGCGGCGCACTCCCTGAACGCTAGGATCGTTGCTGCTTTGATCAATCACTGCTCCGTTACGCACAACATTATCGGCGATGATCAGGCTGCCGCGACGAGAAAGCTTGAGCGCCCACGCGAAGTAATGCGGATTGTTTGGCTTGTCAGCGTCAATGAAGATCAGGTCAAATGGGCTGTTACCCTCGGCGGCAATCTGTGGCAGCGTAGAGAGTGCCTGTCCGAGGCGGAGGTCAACGATGTCGGACAGACCCGCGTGGGCGATGTTGGCGCGGGCGACTTCGGCGTGCTTTGGGTTAGCCTCCAACGTGATCAGACGCCCGTCGCTAGGTAGCGCCCGCGCCAGCCAGATAGTACTGTAGCCCCCCAGCGTGCCAATCTCCAGGATGGTTCGCGCTCTTTGGATTTGCGCCAACAGCAGCAGCAGTTTACCCTGGTTTGGCGAAACGTTGTGTGGTGGCAGTCCGGCGGCAGCACTGGTCTGGAGTGCCGCATCCAGCGCGGGGTCGGGCGGCACAAGCAGATCGGTAAAATAACGATCAACCGCAGTCCATTGCTCTTGAGTCATAGATTCTCGCTTTTTTCCCCATCTATAGTGTTTCCTAATCTAGTGACATACAGCTAACCTCACCCCGCTTTATCTCCCCTCTCCTTAGTAAGGAGAGGGGTTGGGGGTGAGGTTTTATGATCTACTTCATGCACCTGGGAACCGCTATAAAATACTCAAGATTAGGTGTCAGATATTGCTTGGTTAGAAAGGATTGTAATGATTTCATTCAGTGGACGATCGCGATTAGACTCTTCTGGTGTTTCCTTACCCAAGGAGGTTTCTTTCACTAAGCGGTAAACATCGGCTGCTCCGTAAAAAATGCGCTCAGTCAGACCCAACTCTTTAAAGGTTTCTGCAATCTCTTCCATTTCTCCTATCCAACGATGCGCTTTCGGTGTCATCGATGGAATGGAACGGGTTAAGATGCTAGCAAGTTCCTGTTGACTACTAGACACTTCATCCCATAGTTCCTTATCTAACCCTAAACGATGGGCTGCAATTAGTAATTCTGTGCCGATTGCTGTCAGTCCTTTTGTCAGGGCTGCGTAGGACATTTTCAACCCGGAAGCCTGACCAATTTCATCGCCAATCAGCCGCACATCCAAGCCATGATCTCGCAGTTGTTGGAGTTGACTGGCCTGTTTTCCCGAAGTATAAATGCGGGTGCGATTGGGAACTCGCGGTGGTGGGCCAATAATTGATGCATCTACGAATGTTCCCCCAACTGATTCGATAAGTTGGCTGATATTTATAACTTTTTGGGGTGCGATCGCATTACAGTCAACGTAGAGAATGGGTTTACCAACATTACTGATCGTTTCAGCTACTTGCTTTGCTGCTTGGGTAGCGGCTGCGGGGACTAGAACTGACAAGACTACATCAGATTCAATTACTAGTTGTGTAAGGGAACCCACATCTTGGATGTTGACTGCGGCTGCTAATTGCCGAGTTCGTTCACTGCGATCGTCTAGAGCAGCAATAGTTTTCAATCCATGTTGATTCAGAACAGCTGCGATCGCCTGTCCCATATCACCTGGACTTAAAATACCAATAGTTTGGATAGGCATGGAAAGTTTTATATTTACTTTGTGGCTGACAAGTTAATTCAGGTAGTTGAGTTATCAACAAAATACGTTAAATTGATAGAGATGCCGTATTTAAATCAAACCACGGATCAGCTTAACAAGCAAGCTATCTGCTGAGAGAGTTTCAATCCCTGATATGATGTCCGCTTCATTACTTATTAAACCCCAAGAACCCCACCCCGCCAAAGCTGTGCTTTGTCTCCCCTCCCCGCCTGCGGGGAGGGGTTGGGGGTGGGGTGCAATGACTGTGGGAATCGTAACTAATTATGCGGACATGATTATGATAGGGATTTTGAAAGCCTATAATATCGATCGCCGCAACTCTGGAAAAACCTTAGACACCTTACTCAACACATAATCACCATAGGTTCCGCGAAAATCATGAAGGTTAGCTTGATCCCAGCGATCGCCTATATGATCATTCGCTAGTATATTATCTAATTCAATCGGCTTCACTTCTACATCGAAATTGGGATCGAAAAAGAAGGGGAAGGAAAGGCGATGATTTTGGGACTGGTTTTGTACACGGTGAGGTGTAGAACGATACAAACCTGCCGTCATCTTCTCTAGCATATCGCCAATGTTGCACACAAAGGAACCCGGAACGGGAGGCGCAGCAACCCAAATATATTCATGCAGTCAATCCTGGTAATCGCCCGATTGGTTGACATACCGATTTTGGATTTTGACTAACTTCTGATTATGCGGGTTAGAGCCTTCGTCTGGACTCCTCAGAATAGATAAGCATTCGCAATACTTTGCAGCGCGGTTTCTGGGACGAACAGAGAATTAAGCTTTTGGGGTGCTGACGCGATCTTCTGTAGGACTTACGCACGAGTTACGGAATAACGAACCGCAGAGGCGCAGAGTACACGGAGAAATCAGAGTTTCAGAGATATTTTGCGTAAGTCCTATTCTGGACAAAAAACCTCAGAAATCAAACTTTTTCCAAAGCCTTCTTGTTTCTTGTAGCATACTCCTTTTTCAGCACTGGTAGAGCAGCAAGGATTACACCTATACCAAAGATAGTAGACGGTTCAGGAATGGAGGAAGAAGATGTATTAATACGTTGAGCAAAGATACCTTCTTGCCTACCTGGTGTTTCCCAAGCGATTACAAATTCTCCTAAATCATTATTAGCAATATTAGCAATAACTGGCGACTTAATTCCTGAAGCAATAGTGAAGCGATCGCCGATTAGATTGCCTGATGTATCGAAAAACTGCCCAATTAAACCAGAGTTGCTTGTCGATGCAACTAGATAAGTTTGTAATGTTTTATTAAAAGCAATAGAAAAGTTATCGTAAGTGAAATAATTATCTTTTTTATCTAAAATAATCTTACTGCCAATTGATGTTCCATTTTGATCAACAAAGTCACCACGGAGTTGTGTATCATTCATAAGTCCATAAGCAACAAAGAATTTTTGACTAATAGAGTCAAAAGTTGTTGTGATGGGTGGTTGAGGCGTTGGATTTGATTTAAAGTCTGGCGGCGGTACAATTTGAAATTGTTTGCTTATAAGTCCACTGTCTGCATTAATAAAACTACCTTGTACCGTGAAGTTGGGATAACTTTCTTGATCCCCCCAGGTTGCTAAATATCGGTTGTGAACACTATCCAATGCAACCTGCCCATTGGGAGCGCTGTCACCAGAAGTATCAAGACGAATGTTAGAATTAATTAAGGTTCCATCCGATTTAATTCGCTGCCCCAAGATTCTGTCAGATGGATAGATGCTATCTGGGTCGAAGGCTCTAGCTGTCTGGAAGTATTCGTTAACTTGAGGATTATAAAGTAGACTAGTTTCTTGCGCTGCACTACTGATTGAAAAATTGTCTCCAATCAACTTGCTGTCTGCTGTTATTAGTTGACCAACAGAGCTATTATAAGGAAAAATTGCGTTTCCTTGAACTCCAAAACTCACTAAGTATTGATTATCAGTGCTGTTATAAGCAATAACTGGCCCAAAAATAACACCTGGCTTTCGAGATAAGTTGATGTTTCCCTCAATTAAAGAACCTGTAGTCGTGAACCTCTGTAATGTCAAACTTTGGAAGTCTGTTGTGACATTTCTCCATACAGCTATATATTCTTGATCAACACTGTTATATGCTAAGGATGGTTCAGATACCGCGTTTGAACTACCTTGTGATAGTTTAATAGGATTGCCAATTAGCGCTGCATATGCAGAGTTAATTCCGATCATTGTTAAAGTCAAGACAGTGGTAGAAATAACAAATTTAATTTTTTTTAAAATTTTTCTATTCATGTCACTTCTGAATGTTTGAAAAGTTAGCAGATAGTGCAAAATCATCTAATTTAATCGGTTTCACTTCTAGATCGAAATTGGGATCGAAAGGCGATGATTTTGCGACTGATTCTCTAGACGATGAGAAGATTTAAACGTATAAGCGCTTCGCCTTCCCGCAGGGTAGGAACGCAGAGTAAAAACTAATGAGATTAAAATCGCTGACCTGTGGTAACTTCAAATCTAACTTCTCCTTGGTCGCTAATTCCTAAGTCGCCTCGAATCAACCCAAAGGATGAATTGACTCGCAATCCTAAGCCGTAACCAAAGCCACTTCCAGGTTTGTCTCGCAGCACTCCTGGTTCTCCTAGCACGCTGTCGCTAGACCCGAAATCTGAGGCGAAGTCAGTAAAGAAAACTCCTCCTATTGACTGAAAAATTGGGAAACGATATTCCACCGAAGCTAAACCATAACTCCGACCACTGGCAACTTTACCATAACCATAACCTCTGACAGAATCTAGCCCACCAATATTAAAGGCATCAGCTGGTGGAAAGTCTCCAAGAGTCGTGCCAATTTGTAAATTAATCGCCAACATTTCGGGATTATCGCTTGGTCTACCCTTACCTATCCAATTGACTGGTAAATACTGAATATAGTCTCCGCGTAGGCGGTTGCTGGAAATATTGCCCAGTCCAATGGGAATCGCTTGTTCTGTGCTGAGGGTGAGGATTGATCCTTGAGTTGGATTGTCTTTGCGATCGCGTTGATCTCTGGATACAGCAAATAATACTGTAAATAGGTCATCAATCCCAGTACCGCTCACAGATAGAGGACTCCCTAAGCTATCGACCTGTGCAACGTTATATTCGTGATCGCGTAGGCTAATTCTGGTATAGTTGAGTGACACTGATGTATCCCAGTCATCAAAAGCTCCTAAAACTCCCACAGAACCGCCAAATCTTCCCTCCCGCACTTTGTCGCCGTTAGCTAATCTGATATCTTCGTTGAAGGTTCCCGATATATCTCGACGACGAAAAGCTCTAATGCTATAGCCTAAACGGTTTGGTTCTTCACGACGATAAGGGCTAGTGAATTGACCATTAAACTGGACATCTTTAGTGCTTATCTGCACAATTGTATCTAATTTATCGTTAAGACCACTGATATTTGCATCTTTATAACCCACCCGACCGTATAGCCCAATATCATCGTTATTACCGCCTCCTAAGATTAGAGAAGGGAAGCTACGCTCTTTGATTTCATAGATGATATTAACGCTGGAGGTATCTTCTTCTCGGTAAACATTAACTTGATTAAATGACTCTAATCTCCTCAATCGTTGCAAGTCTGCTTCAAGTAAATCCTCACGAAATACCTGACCAGGTTTGAGTCTCAGCAGACCCATGATAAAATTTTTCTGAGTCCGCCCTTTGATCGGCTGACCTTTGTCATCAAGCAATTCACCTTTTTGATTAATAAAACGAATCTGGATATCTTTGACAACTTTTTTGGAAAATTCCAGCGCCTGGGTATCTACTGAAGTGGCTCGTACATAATCACCATATTTGGCATACCCTCCCTCTATCTGGATCGTAGCTTCTGGTGTCACAATACCACTAGCCCCATCCTGAGTAGAAGATTGCAAGTCTGCAAGGGCTTCCCGATTTTCCGTACCCACTAACATTACTGCGATCGCAACTACAGTTATTTGAACTAGCATATTGAAAATCCGTTAGTCTTATTAAGCTTACGACATAGAAGTTGCTTTGGAGCCAGGAGAAGGCATAGTCTAGGAAATAGAACCTCTTCCCGAAAATTATGACCCAGAAATACTCAGATTTTAAGCTCTTGTTTGGCTTTTTTATAGATAATTACAGTGGAGAATTATTTAGTAAATCCACTTACATATAAAAAGCCGTGAGAGAAAAACCTAAACAAAAAATGCGTATCTGGGCGATGTTGTGTCATTTCTCAGCTTTGTTAGGGTGGATATTATTGTTTCTTTTAGTATTTATTGGCATCCCTTTATATTTACCTTTAAATCTTTTGGCTCCGCTCCTGATTTGGCGATTTAAAAAAGCACAATATCCCTGGATTGATTTCCAAGGAAAGGAATCCTTAAATTTTCAAATTACTTGGACATTATATACCTTAATTATCATGGTAATCTCATTGTTTCTAGTATTAACTAGTTTTAGCTTGGCAGTGACTACCAAGAGTTCAGTTAATCAAGTAAAAATAACTCTAGACAGTTTACTAATTGTCTTCATGTCATTAATATTATTAATCCTAATAGTACAATCATTTATAGTGACTTTTGCCGCTATCAAAGCCTACAATGGTGAGCATTATCGTTATCCTTGGACAATTAGAGTTCTACGATAAGACTATGTGAAACTATACTAAAAACGCAGAGATATTAGATATGATTAATAAAATGATATTGAGCAAATAAGAAGTTGCATAAGGGAATAAAGATCATATGATTGGAATTGCGATCGCCGGCACTGGATTTGGTCAAAAAGTCCACATCCCTGGATTCCAAGCACATCCTCAAACCGAGATAGTTGCTGTTTATCACCGAGATATCAAGAAAGCCAAAGCCATAGCAGAATCCCATAATATTCCCCACGCTTCCGACTCACTTAGAGATATTGTGGCATTACCAGCAGTGCAAGCAGTCAGCATCTCTACGCCGCCATTTTTGCACTATGAAATGGCAAAAACTGTACTGCAAGCTGGGAAACATTTATTACTAGAAAAACCGACAACTTTAAATGCAGTTGAAGCTAAAGAACTTTATCAGTTAGCTAAAGCAAAAGGCGTGATTGCGACTGTAGATTTTGAATTTCGCTTTGTACCAACATGGCAGTTATTTGCTGAATTATTGTCAGAAGACTATGTGGGTAAGTTGCGCTTAATTAAAATTGATTGGTTAGGTTCTTCTCGTGCTGATACTTCACGCCCTTGGAATTGGTATTCTGACAAGGATAAAGGAGGCGGTGCATTAGGGTCTTTGGGTTCTCACGCTTTCGATTACATTCACTGGTTATTCGGGCCAGTCGGCAAATTAAGCGCCCATTTGACTACTGCTATTCCCACACGAGTTGACCCTGTTAGTGGGGAATCTAAGCCAGTGGATAGCGATGACAACTGTATATTAACCCTGGAATTAGCAGATGGTACACCTTGCCAACTTTCTATCAGTGCAGTTGTTCATGCATCAAGAACCCATTGGGTAGAAGTATATGGCGATCGGGGTACATTAATAGTAGGCAGTGAAAATCAAAAAGATTATATACATGGTTTTCGTGTTTGGGGTTCCCAGCCAGGTAAACCTTTAACGGAAATAGAAATACCGAATCGGTTAATTTTTGCCAAAAATTATGCTGATGGGCGCATTTGTGCATTTATCCGCGTAGTAGACGAATGGGTGCAAGGAATTGAGCGCAATCAGGAAATTATACCATCGCTGCGAGAAGGAATTTATTCTCAGTTGTTGATGGATTTATCCCATGAATCTCATACAAAAGCAAGTTGGGTAGATGTACCCAGCTTGGAAGGATTTCTTAGCAACTAAGGAAATGAGCAAAACTCCCCGCATTCAGATTCCGCCGGAAGTAAAGAAATATGTCTTTCAACGTGACAAATACCAATGCCAAAGCTGCGGTAAAATCACTGGAGAAACTAACCTCAGCATTGACCATATCATTCCCCTCGCCCGTGGCGGTCAAAACGATATCAGCAATCTCCAAACTCTCTGCTTTACCTGCAATCAGCAGAAAACAGACAACATTGATCCCCGCTTCCGACGGCATTTTGATTTATAACGGTTCAAACCTCGTTCCTAGTCTCCGACTAGGAACGCTTTCTATCAGGCTCCGCCTCCCTTACTCGCGGCAGAGCCGCAATGAGGAGCATTTCCAGCCAGAGGCTAGAAACGAGGTTTTTGAGCTGAAGTTGGCACCAATGCACGGCTGTGCGCCCCTACATTTATCCCAACTGATTTGAGATCATGCTGACATCAACGGCTAACTTTTTGCCCAACTTGAGCAACTGAAGACACTGATTCTCTCCTTCATTTCCAATGCTAGTAATACACACCGGCGCTATCTGACTTTGCAGACAACTAAAATATAGTTCTTGCGATCGCTGTAGGGAAATGTCAATATTTAGTTGATCCCCGACATCAATCAACCTCTCCAATAGTTGGATATCTGCATTAAAACTACCATTGGCATCGTGCAACAATTGCCAAAGCGATCGCGCAATTAACTGTTCTAACATCTGCTTCCCGTCGGGAATATTCAGCCGACAACGCAGATGTTTTGCTTCAGTAGCGATCGCCTCCAATTCTAATATGTGATTCCAACTCTTTTGGGGATCAGCGATATCTTGCTCAAGCGATCGCAATGTCATCAGACAGCGATGCCCTAAAGCAATATCTGCTGCAACCTGCAATTCTTGCGGTACTGCTATTTCATCTCGATGAAACGCCATCAGCACCCCATAATTATCACGATAGGCTTGGGTATACAACTGTCCTAAACGTGTCAGTGTTTCCTCACTAAGCAGCCGCATAATCCGGTGGCGTTCTTCAGCAAATAGATTTTGCAAGTTGAAAGCTTCTTCCCCAAATAGCTGTGTCATCACCAAGATAGTATGAGCCGCACTAGCTTGTTGTAGCGCCCCAAACAGCTTTTCTTTGAATTGGCTGTAGTCACGCCGCCCGGTAAATTGTTGAATGCAGCAGTGGAAATCCCAGCCTCCCAAATGCAGAACCGCAAATACCAAATGCTCACTTTCCCAAGTAATCTCTGATACCAGCTTTAAATTTCCGACAGCCAGAGTTAGCGATCCCATGCGTTGCAGTTGGTAATCTAGCTCATTGGCCGCATAGCAATAAACCTTTTTGTGGTAACGCTGAGACTGTTTGTCCGCAGCATCTTTTCTCGGCAGAGAATTGCGCGTCTCTACTAGTTTCTGATTGCTAAACAGGGAAGTAATGGCGTAATGGGCTGCTACTTGCTTAAAGCCAAGCTGGGCAGTTAACACGAGTTGCCGATAAATTTCCGCACCGTGTTTGAATTCATCGACATTACTGGGGGCTAAACCAAGACGTTTGACGAAGCCTTTTTCCAACTGCACACCTGCCACATCCCCTGCTAATTCCAAAGCACGGGCGGCGTAGCGCAGAATTTGCGTCCCCTCTGGACGGGAAATTTCTTCAAAAAACCAACCGCAACTAGTGAACATCAACAAAGCGTGACGCTGCATTTCTAACAGGCGCAGAGCGTCTACTTGTTCGGCTGCTGTTAGTTTGTGGGTTTGATGACGGGAAAGAAAACGGTTGACATTGCCAGCAGAGCGATCGCGCATTACTTGGATATATTCATCTCGTGCTAGCCAGGGATCACGAAACAACTGCCTGCCATGTTCTTCAAACACATCAGTTAGCTGATCCCGCAGCCAATTTAGGGCATCCCGCAAGGGACGACGCCATTTTTGATGCCAAACACCGCCTTCTCCACCGCAACCACAATCATCTTCCCATCTGCCGACACCGTGGGCGCAACTCCAGGCTGTGACTGACTTCAATTCCACTTCCCAACCGGGAGAATTTAAGCTCAGGTAGTGGGCGAAGTTTGTCACCGTCCAACCCTGTTGAGGAAACTCTTTGGTAAAGGCGTAGGCTAAAGTTTTCTCAGTTCCCTTCTTATGATGTCCGAAGGTTTCCCCATCCGTCGCCACAGAGATTAACTGTGTTGGCCGATGATCCCCACGCACGGCTGAACCGATACGTCCGGCAAAGCGAGTCGAATTATAAACGACATCACTAAAACCCATATCCCGCGATATCGGACCATCGTAGAAGAAGATATCAATATAAGGGGGGGAGTGGGGAGTGGGGAGTGGGGAGTGGTTACTATCCCTACTCCCTTCCTTGATCGCACTCAGAGGTGAAGATGAAGTGTCTAGTGTGGGCTTCAAATAACAACGATAGGGACGGGTGGAATCAATCTGACTACCACCAACTTCGTGCCATTCAGGATGGGGATGATCTTGAGTGGGAAGGGGACGACAACGCAGCGCTTGAGACGGTGCAAGGATAATGAAGCGAATACCCTCAGCCACAAGAGCTTCTAGGGTGGCGTAGTCTACAGCAGTTTCCGCTAGCCACATCCCTTCGGGATCGCGTCCAAAGCGGGAGCGGAAATCTTCTTTACCCCAGCGAATTTGGGTATGTTTGTCGCGTTCGTTCGCCAGAGGCATGATGATGTGATTGTATACTTGCGCGATCGCATTGCCGTGACCATGCAAGCGATCGCTACTCTTCGTATCCGCCTCTAAAATTCGCTGATAAACCTCCACATCGTAGCGTTCTAGCCACGACATCAGCGTTGGCCCAATATTAAAACTGAAATACTCATAATTATTGACGATCTTCACCACTTCACCTTGGTCATTTAAGACTCTGGCAAAGGCATTCGGGCGATAGCATTCCCAATGAATCCGCTCATTCCAATCATGGAAAGGTGCAGCGCTCGGTTGGCGTTCAATTGCGTCCAGATAAGGGTTTTCCCTTGGTGGCTGGTAAAAATGACCATGCACCGTCACATAAACACCATTGGCCTTTCTCAGGGGATCGGTTTCTTTGGTGTTATTGGGATCTGAATGTAATATTAACGTTGAGCCAGAGCTAGCTGGCATTTGGTCAGCAGAAGTCATGTATATTTATCCAAAAACAAAAAACTTGCAGTTGCACTGAAAATGTTGTGTGTAACCTTTTCTACAATGGTTTTCACACAAAATCCGCTATAAACAACAACTATGGAATCCAAGCAAATTTTCGACAAAGCGGTTTTATTGTAGTGGGAAATCTGCGTTATCGCATAGCCGATCCAAAAATGCTAATAATTGCTCACATTTCTTTCTTGCTTCAACTTGGAAGTGTCGGCACTCTCCAATCCACAAGCTGACACGACCGATCTGGCCGCCTGCTTCAAATTAATTGAAGCGTTTAAATCTCTGTCGCACTCAAAGCCGCAGTGTTCGCACTTGAACACACGTTCAGCCAGTGATAGAGATTCTTTTTTGATTCCGCAGTGAGAGCAAGTTTTACTACTGGGATAAAACCTATCCACAACTACTAAGAAGCTGCCGTAGAGTTGGGTTTTGTATTCCAACTGTCTGCGGAACTCATAAAAACCCATATCAGCAATAGCTTTAGCCAATTTATCGTTAGCCAACATTCCAGATACTGTCTTTTAATTAATTAAACCCCATTTCTGGTGTAAAATTTTGGGTCAAATTCATACTTTTGCAACAAAAGATTACAAAAACTCATTATATCGCAATATTATTTTACACAACATCCGCAGCAGTAAACTGAAAACAGTACAATTTCTGAATTGGTCTACAGACGGTTGAGAGTATCCTATGGGAGTGCTGAGTCAGAAGTTAAGAGTGAGGAGTTAGGAGTGAGGAGTTAGAAGTGAAGAGTGATTAAACTAATTCGCAATTACGTTTGGTGAGGGGGATTTAGACCCCGACAGCAAACGCGCTGCTTGTAGAAGCAGGGGACTTAAACCCCAAAAATTGATTAAAAGTTTTACTCATAACTTATAACCACCTTATAACTCATACCTCCTAACTCATAACTCCTAATTCATAACTCCGATAAGATACCCTCAACTCAAGACAACAAATGTCAACTAAAAACATTATTCTTCTTGTTTTACTACTGTTTATCCCGGTTTCTCTAGCAGCCCACTTTCTGGAGTGGGGAGAATTGATAGTTTTCATTACAGCTGGATTAGCAATTCTGCCCTTAGCAGCTTGGATGGGTACAGCCACAGAAGAAATTGCTGTCGTAGTGGGGCCATCATTGGGGGGCTTGTTAAACGCCACCTTTGGCAATGCTACAGAACTAATCATCGCCCTAATAGCGCTGAACGCTGGGTTAATAGATGTAGTCAAAGCCAGTATCACGGGATCGATTATTAGCAACTTACTACTGGTGATGGGTTTTTCCATGCTTTTGGGAGGACTGCGCTACAAAGAACAGACATTTCAGCCAATTGTGGCGCGGGTGAATGCGGCTTCGATGAATTTGGCAGTGATTGCCATTTTAATGCCCACGGCGATGAATTACACCTCTCAAGGAATTAACGAAGAAACACTGCAAAATCTTTCTATTGCTGTTGCCGTAGTATTAATCCTGGTTTATGCCTTAACACTGCTATTTTCGATGAAAACCCACTCCTATCTATATGATGTGGGTTTAGCGGAGGCAGAAGCAGAAGCAGAGGAAATATCTCATGCTAAACCAAATATGGCGTTGTGGGTTGGCGTGTTGCTAGTGTGTACCTTGCTAGTGGCAATTGAGTCAGAAATGCTAGTTGATTCTCTGCAGGTGGCCACATCTCAGCTAGGTTTGACGACGCTGTTTACAGGGGTGATTTTGGTTCCTATCGTCGGTAACGCGGCTGAACACGCCACAGCAGTCACCGTGGCGATGAAAGATAAGATGGATCTTTCCCTTTCTGTGGCTGTGGGATCAAGTATGCAGATTGCACTATTTGTCGCGCCCGTGTTAGTTATAGCAGGGCGGATATTGGGTAAACCAATGGATTTAGATTTCAAACCTTTTGAATTAGTAGCTGTGGTTGTGTCAGTGTTGATTGCAAACAGTATTAGTTCCGATGGTAGATCCAATTGGCTGGAAGGCACTTTATTATTAGCTGCCTATACAGTGTTGGGGTTCGCCTTCTACTTCCATCCAGTTATGGAAGCTGTGGGGTAGTTAGCAGCGCGTAGACGTAGCCCGCACTTGATTACACCCTTTTGCCTGGGACAGGAGAAAATAAAGAGATATAAGAGCGATCGCCTATATGAGCTACTGCCTTAATCCCCACTGTCCCAAGCCTAAAAATCCTGATGATGTCAAGTTTTGCCGGACTTGCGGTTCCAAGTTACTCCTCAAAGAACGTTACCGTGCTATCAAACCAATCGGACAAGGTGGTTTTGGCAAAACCTTCTTAGCTGTGGATGAGGATAAACCCTCAAAACCACGTTGCGTAATTAAGCAATTTTATCCCCAAGCCCAAGGTACCAACACTATTGCAAAAGCCGTAGAGTTATTTAACCAAGAAGCGGTGCAGTTAGATGAATTGGGCAAACATCCCCAAATTCCCGAACTATTGGCATATTTTACCCAAGAAGATCGGCAGTATCTTGTACAAGAATTTATCGACGGGCAAAACTTAGCCCAGGAATTGGCACATAGAGGTGCTTTTAGTGAAACGCAAATCTGGCAATTACTAAATGATTTATTATCAGTATTGCAATTTTGCCACGCCAGACATATAATTCACCGCGATATTAAGCCAGAAAATATTATTTTACGCGAGAGCGATCGCAAACTAGTATTAGTAGATTTTGGTGCTGCTAAATCTGCTACTGGCACTGCCTTAAATCAAACTGGTACTAGTATTGGTAGTCCAGAATATGTTGCACCTGAACAAATGCGAGGTAGGGCTGTTTTCGCTAGCGATATTTATAGTTTGGGTGCTACTTGTATTAATTTATTAACAGTGCGATCGCCCTTCGATTCCTATGATACCAATAACGGTACATGGGTTTGGCAGCAATACTTGAAAACTCCCGTCAGTAATCAGTTGAGTCGCATTCTCAACAAGATGTTAGAAAGTATTCCAATTCGGCGTTATCAAACAGTAGATGAACTTCTCAACGACTTAAATCAACAGTCGCAAGCAGCAGCCACCCCAGCGATATCAGCAAAACCCTTGACTACACAACCGACTTCTCCACCTGCGGTTGTCCCGAAAACTCACAGCCAAATTGATTTAGAATTAGAGCAAATGAAAACTCTATTTCTTGGCAAAGCTCAACCCCAAAATAACAATCAAAATCAACCGAAAACACAATCAATCCAGCCTTCTAGCAAAAGCCAAATAGATGCAGAATTAGAAGAATTAAAAGCCAAATACCTTGGGAATAATAACACGCCAAATCAATGAGAAAACCAGATATAAAAAGCCTCTATTACATCACACACATTGAAAATCTGCCCTCAATACTTCAAAGAGGTATTTTATCTCACAAAGCAGTTGAGGAGTTAGGTGTTTCATATACACCAATCTACGATAGTGGGATTGTTAGCAAGCATAAAGATAAGTCTACGTCTGCAAGGAATAGTTTGTGGGAATACGCTAACTTATACTTTCAGCCACGTAACCCAATGATGTATCGGGTGGTTCATGAAAAGGATAAAAGAGATATTGCTGTTGTTGGAGTCAAACCGGATGTACTTGCAGCAGCAGGAGGACTAATTACAGATGGAAATGCTGCCAATGATCCAACTCAATTTTTTGCTATTAAGGAAGGAATAGAAATACTTCATAAACAATGGAAAATTATTCAAAATGAGTGGTGGAATGAGCTTGATGGCTCCAAACGAAAGATAATGGCTGAGTGCCTGGTTCCTGAGCAAATCAGCCCAGAACTTGTTCATTCAGTTTTTGTAGCAGACTATAAGGCTAAAGAGCGAGTCGAAACAATTATAGGTTCAGCTAAAATACCTGTTGTTCCTGAACCAAATATGTTCTTCCAACCCATATCTGCTGCCCGTATCGGGACTAATATTTCTTTGATTGATGGGGATATGTTTTTTTCAAATATGCAAACGCTGACGATTAGTGTTAATCTTCAAGGGATAATGGGCAAAGGATTAGCGTCACGGGCAAAATATCAGTTTCCTGACGTATATGTAGTTTATCAAGATGCTTGCCGGAATCAACAGCTTACTGCCACAAAACCCTATCTCTATAAACGGGAAGCTTCTTTAGATCAAGAACTAGCTGATCTTAGTCTTCCGCTTGTGTACTCCAATGCTGTAAAGTGGTTCTTGTCGTTTGCTACTAAAAGACAATGGCGAGAAAACTCTCGTTTAGAAGACATTGAAGGTGGCTTAGACTGGGTTAGAAAAAATTGTCATGATATTGGTATTCAGTCTTTGGCAATGCCAGCTTTGGGTTGTGGTTTAGGCAACTTAAATTGGGCTGAAGTAGGACCCCTAATGTGTCGTTATTTGCATAATATAGGAATTCCGGTTGCGATTTATCTTCCACGGGAACACCAAATTGATTCCAAATACTTAACTAATGATTACTTGCTAAATCGCTCTTGATTCGCACGTTGCCCTAGATGCCTTTTCTCTAAAATGAAAAAGCTGCAAATTAAATGTGCATTAGCTTAACAATGAATAATTAACAATTAACAGTGATAATTGACAAAAAAAAGTGACTCTAACAGAGCCACTTTCAAATTTACAAACTAAAACTCTCTAAATTTTTGGAGAAGTTGTAGGTGTTGTAGGTGTTGTAGGTTGTGAAGCTTGCATCGGTTCTGGTGTGGAAGTTTGCACGGATGCTTCAGAAATCGGTGTCCATTCGGTGTGGAAGGCTCCAGGTTTATCAAGCCGCTCGTAGGTGTGCGCCCCGAAGTAGTCGCGTTGGGCTTGAGTGAGGTTTTGGGGTAAGCGATCGCGTCGATAGCTGTCAAAATAATCTAATGACGCACTGAATGCTGGCACTGGAATTCCCAGTTTTGCTGCCGTTGCCAACACTTCGCGCCAAGCTGTTTGTCTGTCGAGAATTGTCTGCCTGAATTCAGGAGCCAATAGCAGGTTAGGTGGCGCGGGATTTTCGTTAAATGCGTTCTTAATCTTATTCAAAAATCCAGCCCGAATAATACAGCCACCCTTCCAAATCCGCGCCAGTTCACCTAAATGCAAGTTAAAATTGTAGGTTTTTGAAGCTGTAGCCAACAATGCCATGCCCTGAGCGTAAGAACAGATTTTCGAGCAATACAGGGCATCTCGCACCATGTTGATAAAGGCTTTAGTATCTCCCTCATACTTGCCAGAAGGACCTGTGAGTATCTTGGATGCTGCTACCCGCTCTTTTTTGAAAGAAGACATTATCCGGGCGTTCACCGCTGCAATCATTGTTGGTACAGCAACTCCCAAATCCATTGCAGTTTGGACTGTCCAGCGTCCAGTTCCCTTTTGCCCTGCGGCATCAACAATCAAATCGACTAAGGGTAGATTTGTATCTGGGTCAATGTAGGGGAAAATCTTTGCTGTAATTTCAATCAAAAACGAATTGAGTTCGTCGGTGGTGTTCCATTCGGTAAAAACTTCGTGTAGCTGATTATGGTCTAGTCCAGCAACATTTTTCAGCAAGTCGTATGCTTCTGCAATTAACTGCATATCGCCGTACTCGATGCCGTTGTGTACCATTTTGACGTAGTGACCGGCACCACCAGGACCGCAATAGGTTACGCAAGGACCATCGTCAACTTGGGCAGCAATTTTATTAAAAATTGGTGAGAGATACTCGTAGGAACTTTCTGTACCTCCAGGCATCAATGAGGGGCCATTTAGCGCACCTTCTTCACCACCACTAACACCCATACCGATAAACCGAAGTCCAGCGGGTTCTAATTCCTGAGTGCGTCGTTCTGTATCTTCAAACCAAGAGTTGCCACCGTCGATAATGATATCGCCTTCGTCTAACAAGGGTTTGAGTTGAGAAATTACTGCATCTACTGGCTTACCAGCTTGCACCATCACTAGGATTTTGCGAGGACGTTCCAATGCAGCGACAAATTCTTCCAAGGTAAAGGCGGCTTTAACGTTCCGTCCTGGCGCACGCTCCACCATGAATCTGTCAGTTTTATCGCGCGAGCGGTTGTATACTGCGATCGGGAAGCCATTGCGCTCCACGTTTAGAGCGATGTTCTCACCCATAACGGCTAATCCAATCACACCAAAGCTTTGTAGTGTCATAAAAAATTTCTGGCTAACTCTTGCAGATCCTTTTACTCTAAGCGTAGTCTGAGATTTTCCCTTCTCCCCTAAAGAAGACCTTAAGAGTTGATATAAATGACAAAAATCCACAACTAACATGGATAATTAATTTTAAATTGTATCTAAATCAACAATTGACTTGCAAAATTTGCAAAATTGAAATAATTAAAGGACGTAGTAAGGAGTAACCAAATAATGCTGGCATATGTCCTAGCTTTGGTGGTCGGTTTTGGTAGTTTAGCCATTTATATAGCAGCTTTCTTTTTCCCAGAAATCCACCGCAAGAATGACTTTATCTGGAGTGGTGTAGGACTGTTCTACGCCTTAGTCTTATGGGTATTTGCACCACGCATTTCCGGGGGTTTGTTGCTGGGTCATGTAGCTAGTGTGGCTCTTTTGGTCTGGTTTGGCTGGCAAACTCTATCATTACGTCGGCAACTAACCCCACAGGCACAACAAACCCAAGTACCCAGTCCTGAGACGGTGAAAACTGGCATTCAGGAACAGGTAAATAAGTTGTCCCTTCAGGAACGGCTGGGCCAGTTGCAAAAAGGTCTTGGTAGCACCTTCAGTGGCGTGAAAGGCAAAGTGCAACAGACTGTGAGTAAAAAGACACCCACAACTCCCAAACCTGAAAACATTACCTCTGTTCTGACTGAGCAACCTGCTGTTGAGATTATCAACAAAACTATTGTCATACCAGAACAACCAGCAAAGGAGACAGTTACTACCGACACCGAAGCCAAAATCGAGAGTGTACCGGAAGCGATTCCACCACATCCCCCATCTCCTGAATTGGTGGAAGCAGCGCAAGCTAATGTAGAGACTGAGGACAAACAACCGATTCCCGTAGAAGAAATTGTGCCGGATACGGTACTCGCTCCCCCAGCAGAAACGCCACCGGAACAAATACCGCCGAATCAAGCTAGTTGAATGCAGTGAAACCCAGCGTTAACCTAATATAATGTTGGGTTTCACTATTTCTATCAAGCTATTTTAGGGCTAATTTCAAACGCTAATTCAGAACGATAGAAGCACACATCAAACGCTAAAAAGAAATTCATGTGTCCTAAAATCAATGGAGCATTTCTATCTCTTGTCCAAGCAAAAACTAGCTCCACTGTCGGAAATTGCTCAACATTTGCCATCAACACCAATGCCCTCGCCTCAAAACTAGCCAAATTACCACCCAATGGAACGGAGAGCCTTTGACGCTCCCAAACTGCTCCCAGCCTTAACCCGATTTCGTAGGGCAATACCTTGACACTAGAACCAGTATCTAGTAAGCCTGATACACTTACAGAAGGATTCTGATAAGTGAGAATTAGCGGTAGATAAGGCAGGGTACTTAATGCACCGAGTTCTGGATTTACCTCAGTAAATGCAAGTCTAACTTTATCAACCATGTGTTGCGGTTTTTTCTTCTGCTAGTGCCTTCGCTAAAACAGCAGCAGCTTCAAAAGAATCATATAAGCCATGGCTTGCTACTTTATCCTGAGCATCCAATGGGACTAAACTTGATTCCTTCAACAATTCGGTTGCCAGGAAATGTATTAGTAAGAGTTTATCAGTGTCGGATAATTCTTTAAGTAGTGGTATGAGTTCGGTAATAAGCATAAGTTAAGGCTTTAATGAATTTAAATAAATTTTAGAGCATAGTTTAGGAAACGCTCTTAACTAACTTCTCAGATATCCTTTAAGGCATGAATTAAGTACTCTCCTGTTTCTCGCTGCTCATCAGTGTCACCTTCATCAATCCAAGACTGAAGTACATTAACCACCTTAGACTGTTTCTCTTTTGGCAGAAGATATTCTTGCAAAATCTGCAAAGTATATGTTTCAACAGAAAGTCCTTGCTGTTTCGCTTCTTGTGTAAGATACTGTTCTAATTCTGGTGGCAAGTTCAAGGTTAGGGTCATAAGTCTCTTTCTTGTATTAGAATTAAAAATTAGAAAATCAGGAGAGATTAGGTAATGAAGCATTCTGAATGGAGAGTTAAAGTCTTAGAAGAAGTGCAGCAAATCCCAGATGCTAAGTTAGTACAACTCTATGAGATGATTCACGGATTTCGACTTAGCTCAGAAACTAACAACCACAACGCTGCTGCTATCATGCAGTTCGCAGGTTGCTGGAGTGATATGTCAGATGAAGCATACGGCGAATTCTCAGATGAGATTGCTATCCGTCGTCAACAAGCATTTTCTTACAGACGAAACCGTGAAACCAGCATTGATTGATACTGATATCCTGTCCTTGTTCTTCCGGGGCAATACCAATGTAGTAGCTCAGTTTCAGACTTACTTGATAACCTATAGTCAAATCAACATTAGTATCATCACTTATTACGAAATTCTCAGCGGCTTAAAGCACCGTGATGCCCAAAATCAACTCGCTTTGTTTTTGGAGTTTGTTGCCCAAAATACTGTCTTGCCCCTTACTGAACAATCAGTCATCCTATCCGCAGATATCTACGCCAATTTGCGGCTCCAAGGGATTCCCATCGACGATATTGACTTGCTCATTGCTGGGGTTGCGATCGCCAATAATCGAGTTATGATTACTCATAATCAGCATCATTTTGGTAGAATTGAAGCACTAGAGTTAGAAGATTGGAGTCAAGCTTGACGTTGTTTGATTGCAATTAAAGTTACCATGTCGATTTTATGCAACGATCGCAGTAGCATCAAAATGGAATAGCGATTGCAATGCCATATCCCCAGCTTCAAATATTTTAGTTGCGTAAGTGCGTTACGGCACAAAAATAGCGTCAGGAGAAGTCTTTACCATAGGCATCGCTTCCCGAATATTTACTAAATTAGCTAGAATGAACGATACAATCATTAAAAAAGACCCAAAAAATACTTAAGCGATTCACATGACAGCGACATCTAACGTTCAGGTGACGATTTCTCTAGCTGAACTGGGTTTAGACGATGAGGAGTTGCAAACAGAAGTAGAAAATTTATTACCTCAGTTAAGAGAAGTGGATGGGGTAGAAAATGCAGATTTAGTTGCAGTGGAAAACGCACCCAAGGGGACAAAGAGTATCAGCGGCTTTGTCTGGGGATTGTTAAAAGCACAAATTAACGCTTCTAATATTAAGAGTTTGTTTAAATTTCTGAGCGATCGCTTTGGCAACAAACCAATTAAAATTGGGGTGAAAGCCCCTGACGGCAGAGAACTCAATATCGAAGCTAGCGGTCGAGAAGAGTTTGAATTTGCCCTCCAGAAAGCACAAGATTTTTTGAACAATAAATCAAACAGCTAAATGGCAAAAGTCGCACTGCTGATAGGGATTAGTGAATATGAGCCAGGATTAGCACCGCTACCAAATGCTGTTAAAGATGTCGAGGCGATGCGGCGAGTTTTGGTAAACCCAGAAATGGGTGATTTTGCTGAGGCGGATGTCACAATGCTGAAAAATCCCCAACGGCAGGACATGGAGAATGCTATTTATAACTTGTATGACCATCGTCAGAAAAATGACTTACTGCTTTTGTATTTTTCTGGTCATGGTGTGAAAGTAGATGACGGGGACTTTTACTTCTCAACTCGCAACACCGAGAAAAATCAGGAGAAATTGGTGCCAACTACAGCCGTAGCAGCGAGAGATGTGCATCATTATATGAACCTGAGCAAGTCGAGGCGACTGGTGGTAATTTTAGATTGCTGCTTTAGTGGTGCTTTTGCCAAGGGTTTGACAGCTAAAGATATTGGTACTATTGACCTGGAACAGCATTTAGGGGGCGAGGGAAGGGCAATTCTTACTGCTTCCACATCGATGCAATATGCTTTTGAGTCCAATGGCTTAGAGCTTTCGATTTACACTCACTATCTGGTAGAAGGGATTGAGAAAGGTGCAGCCGATATAGACGGGGATGGCTGGATTGCGGTAGAAGAGTTGCATTTGTATGCGAAAAGTAAAGTGCAAGAAGCATCCCCCGCTATGACACCAGAATTTTATCCATTTAAGGACGGTGGTTCTCGGATTTTTCTGGCAAAGTCGCCCAAAGATGACCCCAGCCTGAAATATCGCAAGGAATTTGATAATATTGCCCTTGAGGATGAAGGAGAGATTTCTGTAGGAAGCCGCTTTTATCTGGATGAGTTGCGGAATAATCTGAGGTTATCTGCTGATGAGGCTGATGCAATTGAGTTTGAGGTTTTGGAACCTTATCGCCAGCGTCAGCAAAAATTGCTGCGTTATCAGCAAGCTTTATCTCAGATAAAACAATATCCACTCAGTAACAAAGACCGCAATGGCTTAAAACGCTTACAAAATATCTTGAATCTTCGGGATGAAGATATAGAACCAATTGAACAACGAGTGTTTGCGCTAAAACAAGTAGAATATGAGCGCCAGCAGCAGGAAGCCCAAAGATTACGCCAAGAACAAGAAACAGCCGAAAATCAAAGACGGCAAGCAGAATTAAAAAAAGAACGGGAAAAAGAATCATCTCCCCCAACTATTCAAACTCAGCCGTTTGAGTTTGACACCGCCACCCTAACCCCCAAATCAGCAGGATTTTTGGGTATGGGGAAAAAAACCTATGAAATTAACCGCAGTCGTGGACGCGCCGAGTTTTTTACAGAAAACTTGGGTAATGGTGTAGTTCTGGATATGGTTGCAATTCCGGGCGGTAAATTTCTTATGGGTTCGCCAGACAATGAGCCAGAACGATATGACTCTGAAAGTCCACAGCATCGTGTCACCATTCAACCCTTTTTCATGGGGAAATTTCCGGTAACTCAGAGTCAATGGAAATCTGTTGCCGCCTTACCCAAGGTTGATGTTGATTTAAATCCCGACCCATCCAATTTTAAAGGTGCTAATCGACCTGTTGAAAGGGTTTCTTGGGATGATGCAATTGAGTTTTGCGCTCGACTATCTAAAAAGACTGAGAAAACCTATCGCTTACCCAGTGAAGCCGAATGGGAATATGCTTGTCGGGCGGGAACGACTACGCCGTTTTATTTTGGCGAAACGATTACAACGGATTTAGCGAATTATCGGGGGACAGACTGGGATTATAACGGAACAGTATACCCAGGTAATTATGCTCAGGGGCCAAAGGGTGAGTATCGTGGGCAAACAACAGATGTGGGAAAATGTCCTGCCAACCCCTTTGGTTTATTTGATATGCATGGTAGTATATGGGAATGGTGTCTGGATGAGTGGCACGAAAATTATAACGGAGCGCCAAGAGACGGAAGCGCTTGGATTGTTGATAATGATAATCAAAGCCGGCTGCTGCGTGGTGGTTCGTGGGACTTCAATCCCTGGAATTGCCGCTCGGCGATTCGCGGCTATCGCGCGCGTGACAGCTGGTTCAGCCACGTGGGTTTTCGGGTTGTGGTGGTTTGGGGCAGGACTTAGTAGCCCTTTACACTCTTGCCCTTTAGCGCTCTGCTCTTTATTTCTTTACCCTTCTTAATGTCTCGCGCTCTGCGCGATGATTTTTTCTTAGTTCTCGGATGAATGATTTACCTATAATACAGAAAACATACGATTTAATCAAGTGGTATGTGCCAATTTTAAACCGTCTGCCTAGAGATCATAAATTTTTGCTAGGAAATCGGATTATTACAGAACTATATGACTTATTAGATAGTTTAATTGTAGCACGGTATGCGAGGCAAAAATTAGCTCAATTAGAAGAATTAAATAGTTAGCTAGATATTTTACGTTATCAAACTCGGTTACTTTTAGAGTTTAACTTAATTAAAACAGAGCGTTATGAATATGCTCAAAAACTTTTAAATGATATTGGCATCGATTTGGGTGGATGGATAAAACAGCAAAAAATTAAACCAAGTACTTCCAATTAAACCAGGCGATTAGAAATCGCGGCTACACAGACAAAAGTTGCCTGCGCGGGTTAATTTAAATGAAACGATATGGAAATCTTTGGAATCAAATTATAGCATTTGGAAATTTGCTATCAGCCGCCCAGCAAGCACAACGGGGTAAACGTTTCCGAGAAAATGTTTTAGAGTTTAACTACAATTTAGAGCAAGAGTTATTTCAACTGCAAGAAGAATTACATTCAAAAACATACTCTCCTGGGAACTACACCACATTTCAAATTTTTGAACCCAAACCGCGAATGATTTCAGCGGCTCCCTATCGTGATAGAGTTGTGCATCATGCTCTCTGTAACGTAATTGTTCCCATATTTGAACGTACATTTATCAGTGATTCCTACGCCAATCGTGTTGGTTTTGGCTCCCATCGCGCTTTACGTCGCTTTACTAAATTTGCTCGTTCAAACCGTTATGTTTTGCAAGCTGATATTCGTAAATATTTTCCTAGTATCGACCATGAAATTTTAAAGTCCCTTGTACAACGTAAAATCAAATGTTCTGATACACTTGGGCTAATTAATACCATTATTGATAGCAGCAATCATCAAGAGCCAGTACTTAATTATTTTATTGGAGATGATTTACTGACACCTCTTGAAAGAAGACATGGTTTACCAATTGGTAATCTAACCAGCCAATTTTTTGCTAATGTATATCTAAACAACTTTGACCATTTTGTTAAAGAACAAATCAAAGCATCTCAATATATTCGTTATGTAGACGACTTTGCCCTATTTTCAGATGACAAACTGTTTTTGGAAAACGCCAGAATCGAAATAGAGGAATACCTTGCTGGTTTAAGAGTTAAAATTCATCCCATAAAAAGCCAATTATTTGAAACAAAATACGGAGCTAATTTTGTCGGGTTTCGCATTTTACCAGACCGAATTAGGATACGCAGTGATAATCTGCGTCTGGCAAAAAAAAGATTACGACAAATGCTCTGGGACTATCATCAAGGAAAAGTTGAATATGAAAAAATGTGTCAATCAATGCAGAGTTGGGTTGCCCACTTAATGCATGGTAATACATGGCAGCTGCGCCAGCAAATATTTATTACTTGGCAATTAGAAGATGTTGTTGGTTAATTCTCTAATTTCGAGTCTATCGTGTTAATCTGAACAATAGGGTAGGCAACACCGGCTGCTGCGTGGTGGTTCGTGGAACAACAATCCCAGGAATTGCCGCTCGGCGAATCGCAACTATAACGCGCGTGACAACAGGAACAACAACGTGGGTTTTCGGGTTGTGGTGGTTTGGGGCAGTACTCTTTTGTGTGAGAACTGGTGAATGGGAATTCATCGGGCGTACCAAAAAAGAGTCCAAGCCTAATCCAGTGAGGTTGATGACGACCTCTGAATATCAAACTGAGTCGGATAGCTTGGTAGGCTGCAAGGTCGAACAGTTGTCCGATTCATGCAATTTTAGGGCTAATTTCAAAAGCTAATTCAGAACGGTAGAAGCATTAATCTGAAGTGGTTACAACGGGAGCATCTCAGTTTTGCAAATGTATCCTAAATCGACCCCCCTTAATCCCCCCTTGTTAAGGGGGGAAACAAGATTTCTGCTCCCTCTCCTTACTAAGGAGAGGGTTGGGGTGAGGTTTTACAGGCTTTCTACGAAAGTGATATGCTCCCGGTTACAACAAGATTACCGACTTATTTTAAAAGTCGGTAATCTTGTTTATAGACATCATCTTAAACAGAAAAGTTATTCACTTCTGGCGCGGAGTGCAGGAGATGGAAAGAGAGTTTCAAATCCAGCTTGTCGCTCGCTTAAAGGTTCTGGGGCCTCGTTCCAAAGACTTTCATAATAAAAGAAGCTTATGCCTAGACCGCGTTCTTGAGCAGCCCGCACCTGAGACTTAATTTGTTGCAGGGGAACTGGATTATTTCTTAACCCTGTCATAATCCCAACTCCAGTTGGAATTATTTGTTGCGCTTCTTGAATTTCTGGGCGAGAAAGATTTGCCACAAAACTTTGCAGATTCGGACGATAAATTTGCACAATTAACTCATCTACAATATTTTGCCGCATCCAAGTAAGCCAATCTTGCAAGTGAAACTTGTAAGCAAAATCATAGTAATTGGGAGCAATGGAGAAAATTGCCTGGGGTTTTCTCTGCTTCACAGCTTGGTTAAGTTGTACCATGAACGCCGTAATTTTATCTGCCCGCCACTGTACCCATGCCGGATCTTGGGGATTACTTGGGGGAGCATTATTGGTTTCTTGAGTGTACAAGGCAACTGTATATTGATCGTAGCCAAATTCGTAGGGCAAACTCATGTGATCGTCAAACTGAATGCCATCGGCATTATATTGGGTAACAGTTTCTAGCACGAGATTGGTGATGAACTGTTGCACTTGTGGATGGAACGGATTAAGCCACATAACCTCACCCCCAGCACTGATCGAAGTTTGGCTACCATCCCGCTTTTGTGTGAACCAATCTGGGTAATTCAATGCCAGTTCTGAGGTTGGGGGAGCCATGAAACCAAATTCAAACCAGGGAATTACCAACAATCCTTGGCGATGGGCTTGGGTAATGAGGTCTGCTAGAATATCATGCCCATCTAAACCTTTGTAGACAAAAGGTTGAATACCTGCTCGTTGTGCTAGGGCACTGGGATACATCACATAGCCAGAATTCCACACCACAGGATAGATTGTATTGAAGTTCATCTGCCGCAGTTGACTCACGGCATCCTGCACTTTGGCGCGATCCTTAAGGGTGTCAAAATCATTGGTGGTCATCCAAACCCCGCGAATTTCCTGACGAGGTAACTGTGCGATCGCAGGGGTGAAACTGTCTACCAGCAATACCGTAACAAAGGATATTAAAATGAGAATTGGAAAAAGATACTTGAACGATGTCTGACGACAAGCTGCTGTACATCTACGCCGCCAATTTTGAATAATAAAAGATAATTTCATAGATTTGAATGATGCATTAGCTACCCACACACGTCATTGCTTGCTTTTATAATTCAATCTACTAACCATATAGTTTACAAGTATTTATGCTTACTACAGGATTAATCAGTTGGTAGTTGTTCGTTCCCTGCTTATGAAACTTTTGCACCATAAAAACTAAAGCAGACCTAGCAAACTATAAGATGCTTGACGTAGTTAGTAGTCATTAGTGCCCAACAGACATTGGCATTAGGGATTTTATACTCCATTGGACTTTCAAAAAATAAAATCACCAGTATATAGTAATGATAATCATTCAAGCATCAAGTTCCGCTAATAACTAGATGTACACTTTAATAAGTATGAGTTAAACTAATGACTAAAGTAAAAACACCTTGGGAGATTTAAACTCCTTAATGGAATCTCCCATTTTATATTAATAACTGACATCTAATTTTTTTAGCATATTAGATATCACCTTCAATCAACTATTAGAAAAGATATAGGTGTTCAGTTTGTTGGAACTGAATTCTGAAGTATAATTTTTTTATGTAATTCTTATAGATTTATTTAAATTATCTTTAATATATTCAAGGATACTTTGAGCAACATACTCTGCAAGCTTGACTGGGACAGCATTTCCGATCATTTGTTCCAGGTCTGTTTTTGTCCCTTCAAAAATAAATGTTTCAGGGAAAGTCTGCAAGTAGCTTCTTTCAATTGTAGTCAAGGGGCGCAAGTTTTCTGTAACGGGGACTGGATCTTTAGGGTGTTTATTATAGGTTTTAGGAATAGGACGATTAACTCCTCTTACTGTTGGGCTAGGTTCATCAATACTAAAAATTCCTCTTCTTTGGTAACTTCTTGGATGTCTGTAGTAATATTGAATTTCTAATTTATTTTCCAGATAATCTCTAATGGTCATTGGTTTATCTGCTAAACTTTTTTTCAGGTAAGGTTCTAGACTTTCGTCTTTTCCTTGTAACTCTCCAAAGCAAAAAAATCTTTTTCGCTTTTGAGGTACACCGCACAGACTAGCATCCAAAATTATTTCACTTAAACCATATCCAGCAGCTTTCAAAATTTGTCTAGCCTCTTTATATTTATTGCTTTTACGAAATAGTTCTACATTTTCTATCACAAACCACTGAGGAAGAACACTTGTAACTATCTCAGAAAATTTAATACTTAAATCCCCTCTTCCTAAATCTTCATCACGTTTACCAGCACTAGAAAAGTCTTGGCATGGGGGTCCACCAATAATAATTTCAGGACTCATTTCTCTAAAAATTTCATAGTTTGTCCTCAAATTACTAAGATCGTAATCAAAAATTTCATGACTAAAGTTTTTTTGATAAACATCTATAGCTGGTTTCCAATTATCAAATGCTGCTAGAATATTAAATCCAGCATTTTGAAACCCTAAAGATAACCCTCCACAACCTGCGAAAAGGTCTAAAACTCTAATTGAAGAGTTTTTTATCTCATCTCTATATTTTTCTTTCATACTTTATTTTATATGGATTTTAATTTTTAATCCAATCTCTCTAGATTACTTATAATACCATCAAATATTATCTCAATACTTGATTAATTTTATCCCCAAGTATTAGATCGAGAGAAATTTATATTAGATATAGCTAATCCAAAAAGACCAGGTTGTACTCTATTTTGATTCATTAGTTTCTCGGTTATATACTTAACTAAATGATTATCATTTTAATATATATACTTATAATGATATGTGTTTAATAAGACTTTTAAATTTACTAAACTATTCCATGCCCTACCTGTGTCACAATAAAGAATTGTAATAAGAAACATATTGTTAAGGTAATTTAGTGAGTCCAACTGCTCAATCCACGGCAAGTGTGCGTCGCATAGTATTTCCTTTTACGGCAATTGTGGGCCAGGAAGAAATGAAACTGGCGCTGCTATTGAACGTGATTGACCCCAAAATTGGTGGTGTAATGATTATGGGCGATCGCGGCACTGGGAAATCCACAACTATCCGGGCGCTGGCGGATCTGCTGCCAGAAATTTCTGTGGTTGCCAATGACCCCTTCAGTAGTGATCCTAGCGACCCCGACTTGATGAGCGATGAAGTCCGCCAACTGTTAGAACAAGGGGCGGAAATTCCTGTAACTCAGAAAAAAGTCCAAATGGTAGACCTGCCGCTAGGAGCTACAGAAGACCGAGTTTGTGGCACAATCGACATCGAGAAAGCTTTATCCGAAGGCGTCAAAGCCTTTGAACCGGGACTGCTGGCAAAGGCTAATCGGGGCATTCTCTATGTGGATGAAGTCAACTTACTAGATGACCACCTTGTAGACGTGCTACTCGACTCGGCTGCCAGTGGATGGAACACTGTAGAACGGGAAGGTATTTCTATCCGTCATCCAGCGCGTTTCGTTCTTGTGGGTTCTGGAAACCCTGAAGAAGGCGAACTACGCCCCCAACTGCTCGATCGCTTTGGGATGCACGCAGAAATTCACACAGTCAAAGAACCAGCCTTGCGGGTGCAAATTGTGGAACAACGGGCAGATTTTGACCAAAATCCGCCAGTATTTCTCGAAAACTACAAACCCCAGCAGGAAGCATTGCAAGAGCAAATTGTCAATGCTCAACAGCTTTTGCCAGAAGTGAAAATTGACTATGATCTACGGGTAAAAATTTCTGAAGTCTGCTCAGAACTGGATGTAGATGGTTTGCGGGGTGACATCGTTAGTAACCGTGCTGCCAAAGCCTTAACAGCTTATGAAGGACGCACTGAAGTTACAGTTGATGATATCCATCGCGTAATTACGCTATGCTTGCGTCACAGACTGCGGAAAGACCCTTTAGAATCGATTGATTCTGGTTACAAAGTCGCCAAAGTTTTTAGCCGCGTCTTTGGCATCGAACTACCAGAAAGTGATACTGCACAAAAAAACGGCACAGGTCAAAAGTTAGGGGCTAGAGGTTAAAAGTTAGGGGTAGAGACGCGATTAATCGCGTCTGTACAGGAGTTAAAAGTTAGGAGTTAGGGGTTTTGAATGAAAAATGGCTTTATAAATCACGACTATAATTTCTCACTCATAACTCCTAACTCAACACTCACGACTGACTATAGAACTCCTAACTTCTCACTCATAACTCAGCACTCTTAACGGGCTAAACGCCCCGCTTCCGCTAACAGCACTCAGCACTGAATATGAGATTTTGGTCTTTTTGGTTCAACAGCTTTATTCTATCTAGCCAATACAACCCGCCCAGGTTTGTAGAATTATTGATGCTCTTATTAGCGATCGCAATGCTGGCAATATCCAGTATTTTACCCGACAGACCATATTTAATTTTAGGCTTGAGCTTAGTAGTTGGGGCATCTATTTCCATCTTAGTGCGGGAAGCGATCGCGCCCTCACCCCAGACCAAAATTACCCAAATAACAGCATCTCTATTGCTCGTCATCAGCATCTATGGCTTTGCTGACTTAATGTACACTCTCTAGTTAGTCATTTGTTATTTGTCTTTTGTCCTTTGTTCACAGCCAATGACTAATGACTAATGACTAATGACTCCATTTTTGCATTTCCACCAATTCCATACACAATTCATTAATTTGCTCCAAATCAGGTTTGTGAGGTAGGGCAGATTGTTCATAAACAATTTCCATTTCGGCGACCAAATCTTCTGCCATTTTCATCACCTGCTCATAAGAATACTCACCCTTTAAAATAGCTTTTAAATCCTCAACATCGCCAGCTATTCTCCTATCTACAATCACTTCACCTTGACGCAATATTTCTACTCCACTGTGTAACAATCTAATGCAGTGCATCCCATGTTTGAGGTCAAAACCCGACTTTCTTTCCATTTCTGCCCTAGCCGGATTTCTATTTTCCTGCCAAGATAAGTAAGCCTTCCATTCTCTTAAAGCTATTTGATAGCTTTGGCTTTTCTGAAGCAGGCGGATAAAATCTTTACGGCTATTAGTTAACTGTTGGGTATATTCCAAAGTTTCATCGGGTAAAGTATATTGTTTTAACACTCCTTTAAAATCAATATCTGCTGTTAGCAATTGGTATAATTGTTCCGCTTCTTCCAAAAATTCAATCCGTCCTCTAATTAAGTTATAAAGATACTCCAAAAAAGCATTTAGCTCATCTTTGCCCAGAGGTGCTTCGTCTTCTATGGCGAAGTCAGATGGTATTGGTTTTTTGTGCGGTGGCTTTAACAACCATTTACGATGAGTTTCCATCTTTTTGATTTGGGCAAAGGCATAACCAGTGTAAGTATGTTTTACCTTCTTGCTCAAAAATAACTGTTTATGAATAATTAAATGCTCTCCTACTGCGTTTAAAAAAGGATAGTTATTTAACCACAACAATTCTAAAACATTGGGATTCGCGCCTGCTAATAACTGGAGGATTTTTCTTAACTCATATATAACTGTATCTTTGTTACCATCTAGGAATGGAAATATTCCTGGTTCATCCCAACCAGCATCTTTTTGTTCTATACGGTCAAATCCCAAGTAATACCTTTTGGGTGCAATAAATACTCCCCGATAATCAAAGTCGGAATCAGGACGATTTAAACCATAGCCGTGGCTACCTGCCAAACCAATTAAAATAGTTCTTTGTTCAACTTCTATTCTTTTCATATCACCTGATTAAAATATAGTCATCCTAACTCATGAGTTAAGCAGGTGGGGAGAGGATATTTGAAAAGCTAATTTTTATATAAGTAAGTGAGTATGAATAATTAAAGGTTTGTACTAAGCGGCTCTAGCCGTGAAAATAGGGCTGAAGCCTTTATTACAAGACAATTTAATGAATTTTACATTGCGTAACATAGTTTTATTTATTCTTGCCACTTATATCATTTCTTTGTGAGGCTGCGCCAAACCCTTTTAACTTCTTTTTTTGTGTCCTTTGTGATTTGTTTTTCTTTCTTTCTTTCTTTATTGTACTTACAGCAGATTGCAACAAGCGCCTCTGTACAGATTATTGTAAGGGCACAACATTATTGTGCCCCTACCTGTGTACCTCATTTACCTGAAAAACGCTGTAAATATGGTTTAGCGCATCTTCATACAGAATTGGCAGAATTGGTATCACTTATCCTAGCGATTAAAAATCGCACGCCAGTTGCTCCTATGTGGAAACCAAAAAGACCGCACTGACTTGGTTATACAGACAAAACCTGGCTCCGCAGGTTATGAAGCTTTTGATTTTTTATTAGTCCACAGAGGTGGAATTTGTTTGTGTAGTAGCGAATTACATTCGCCAAATACTTTTAAAACATCCTCTTAGTTTAACAGGAATGCCCCTAAAGGAGATGATACAACGATATCCCCTTGAGGGGCAAAACTTGTTAATTCAGTTGTTCCTATACTTTCGGTTTCCTAGAACACGAATTATCTAGGATAAATATGGCGTCTAGTCCCCCATCCTGGATTAACAATGGTGGCTAAATCTTCTTCAGACAATTTGCTGATCTCACTGTCCAGTTCTTGGGCGGTGAATTCATAGCCACGCTCTTGAGCAATCTTGATGAAAGCTTCTGGATCAGCTGTTACTTTGAGTCTTTCCTGTAATGCTTGATCTTGTTTTACGGCTTGGAAAAGTCGGGCAGCATTTTGCTGTGTCATGACAATCTACCTCCTGTTTGAAATATCAGGTTTGAATGTAGTAATTTAACTCCTGGGGATTCACTAACTTCTGTAAAGAATGTCTCGATTAAGCATCATATTAGTTTGATCTTAAAACAAAGAAGAAAAATGTGTTGATTTTGAAAAAAAATATAACTTTTAGACTAATACTGCTATTACTTTTTTGTAAAATTCAGCCCTAAGATAGTAGCAATATTTAGTTAAATCCCAAATTCTGCACCCAGAACTGTCACACCGCAATTAAATAGATACATTTAGTACATAAGAACTATTCATTGAGAGAATTTAAAGTTTCCTTACTAGAGGTAAGTTGTACTAACAGTTTCCTACCCTTTCTTCAGTAACTAATGTGAGACTAACCCATTCGCCTTTCTCGTTGTAGCTGCGAATCATCCGTTGGCGCAGGTTTGGTTGAATTAACCAGCCCACTTCCAGAAATAAGGGTTGACGTAACTGCACCTTGAGAGGAGAAGTTGCAGAAGCGCCATCTGGTAAAAGTAATACTTGGACTTGCTTTTGGGGATCTTGGTCAAAGAGAATGATCGGATCTTTGATGGTAGCAATTGAGGTAATTGTACGATCGCCAAAAGAAGTACTTTGAATTAATCGCCCAGTATCATCAAGTTGTAATTTCAAAGTTGTAGAGTAAGTATCAGGCGAATCTCCTTCGGAGACGCTACGCGAACGCCAATCTGGATATATTGTCACTGCTTCACCACGCCATTCTCCCAACAAGTCATCTAGCTGCAAAGTTGGACGTTCTGCTGTTTGTGTTCCAGCTAAATGTTCTGGAATTAAGGTTAGTCCACTGAGATTACCAGTCTGATCAAACAGTTGCACTAGACGTAAGCGCCGATTTTCATGAACCAAAGCAAGTTCTGCACCGAATTCGGAAAATGGCCTTAGCTGAATTAAACCTTCAGAAAATGAACCATTTTCAAAAAACAGCAAACCCCCTCCCACATAACTAAATTCTCTTTTCACATCTTGTCCCGAACGGCTCAGAGTTAGGCGTACTGTCTGGTTATTGTTCAAACCTTCTAGAGAAAGACGGCTAGGAGTATCGTTCAGAAGTGTCCCTTGGGGAGAAAAATTGGTAAATGAACCTTCCCAAACACCAAGATTCTGCAAAAAACATTCCCATTGCGATTTCATAGCGATTTCTTCCTTTGTCCTTTGTCCTTTGTCATTTGTACATAACCAATACCCAATGCCTCTCATCAGTGCTGAGTTTTGAGTGCTGAGTAGAGAATCTCACTTCTTTACTCGGAACTGTCTTGCCCCATGCCCCATGCCCTATGCCCCATACCCTATGCCCAATGCCCAATCCCTAATGCCTAACCTTTAGCAAAACGTCGGACAGCAAACAAGCTCCCCATTAATCCTACAGCTGCACCGAAACTCAAAAGAATTAGGGGCAATAATAAAATTTCTGCTGGAGTGAGTTGCACCCTATTGGTGATAACTTGGATAAATTCAGGTTGATTGACTAGCAACTTACCGACAAACTCTTGAATCACAGAAATGAAACTCCAAGCGATCGCACCACCAACTAAGCCAAAGGTAATTCCTTGTAAAATAAACGGTAGGTAAATCCAAGCAGAAGTAGCTCCCACTAGTTGCATAATTTCAATTTCCTGGCGTCGCGCCATGACAATCAGCCGAATTGTGGTATTAGTGACTGCGATCGCTGTTAAAGTCAGAATAATCGTAATTGTTAAAGTAATCCAGTTCAAACCTTGGTGCAACTGGGCAATGCGTTTAACTGCTTCATCAACATACTGCACCGTCTCAACTCCTGGTAACTTAGCCAACTGCGTTGCTAAGGTTGGTACAACTTGAGAATTACGGGCTTTCACCTTCATCTCATCAACTAGAGGATTCTCACCTAGCTGCTGGGTAGCCCCCTCAATATCAGAAATTCTCATTTCCTTAACTAACTTAGTCCAAGCTTCCTCTTTGGTAATGGTTTGTATCGCCGCCACATCTGGCATTTTTTCGATCAGTGGCTGAATGCTTTCGACCTGCGTATCCGGTTGGAGATAAACTGATATTTCTAGCTGACTACCAAACTGATACAGGAGTTTTTCGACTTGCCAAGAGCTTTGCAAACTCAAGCCGAATAAAAACAGTAACACCGTCACAGTACTTATAGCTGCCCAATTCATCCAACCTCCCCGCAATAAACCGAGGAAAGTTTCTTTGAGCAGATAGTCAAGTTTCGTGAGAGATTTAAACACACATCACCCCAATAAGTAATTCGTAATTCGTAATTCGTAATTCAGCACTCCCCACTCTCCACTCCCCGGCTTGATAGAATTAAGATAGTACGAATTTTCACCATCTAGCCATTGAGACTCATGCCCTCTGAAATTGCTGTAGAGAAAAAAAAGTTAAAAAATCCACCTTTGGAGCTTCATTATTTAGGCGATCGCGTGCTGCGTCAAGCTGCAAAGCGGATTTCTAAAGTAGATAACGAACTCCGCCAACTGGTGCGCGAAATGCTGCAAACTATGTACAGCAAAGATGGCATTGGTTTGGCTGCACCCCAAGTGGGAATTCACAAACAACTAATTGTCATCGATCTGGAACCAGAGAACGCAGCTAATCAGCCTTTGGTGTTGATTAACCCCACCATTAAACAAGTCAGCCGCGACATCTCTGTTGCCGAAGAAGGATGCTTGAGTATTCCCAATGTATACCTAAATGTGAAGCGCCCCGAAGTCGTGGAAATTGCCTATAAAGACGAGTACGGTCGTCCCCGGACATTAAAGGCTAATGACCTCCTGGGACGCTGCATTCAGCACGAGATGGATCACCTCAACGGCGTGGTATTTGTAGACCGTGTAGAAAACTCCTTGACTTTAATCCAGGAGTTATCTAAGAATGGCTTCTCGTATCAAGCGGTGAAACCAATAGCATAGGGGGCTAGTAGTGTATTTAACTCCAAAAAGCGGTTTATTTCTGGGTGGTTCTTGTGTAAGTGCGATCGCAGCTGTAGGTTCGATTTTTGAACTCAGTTACGGACAACCAGATTTTGGTGTCCCAGCCACGGCGATTATCCTGGTATTGAGCATTCCACTCACCGGATTATTTTTCTTTGCCGCAGTGAAGGACGCAAGGGCTAACATGAAATAAGCATCAGGTACATAAAAAAGGTAAAAGGATGAAGGAAAAAGGCAAAATTCATTCTTTTACCTTTTATTTTTGCTCTTTATCTTCCACTTACACTGCCCCTAAAGCTTTTAGTGTTACTAACTGCGCTGCGGTTAAGCCTGTCACTCCGGTGATTTTCATTCCTTCATAGGGTCTAGGCGATCGCAGTGTTTTTAGGCATTCACCCGTGAATACATCCCAAAGCTTAATTGTCTCATCTTGGCTACCACTAATCAGCGTTTGACCATCTGGACTAAAGTATGATGAGAAAGCAGGAATGGATATTTTTAATGAATGGTTTTCAGTAAGTAAGTCGGTGCAATAAAACCAAACTGTGTGAAGAAAAGTAAATAAGGCTCAAACTCTTTCTCACCCTGCTCCCTGCTTTCCATCCTCTACCTTATCCCAACAATAATTATTTACGCCGACCTACTTAGCTAGGTCAAAGAGATTAGTTATAGCTTCTACTAAAATTGAAGGAGTGCAACACGTTTGTACCCCCGAAGAAGAATTGATTCCTTTTAAAGAAATGGTTGCTAAACATCCTTTAGAAACTTTGAAAATCAAAAAAGTTGATTAACACCATTAAGATAATTATTCTTCTTACCGCTTAACGGTAAATCAAGAGCTTTATCACAACGAGTTCTTAAATATGGAATCCATAAACAAACTTACAGCAATTTGATATCAAACCAGCCACAAAGATTGTAAACTTGAAAGATGTAAAAAAACAGATTATTTAGAGATGGCAGCATATTCGATTG
>NZ_JBALCS010000059.1:0-27902 GCF_036919555.1 Nostoc sp.
GCAATATCTAAATGCGTGGTTATACTGATTCGTTTCGGCATAGTTCAGCGTTTTCATCCCTACTTTTATCATAAGTGATTATCCGAACATGATATGAGAAACCTAACGCTCAAGACTTGGTTTATCTGAAAGAATTGATTGAAGCGGGTAAAATTCGTGTGGTGATTGATCGCACATATCCCTTACAAGAACTAGCGGCGGCTCATGATTATAGCGAAACTGGGCGTGCAGTTGGGAAAATTGCGTTGGCGCAGCCCGTCGTAGACATCGCAGTTTCCAGTTAATTGCAAGTCCCAACAACCACCTGGGAATGAATTCCCAGTCTCATCGCTAAAGTCTTCTAAAAAAGACTGAACAAAAGTTTTAGTCCACTTCAGTGGAGTTGAGCTATTAGCCAGAGAATTTATTCTCTGGCGAGATGTGCGGCTAGGTGCGATCGCTGTTTCATCATCCCAGTTTGAAATGGAAAACTATGCCTCCACTCGCCACAGTAGATGGAACACAAATAGAGGCAAATATTCGCATAGCTGAGGAAGCGATCGCTCAAACAGTCCAGCAACAGAATAATAATCAGGATTAGTTGTGTGGTTGGTACATTTTACTGATTACCTGTGCGATGTTAGTATCCCAGAGAAACCTCATACTATTCTTCAGCAAATGGGATATAGCGATCGCTATGATTCTCTAGTGCTAGTCTAATGTACTGAACCAGGCTTCTAAATCTGCGATCGCCTGAAAATCTAACAAAGCTTCACCGAGATTTTCCAATTGTTCTAGAGAAAGAGTTTCAATGCGCTCTAGCACCTCTTGGGGTAATTCTCCTATACGGCGAGTGAGTTGACGGAGAATGAGCGATCGTTCTCGTTGTTCTCCTCTTTGCTCCCCTCTTTCCTCTCCCTCTGCAAGAATTTCTTGATAAATTACCGACTCGCGCATCATACCCTCCCGAAATAGCTGTCTAATGAAGTCTTTTTTGTATTTTAACCCTGCCAAGATTTGGGTGTAAGCTGAAATTTCTGCTCGTTGTCCTGGCTGAAGTTGATTAACTCGTTCCACAACTTGTTTTAACAAGGTTTGCGGTTGCGTGGTTGCTGCCAGTGGTGCTAATGGTAACAAAGCCGGGTCATTAAGGAATAATTCGGGATTTTCGTTCCATATAGGAATCACACGATATTCGTGACGGGTGTTTTCGACACTGAAGACAGTTTCAATTACCGTTTCTGGTGCCGGAGGAAGCAATAATACGACAACTTGCGTTATTGGTAGACGATACAACCGATACAAGCGTACCCAATAATCTAGCATCCGCAGGGGCAGGGGTGGCGTAGATTCTAGTTTGGTTTGAAATTCTAGATGGAGAATGCGCCCTTGTAGTTGTAAAAAGGTAACATAATCAGCCCGAATCGGTTCAATGCTTAATTCGGTTTTCAGGACTTCGACGTTTGTTTGCGGTGTTCCCAAAACCCAACTAGCAAAGGTAACGGGATGTTTTTCGGAAAGTAGTTTGCACAGGTTATCAAAAGACATTAATGATAGACACGAATCTCACAAGGTATTTTTATTATCTCGTGGAGAGTGGTCTAGTGGGCGATCGCAGTTAGTTTGATTGTGCCGTGATGCACAGCCGCTTGTCGTAAGTAGTCTATGTGCGGGGCACACCTTCAGGATGAAACAAAGCTATGAATATAGTGAGCATTTATGTTTAGAAAAAAAGAGCTTGGTTAGGAGACATCGCTCGGCATAAATCCAGATAATCTTGATTAACCCTGATCACGATAATTTTTCCATTTTGCGAATAATATTACTGACTTTTTGAACAAGTTGGCGATCTGGTTATTTCTCAAGCTGTTTAATGCGGTTTAGAGCATCTTGATAGTTGCTTTCTTTTCCTTGTTGCTTATACAAATCGGCAGCTTTACGAAAATCTTCAATTGCAGCTTGCTTATGTCCTAATTCAGAGTGAGCTAAACCTCAGTTGCAATAAGCTAGTGCAAAGTTGGGATTAATTTTGATAGCTTGGTTGTAATCTTCAATTGCTGCTTGCTGATCTCCTAATCGACCGCGAGCTAAACCACGGTAGAAATGAGCTAGTGCATCGTTGGGATTAATTTTGATAGCTTGAGTGAAATCTTCAATTGCTACTTGCTGATATCCTAATCGACCGCGAGCTAAACCACGGTAGAAATGAGCTATTGCATCGTTGGGATTAATTTTGATAGCTTGGTTGTAATCTTTAATTGCTGCTTGCTGATCTCCTAATCGACCGCGAGCTAAACCCCGGTTGTTGTAAGCTAGTGCATTGTTGGGATTAATTTTGATAGCTTGGTTGTAATCTTCAATTGCTGCTTGCTGATCGCCTAATTCCGAGTGAGCTAAACCCCGGTTGTTGTAAGGATTTGCAAAGTTGGGATTAATGTTGATGGCTTGAGTGTAGTCTGCAATTGCTGCTTGCTTATCTCCTAATCCATAGTGAGCATTACCTCGGTTTTTATAAGCATCTACATAGTTGGGATTAATTGTGATGGCTTGGGTGTAATCTTCAATTGCACCGCGAAAATCTTTGTTGTTGTATTTTTCTAATCCTTCTTTATAGTAAGTATCAACACTTTTCTGTTTTATTTTTACTGGATTTGTCTGTCCTAGCAAATAAACAGACTGTGAATTTAACGCTTTTAAAACTTCCTCAGCCGATTGATAACGCTGCTGGTGTTCTTCTTGCAACAATTTATCCTGCATTCGCCCAAATTCTTTACTCACTGGTTGCTGTAAATGCTTTCTCCAAGTACTAACCCAGCCATAACCTTGTCGTTTCCACAACTCCCAAGGGTGAATTCCACTCAACAGATGAAAGCAAGTTGCACCGATACTATATAAATCACTGGCTGGATAAGCTTCACCTCCCTGCATCTGTTCTAATGGTGTATAACCAAATGAACCGATCGCTGTTCCTGGTTGCGTGATCACCGTTGCTGTCAATTGTTTGGATGCACCAAAGTCAATCAGTACCAACTTTCCATCACTGCGACGAATAATATTCTCTGGCTTGATATCGCGGTGAATGACTTTCTGTTGATGAACTGTTTTGAGAATATCTAACAAATCAAGCAATAATTCTCTGACTTTTTGCTCGTTGAAAGTTCCCTGCTGTTGTAATTCCGCTAATAAATTCTGCCCGTCGATAAACTCCTGCACTAAATACAGGCGATTATCTTCATTAAAATACGCCAACAGTGTGGGAATTTGGGGATGTTTGCCTAACTGTTGCAGTCGCCTTGCTTCTTGCTCAAATAGTTCTGTGGCTTTATTGAGTGATGCTGTTCCCTGTACTTGCGGTGCAAATTGTTTAATGAGACAAGGCTCATTGAGTTTGTCTCTATCTTCTGCTAAATAAGTTTTACCAAATCCCCCACTACCTAATGTTTTTATCGGGCGATAGCGGTTTCTCAACACTACCAATCCTGTGCCGCAGTTTGTGCAAAACATTGTGCGATCGCTATTGGGCGGATTGTGGCAAACTGGATTCAGGCAGCAGGTCATAAACTGTGCTTGTATGGGGTATTTATTATCGCTTAACCATAACCCACTCTTTATATAAACCGCAAAATTAAGGCTTACTATTATCTATGTCACAATTGAGGAACAGACAATAAACCCAAGCAATGAACAAGCACAAGCCTGTGTGCGAGTCTGCCAAATGTTATCCAATACCTACAAAGATATTCACCTGTTTGGTTTTGATATCCAAAGTAGAGATATATATATTTTGGCAGGTGACAATCTTCAAATTATTGTATCCCCTAGTGGATTCTGGAGATTTTTAAATGAAACCGAATTTTGAACCAATGACTAGCAAAGAATTAACAGCTTATATACTGGCACACTGAGATGATGATGAGGCTATTCGTGTCTTGTTTAGTCGCCGGAATCCTCCCGACTCGGAAGCAACATGGTACGGGCCAATGTTTGCTGAAGACGGTACACCAATTGAAGAGAATATTCGCATAGCAGAAGAAGCAATTAGGCAACGCATTGAGCAAGGAAATCAAAGCAAGCAAGATTCTTAAAGGTAAGAATAAAAATGTAAGCTGAGGTTATGCCCAAGAAAATCAGATAACTCAAAAGCTTATTGCTGCAAGTCGGGTTTACTTATAAACCTGCAAAGGGTAGCCACAGTAAATGGATGCATCCGCAATTGCCTAAAGCTATCATTATTGCTGGCAAAGATGGTAGCGATGCCAAACCTTATTTAGAAAAGCAAGTCAATGAAGCACTTGAAGAACTAAATAAAATAAAAGAAGACCAGGAGACAGAATAATGAAATATACAATTGTGATTCAATGGTCACAAGAAGACCAATGTTATGTAGTTTTCTTACCTGAGTTTACGGATATAATGCAGCCTTGCACTTACGGAGAGACTTATGAAGATGCTCTTAAAAATGCTCAAGAAGTTTTAGAAATGCTGATTGAATCATCTTTGGCTGATGGTGAAACTCTACCAGAGCCTAAGACACTAGGAAAATCTTTGGAAGTTGCATAAAATTTAGAAATTAAAGGGGTAGCTTATGAACGCATCTGTAAATACAGCCAAAGTCTACGACGAAATTATAGAGTTTATTGCTGCTGGAACCACTCCCCAAAGCGTTATCGATTTCCAACTCTCGGATGCAACCAAAGAGCGTTTAGAGGATTTAGTTTATCGGACAAAAACTGAAGGTCTTACAGGAAGTGACCAGCGAGAGTTAGATCATTTTCTCACGCTAGAGCATATTATGACTTTGGCAAAAGCAAAAGCTTATCAGTACGTTAACCCTAAGTAAGTATTAAAAATGTCTCGTCTATATATTAATACAGAACTGCGGCGTTTAGTTTGCGATCGCGCCGCCCATCTATGCGAGTATTGTTTATATCCAGAAGGAGACGGCTTAAGCTTTCAAGTTAACCATATAATCGACATCAAACACGGCGGCACTACAACAGCAGATAATCTCTGCTATGCCTGTATCTTCTGTAACCTGCAAAAAGGGACAGATTTAGGCTCAATTAATTGGCAAACTGGCGAACTTGTGCGATTTTTTAACCCACGCAGAGACTTTTGGGGTGAGCATTTTCGACTAGATGAGGCTGTGATTCAACATCAAATAGACATCGGTGAAGTCACCGCACGCATTCTAGATTTTAATAGCGATGAAAGGCTTCTAGAGCGACAAGCTTTGATAGCATGTGGTCAATATCCCTCAGCATCGGCACTAAAACAAATAAATAAATAGGTTATGATGTGCGATCGCGCTGACAAATGGGAACTCTATACTTAGCAACTATTGCTACTTCAGCACCAGAACTCCCAAGGTAAATACATAATGGCCTATCAAAATATCACAGCTTCCCTTTCTCCACAAGATATCCAAGAAGTTAAAGCTGCGCTACAGAAAGTCCAACAAAAGCTTCCCTTCTTGATTACTCTCAGCACGGAAGAACGCCGGAAGTTAGTAAAAATGGGCGACAAAAGCCTAGCCTTTGTGAACAATAGCGTCACTGCTGCTCAGTCTAACCGCGAAATTCTTCCAGCCACTTTTGACGTTGAGGAACTTGTTCGGGATTATCAATTAGCCGCTGCGCTCACTGAACTTTTAATCTCAATCCAGCAACTCAGCGAACAAGTAGATGATACCCTAATGGCAGTCGGTAGTGAAGCTATGACTAGCAGTTTGACTGTTTATGATTACGTGAAGACAGCATCAAAAAAGACTCCAGGCTTAAAGACTGTCGCTGAACAGTTGGGCGAACGCTTTAAAGCTATCAAAGGTAGACCAACTAAAGCTGTGTCCGGTTCTTGATAAATTAATACTCATTAATGAGCCTTTGAACTCCATTAATGAGTCTTTGATACTCATTAATGAGTCTTTGAACTCCATTAATGAGCCTTTGAACTCCATTAATGAGCCTTTGAACTCCATTAATGAGTCTTTGATACTCATTAATGAGTCTTTGAACTCCATTAATGAGCCTTTGAACTCCATTAATGAGCCTTTGAACTCCATTAATGAGTCTTTGAACTCCATTAATGAATCTTCAGATACCTCGTTCCCAGTCTCTGACTGGGAATGCCTATTGGCAGGCTCCGCCTCCCGAATTCGCGACAGAGCCGCAATGAAGTACATTTCCAGGTAGAACCTAAAAACGAGATTTATAAAAATTTTGGCGCTCGCAACTTCCACACACCTATATAATAAGATAGTCACTATGAGCTATAACTATATTTTGAAACGTATGCATACATACAGACAGTAAATCCTAAAAGAAAATAAAGAAACTTGTTTTTCGCCTAACCAAATAATAAGATAATAATAGTAGTAGCGTATACAAAAAATTGATTTTTAGCCTCATCTAGCTCATATTTGAGTGCATCTGAGTACAGCTTAATATATTGCAAAATATCTTGATGAAATGTTTGCAAAGACTTACAGGTAAAGTTTATTGTAGCGAGTACATAAATTCTTAAACCCTGCCCTAAAAATACTAGTACCCCCATGATTAAATACTAGCACCCCTACCCCAAGACTAATTTTCAAGTTATGTTAATTCGGGGTTTTAGCGTTTGAGTACAACCTTAATCAATCCAATAAATCCAATCAACATTGGGTTTCCTATCCCGTTGGAAGTCGCCTGATATAAGCATAAAAATAGCACAAGGCTCTTTCTACCAGATAGACATTACCGATGCAACAGTCTTTAGACAGTATCAGCGATTCCCAGACTATCAAAACGCAGGATTCTGCACATACATCCCTGCTGAAAAATCTCCTCTCTGGCGTTTTTTTTGAGCCATTATTGAGTGATTTTCGCATTATCTTTGAGCGCGATCCAGCAGCACGTAATTGGCTAGAAGTAGTGTTTTGCTACCCTGGATTGCACGCGCTATGTTTGCATCGTCTGGCTCACTGGTTACATTGTCGAGGAGTGGGTTTTATCCCCCGCTTTATTTCTCATTTGGGGCGATTTTTGACCGGAATTGAAATTCACCCCGGTGCAGAGATTGGTCAGGGCGTGTTTATCGACCACGGAATGGGTGTTGTCATTGGTGAAACTGCGATCGTCGGCGACTATACATTAATTTATCAGGGCGTCACCCTTGGCGGAACTGGTAAAGAAACTGGTAAGCGTCATCCCACAGTGGGCAAAAATGCAGTGATCGGGGCGGGTGCAAAAGTTTTGGGTAATCTGCAAATTGGCGATCGCGTCCGTATTGGTGCAGGTTCCATTGTCTTGGGGGATGTCCCTAGCGAGCGCACAGTTGTGGGAGTTCCGGGCCGAATTATTTCCCGAAATGAAAGCGCCAGCCTTTCTCCTTTAGAACATGGAAAGCTACCCGATATGGAAGCAACCGTGATTCGTTCTTTGCTCTCGCGCATTGAACAACTGGAAAAACAACTGCAAACTTTAAAACAGGAGTCATTAGTCATTGGTCATTGGTCATTAGCAAATGACATAGACACGCCAGTGGCTTCCCGCAGGGTAGAACAAAGGACGAAGGACAAATGACAAATAACACTTTAGGCGATCAAGTTTTGCAGATTCCTTTGAGCGATCGCTGGCGAATCTATCACCGTTTGCAAGAGTTAAAAATTAAGAGTTCCTGTCCCGCCGATGGTTCTTTACGAGTGCAAGTGAACAATTTGTTAGAAGCAATTCTCATTCGTAGTATAGTTATGCAATTTCTTGCTTCTCGTCACGAATTATTAGAGTGGTTAGAGCGTTGCTGGGATTACAGTGATGAGTCCTGAAGTTTTTCATACCCTACTCCCGTACAGACGCGATTAATCGCGTCTCTCCCACTCCCTATTCCCCTCTTTGTTCATAGATGCACAAACCTTCAATAGGTTTAGAAGTTGAGGCTACTGTATGTTAATAGAATTTGTTGCAGACTGAGATGGATTAGATCGGTTTTAGATTTTGTTCAGTCTACTAAATCTGAAATTTCCCTGACATATAGCAACAATTAAAAAGACGAAATCCCCAAATAAAAATTGGAATTTCTAATTTTTAACTTTTTCCCCAATTAAGAAATTGAAAGTTCGATTATGGCGACTCGTAACAGAAATATAAAACTCCTCAATTTTTTGCAAAATGAACTTGAACTTTCAAAAGCTGATATTGCTGTAGCTCTGCGACACCGGGAATTAGAAAATGGCCCATTACCGATGCTCCTTTGGCAGTATGGTTTAGTTGACTTGGAGCAGCTAGGAAAAATTTTTGACTGGCTAGCAGAACATAGTTAGCAAATTTTCACCCTTTAGCTTTGAGTACCTTTACCTGCCTAAATTACACACTAATGCTCTAGAAAATCTGAGGTTACTAAGATGATTACATCCTTAATTGCTGGTTTCTGTGTTTTACTTTGTTCAGCGTTTGCTAATAGTTATATTAGTTCATTGCTACTCGAACAACATTCAACTGACATCGGTAAAAACGATTAGTAAATTATACATGGTTTTAGTTCCCTGCCATACAGATGTGATGCTACTAATAGGGCAATAATTAAGGATCATGTATCCTACATTATGAATTGTGATATTTTTAGCATTTGCCATCGCTGAGGATTGTAGAGAGAAAGGATATTAAGAATACTTCCAAGAGAGGGATATTTGCAATGAATCAAATCATAATTAATGACACTACATTACGTGATGGCGAGCAAGCAGCAGGTGTTGCTTTTAACCTAGAAGAAAAAGTAGCGATCGCTAAGTTTCTCGATGCCATTGGTATACCCGAATTAGAAGTCGGTATACCAGCAATGGGTGACGAAGAAATACGAGCGATCGCCGCAATTTCTGACTTGGGTTTACAAGCAAAACTCCTGGGCTGGAACCGCGCTGTCATCTCAGATATTAAGGCTTCTATCGCCTGTGGTTTGAACCGGGTGCATATTGCCATTCCCGTCTCTGGTATCCAAATTGCCACTAAATTTCATGGTCAATGGCGAGTAAGTTTACAAAAACTCAAAGACTCCATCAGCTTCGCCCTCGATCAAGGTCTTTGGGTAGCAGTCGGCGGAGAAGATTCTTCCAGGGCTGATGAAAACTTCCTCTTAGATGTAGCGCTTTATGCCCAAGAATGGGGTGCATCCAGATTCCGCTTCTGCGACACCGTAGGAGTTCTCGACCCTTTCTCAACCTATACAAAAGTCAAACGGCTTGTATCAGCGTTGATGATTCCCCTAGAAATCCATACCCACAATGATTTTGGTCTAGCAACTGCCAACGCCCTTGCTGGTATCAAGGCTGGAGCATCATCAGTGAATACCACAGTCAATGGATTGGGTGAAAGGGCGGGAAATGCAGCTCTAGAAGAAGTTGTCATGGCGATCAAACGCATCTACGGCGTTGATTTGGGCATTAAGACTCCCAGTTTGCTGGAACTATCTCAACTAGTTGCAGCCGCATCCGGTGCAACTGTACCACCTTGGAAGGCGATCGTCGGCGAAAATACCTTTGCTCACGAATCTGGCATCCATGCTCACGGAGTATTGCAAAACCCCATTACCTACGAACCATTTGCCCCTGAAGAAGTGGGTTGGGAACGGCGTTTAGTATTAGGTAAACATTCTGGACGGCATTTGGTTTCAAACTTGCTAGAGCAGCATGGAATTTTCTTAAACTCAGAAGAAACCCAGTCTGTTTTAGATGCAGTGCGCCATAAATCGGTACAGAAAAAACGCAGTTTGACGACAGAAGAACTATTGAATTTGGTCAGAGAACAGAGGTACTCTCATGCGACGTGATGAATTAGAACTAAACTTGCCACCTGCTTTTGAAATTGGTGAAAAAGTAAGAGTTCGTAAGCTGCTCAAAAACGATGGTACTTTTCCTGGTAAGGAAGTCGGCCATGTTTTAGTAAATAAGGGAGATATCGGCTATATAGCGAGTATAGGCACATATTTGCAGACTTCCTATATCTATGCTGTGCATTTCTTAGAAACAGGGTTCGTCGTCGGCTGTATGAAAAAAGAACTAGAATCTGTTGAGGAATCTCATGAAAGTAATGCTACGCATGAATGACGCCGGCACTTTAGTAGTTTACGTTGCTAAAAAAGACCTTGAGGAAGAAGTCGTCAAACAAACCGATGGAAATGATGGGAAGATTCTCACCCTAGCAAATGGTTGGGAATTGGAATTTCGTGATTTGCCAGATGCAGCAAATTTACCCCAAACTGTAGAAGCTAAACGCCTCTCGTAACAAGAATAGGGAGTTATGAGTTATGAATAATGATTCTTAACTCCTAACTCCTAACTCCTAACTCTAAACTCCTCACTCCTAACTTTTTATCAATCATGGGTGACAAGTATTTGACGTTATCAGAATTGAACCTTGAGGGACAGTTACTAGGTTTTGTTGGTGGTGAACCAGGAAAATATAAATACATGCAATTGGCAGTTCCATCTGGAAATGTGGAAATTAAACTGCCTAAAGAGTTACGCCGTTCTTTAAGTTCATCCTTAGTTCCTGGTCAGCAAATTCGCGTTTGTGGTCATAGTAAGCTAGACTCGCGCACAAGTAAAATTAAAATCAAAGCCTATCGGGTGACACCAATTGATGCGTGTCCAAATCAAGATTTACCACTCCAACCGAAAGCGAGGATTATGGTATGTCAAAAGGGCGGTTGTCTTAAACGTGGTGGTAAAGGGTTATTATCGGAATTAGAAAAAACTTTGTGCGATCGCGGTTTGTTAGACAAAGTTACCATTGAACATACTAGTTGTCAAAAATGCTGTAGCAGCGCCCCCAACTGTGTTTTAGAACTTGGTAAAAAGAAATACAAGAATATTCATCCAGATGCGATCGCATCTTTGCTAGAAAGTCACTTAACTTCAGAGTCATAACCTTCTCTAGCTATTCTTAAAATAATACACAATTTTGTAGGGGTAAAATTTTTACCCCTATTTGTTGTAAATATTGTTTATGTAGCACTCTTGTCAAACTGCGATCGGCTAAGTTATAACTGCTGCACTGCTAGTAATAGCCTGCCTTGGCGAATGGAATAGAGCCTCCGGCACGCTGACGCGAACGAGGCTAGACAGACAAAACTCACCTCCGTGGGTTTCAAATTCCTAGAGTCCGCGTAGGCGGACTTCGTTTGTGTAGCCGCGATTTCTAATCGCCGGGTATATTTGCACTCATTGAGATGCTCCTCCTAGTTATTGTGTATAAATTTTCCGCAAATATCTTAAATAGCTAAAAATCAATGTCTTTGTTTAGCAATTTACTCAACTTACATTCAACAAGCAAGCCGCTTGAAGATTTTTTTACTGAGATTGTTGCTTATTTTTTATCTCTTAATAATGATATTTTTATTGATTGGTTAAAACATCACTCAATTCTTAGTGATGATAATTATTCCAGCATCAAGATTTCAACCCAACAAGAACACAAAGGACTGGAAAGCCATACAGAGGATAGCAGACTTGATATTGTAGTTGAACTTTCAACTGGTTTAACTACAGATGTAATATTTATTGAATCAAAAATTGGCTCTAAGGATGGAAATAATGCCTTAAGAAAATATGCTGAAATTTTGAGTAATTTACCAAATGTCAGACATCGAATTTTAATTTACATCACCCGTGATTATGACCCAAAAGAAGAAATAAAACAATATTGCCTTAATTTATCACCCAAGGTAAATTTTTTACAACTGAGGTGGCATCAATTTTATGCCCGCTTACAACAACACGCGACTGATATCTTAGCCAAAGAAATATTAATTTTCATGAGGAGAAATGGAATGTCTACCACAAATCAATTTTCATCAGTTGACTTATTGACAATGGTGAATTTTAACAAAACTCTGATTTTGATGGAATCAACCCTGAGTGAAAAAGTGAAAGAGGAATTTCAGTTAGCTTTTGGAAATGTAGCTGGAAGGACTGCAAGTATGACTCAATGGACATGGGGCAGTAGATATATTATCTATACTCATTTTTCTGGCTGGAATTTTTGGTGTGGTCTTGGATATTTTAATTTAAATCCAGATAGTTTAACGGAATATCCATATCTAGGTATATGTTTAGAGGTTTCTCCTACTTTTGTAGAACGCCCAAAAATTATTAAATCTATGCAGAATGTAGTTAACGAGAAGCCTGACATATGGACTTCAAATAATTTAACTGTTACACCAGCTTGGTCAAGTATATTTTATCGAAAAAATCTACAAGAACTTTTATCTGAAAAAGACCAGTTATCTGCTACTAAATTCTTTTTCAAAGACTCAATAAAGGAATTGAAAATGATCCAGGAACAATATTTTAATTTTCCCTGGAAGGGTGTAAGTATAGAAACAGTTACAGAAGCTGATAAAGAAGACCTAGACACCTCAGCATCCTCCACAACATAACTTTAATCAGCTATCGCTATATTAAGATAAAAATAACTCTGCATTCTCGTAGTTGTTATCAGCCTTACTACTGCTAAAGGCTTTACTATAGCTGAATATCACCGTCTAGCTGACTCGGCTTCTTCGAGGAGGATGAGCGAGTAGGGCTAATAAGGGTGAAATAGTCCAGATAGCAGCAAAAGGTACACCGCACTCTGTTTGTAAAACACGCCTAGAGCGACAATTATATAAGCTAGTAGGCGATCGCGCAACCCTGCGAGGACAATAACCAATTACGCTAAGGCGGGGATTTTCAGCCAAGTCTAAAATTTTCTCATTAATTCTATCTCGAATATCAGTAGATAATTTTTTTAATTGTTTTACAGCCCTATTTTAAATTTCTATTTGATAGGTTACGATTCTAATTCTTGTTTATATTGTTCCCAAGTAATAGTAGGTTCATTTTCCGCTTTTTCAAACGCTTTAATATCCTCTTCATCCTCTACTTTCCTAATATCTAACAGTTCTAATACATCTTCTAAAGTGTCTTCATAAGCTTCTTCTAGTCTTTTATTGATTGCTTTTAACAACTCTTGTCTTTTCGTTGTAGTTTCCATCATTAACCTCTGCAACTGCAAAAATTTTGATTTTAGAGTATTAGATATGAACAATATAGCGGTTCTCGGTTGAGTGAGGTACAAGAACCCCACCCCCTCCCCACAAGCGAAGAGGGGGCGATGATGTACCTCATGTGATTAGGAAACGCTATAATCATTCTTCAAATGTTGATACGGTGCGAATAAGTTCTCTAGTAATTTCCGGTAATTCAAAGTCTCCCAAATTTGCAAAACGATCCTCAAGCATAGTAGCTAAGTTTAAGGGATGTTCGTGAGCCAGTGGGTTGGGCGGGTTTCCAGACTTGAAGCACCTGGCGTGATTTTATGTTAAAGCTAGACGAAGAATTTCTCTAGCTTCTTCTTCGAGAGAACAGCCATGCTTTTCGGCTCGTTTTTGTAGACGAGATTGGGTTTCATCATCAAGATTATTTGGAGAATCACTTGAGTATTTTTTGTATTTGATAACTCTGCGAGATAAAAAATGCCCTTACTTTCTAGTAAGAGCATTGAAATTAACTTATTTAATGTTTCGTGGGGGAATTTATAGAGTTTTATTGCTGCGAATAGTCTCTACCCAATTGCTACGATGATTGATTTCTTGCGTAGCTTGCTACCAGCTAAGGCCAGACCGACGATTCCTAAACCAGCGAGACTAGCAGGCTCAGGAGTCGATTTGACAATAGTAGATTTAGTAAATTCAAATGCAATGGTTTGTGTGCCGTTGAATTTGTTGGCATCATAGCCAGTGGTTAGCAACGGCTGCGTTACATTGCCCTGTGCTAGAAACGAGATTCCATTAAGATAATTTCCAGAGTTGATGACATTAAGATTAAATGTATTGTCCTGGCCGTTGTTGGTAAAGTAACTACTAGTCAAATCACCATAACCGACAACACCATTACTTTGTTTTACCTGACTTTCGTAAGAATTCCCTCCTCCTGCCAAACCACCATATGTAGCAACAGTATAGCCTTCTTTGATATCAGTAACTGTCTTTGCCTGAACACCACTATAAACACCTAGTTGTTGTACCCCTGAAGCATTAACTGAGGAGAAATGAATACCAAACAAATCCCCACTACTCATAGCATTATCAAAGGTCTTACCGGCCATGTTGAAGAACAAATCACCATATCCAATCTGACCGCCTGTAGCACCCCCTTCAGCCTGTCCTGTTAACTTCATATTGCCATTGATTGCCACAATGATGCTGGTAGCAGTTTCTTTGATAGCCATACCAGAGATATCGTAGGGATTTACTGTCCCTGATGCAGCACCAACCCCGTCGTACCCGTTCATCCCATCTTTGTTTGAATCAAATGCATACTGCCAGCCGCTAGCATCATTCGGATTTTGACCCACCAAAAGACCGGTAGTGTCGTTCATACACTCCAAAGATATGCTAAATGCTGTTCCCTTTAAGTCGGAGGCATATGCTCCTTGACCAGCCACAAAGAAGATTCCAAAAGTGGTAACGCCAACCTTGAGTAAATTGAATAAACCGTGAGTTTTCATGTTTTATAAATTGATTAAGAGAATCACAATTTTCTAGACTTCTCTATTTGTAATTTGAATTATAAAAATAGAGAAGCGTGATTTTTCTGAAATATAATTTGGATAACTTAACGGGAATTTTATAAACCTCAAAAAACAAGTTACATATTTAGTTAAAATTGCTTTTATCTAACCCAATTATATTAAAGGTGATAATAGGAGCAAAGCCAAGCAGGTCTAGTAGCCTACGATTTTCTGCACCCATTTAATTAGATAATTTTGAAAAACTTTTAGGTTTGTGTAATTTCAATAAACTATGTCCCGCGAGCATCTCCGTACAGGGCATCTAAACCCGCGATCGCTAGAAGTTTTTTGTCTGCATTGATCTACTTTAGAAAATAATATCCGATTCTGATGAACACTTGGGCATTTACATTGCACTCTTGCTAGTTAAGGGAGTCAGGAGTCAGGGGTCGAAATCAATAAGCCGGCTGACGACTGACACCTTTATTCTGCTTCTTAGCTAAAGATGCAACCCTCTGAATCAAATCAAACCTTCCATCGCGTGTTGCAAATCATTCGTTACATCAGCAACAGCTTGTCTAGCAGCCAAACGATTCCCTTGATACGTCGGGTAGCGCTCAGAAATAGATATCGGTTTACCCACGGTAATTTTTACCTTTTGCTTACCCAATTGTGGACGCTGTAAAGCTTTATCACCTTTGATTTTAGCAATCATCTGCCATAAAATTAAAATCGTCTCAGCAAACCTTTCTACCGTTGGATTTTCACGGATATAATTACCAGAAACTGCCACAAAACTTTCTACTAAACGCATATGCCACATCCGCGCATTCGTTTCTTCAGCAACGCGATCGCCTAAAGCTTTTTCGACAGCAGACACTCCTTTTACATCCTTAAATTCTTCTCTGAATATATAATTCCAACCTGCTTGTTCTACTCGCCGACAACGGTCACTAAAATTACCTTTTGGCTGCAAATTAAAATACTGTTCTGATATTAACAGCGCTGCATTCAACAAAGCTTGTAAACGAACTGCTAACGCTTCATTTCTATCTGGCATTTGCCCATTGACAATCTTCGCATCTGCCAGTTTTTGATGATAAAACCGTATGTAAAATTCTTCCATCAGCGAAAGTAAATGTTCTGCCAAAGTCAACAATCGGGGATAAAGGGACTCCACAGAAGCAAGTTCTGGTGGATTCACAGGTAAACCACTAGCCGTTTCCAATTCACTTAAAAGATTTGCGATCGCATCCCAAGGAGCATCAACATAACTATATTTAATCCCAACTGGTACAATTAGAACCTGTTGGTCGCGTCCAGCTTTCTGCAAATCTTCAGCACACCAAAAGCCTAATTGGGCGATACCAGGTTCTAAGGGGCTAATATTCTCTGATAAACCATTGGTAGCACCTTCTGGCGCAGCCGCCATCGGGAATTTCCCATTGGCGAACAAGTCACGCGCCGAACGTAACCCCGTCCAGTCAGCCTTACCGCGCTGAATCGGAGTAGCACCTAAACGAGAAGCAATCCAACCTACATAAGAACCTGCCCATAGAGGAATGCCGCGATCATAGATAAAATGAGCGTGAATCGGATATTCTAGCGCTATACCTTGCGATCGCGCTACCTTCGGCACGAGCTGAGAAAACAAGTAGCTCAAACAAAATGGATCGTCTGTTTTCGGATGGCGAAATGCCAACATAAAACGGATCTTACCTTCCTGAAACTGGCGATAGAGATCCACCAAAACCTCTACGTTGTCTGCTTCAATTTGGGTAATAGCTGTTTGCCAGTTAATGTAAGTTGGTAGTAAAAGCTGGACAACTCGTAAAAATAAGGGGTTAAACGCCGGAGGAATAAATTCTAAGGGTGCCTGTGCTTGATAAATTACATCTGCCAAGGTAGTTTCTCCTAAAGATGCCGCGATTTCTAATCGCCCAGTGTTATTTCTTTTAAGTTATCTTAACGGCTGTAAAATCCCCTGACGTTACGAATTACGTTAGCGTAGCGTTAGTGAGTCTTCGAGCGTCATTACGAATTATTTTAATGAACCGCACCTACGCAGACTTATAGAGTGTTTTCTGTTGCGATGAAAAGTATGGGTAGATAGTGGAGGTTTAGCGGCACTTGCAAATCTTAATAACAGGACAGACTCAAGCTAAATCCTGGCAATACATCTTCACCTGATAATTGTGTGGGAAGATTTTGCACTTTCACATCTTGTTTTTGGCGATAAATTTCCACTTGCTGCTGTTGGGGGTTAATTAACCATGCCAATTGCACGCCTGCATCCATATATTCTTCCATTTTGGAACGCAACATTTCCAAATCATCTGTTGCTGACCTTAATTCAATGACAAAATTGGGTGCAATGGGGGGAAATTTGCGTCTTTGTTCAGGTGTAAGTCCTTGCCAACGTTCTCGTTGAATCCAAGCGGCATCTGGGGAACGGTCAGCACCATTGGGTAATTTGAATATAGTAGAAGAACTGAAAGTGTAACCAAGTCCAGTTTGCCGATTCCAGATTCCCAGATCAATAATTAAATCTGCTTCTCGATTGCCGCTTTCTCCTCCAACGGGGGACATAATGATTAATTCTCCCTTGGTAGTGCGTTCAAATTTCAATTCGCGGTTATTTTGACATAAGTGATAAAATTGTTCGTCACTTAGGTTAACGGTGTCTAGTTTTAATGTCAGAGGACTCATAACCTAGACCTAGATTAAATAGTTGCAAAGCATTATATCATGCCATATCTTAACGGCTGTAAGATGCTTATCGCGCTCACCACGCAGGTTCAAAAACTAGGATACCTTCTTAGTCCGCCCAGGCGGACGAAAGTTTGTGTGCAAGATTAACCGCGATTTCTAATCGCCAGGTGGTTTATAAACAAATTAGAGATTCTGGAAAGGCAATAAACGATGCGACTATCACAAATGTTATTCGTTACACTCCGGGATGATCCAGCTGATGCTGAGATTCCCAGCCATAAATTATTACTCCGTGCGGGTTACATTCGTCGTATCGGTAGTGGTATTTATGCTTATTTACCTTTGATGTGGCGGGTACTGCAAAAAGTTTCCCAGATTGTGCGGGAAGAAATGAACGCTACAGGCGCACAAGAATGTCTTTTACCACAATTACAACCGGCTGATTTATGGAAGGAATCGGGACGCTGGGATACTTACACCAAAGCTGAGGGGATCATGTTTTCCCTGATTGACCGCCGTGAGCAACAATTAGGATTAGGCCCAACTCATGAGGAAGTTATTACAGCGATCGCTCGTGATATGATTCGCTCTTATCGCCAGCTACCACTACATCTCTACCAAATTCAAACCAAATTCCGTGATGAAATTCGTCCCCGCTTTGGTTTGATGCGCGGAAGAGAGTTTATCATGAAGGACGGCTACTCTTTCCATGCCGATGAAGCCAGCCTCAAAGAAACTTACCAGGATATGTATAAAGCCTACAGTAATATCCTGCGGCGTTCTGGTTTAGCTTTTCGGGCAGTGGAAGCTGATTCTGGTGCAATTGGTGGTTCTGGTTCCACAGAATTTATGATTTTGGCGGAAGCTGGTGAAGATGAAGTTCTCTACACTGAGGATGGCAAATACGCCGCTAACGTAGAAAAGGCTGTTTCTTTACCAATTGATATTGAAGCCTCACGGTTTACAAGCTATGAGAAACGCGATACACCTGGAACAGAAACCATTGAAAAAGTCTGTCAACTCCTCAACTGTTCTCCCACTCAATTAGTGAAAAATGTCCTTTATCAGACAGTTTATGATAATGGTATAACGGTGTTAGTTCTGGTGAGCATCCGAGGCGATCAGGAAGTTAATGAGGTCAAGTTACAAAATGAATTGACCAAATCAGCTTCTGAGTATGGTGCTAAAACTATTATTAGTTTGAATGTACCAAATGTAGAAGCCCAGCAAGCATGGACAGCGAAATCTCTACCTTTAGGCTACATTGCGCCAGACATCGCAGATGAGTATATTACCGCTAATAAACAGATCCATCCCAAGTTTTTGCGTTTGCTGGATCAAACAGTCGTTGATTTAAAAAACTTTGTTACGGGTGCGAATGAAGCGGGCTATCACGTAGTTGGTGCTAATTGGGGTGAGCAATTTAAATTACCAAGTGGTGTAGTAGATGTGCGGAAGGCAAGACCAGGCGATCGCGCCATCCATAACCCAGAACAAACTCTTGCAAGCGCCCGTGGAATTGAAGCAGGTCACATCTTCCAATTAGGCACTAAATATTCTCAAGCGATGGGAGCAAATTATACCAATGAGCAGGGTGAAGAAAAGCCGCTATTTATGGGTTGTTTTGGCGTAGGCGTGTCACGATTGGCACAAGCTGCCGTAGAGCAATCTTATGATCAAGATGGGATTATTTGGCCAGTTGCGATCGCACCTTATTACGCGATCATCACAATTCCTAACATTAAGGATGCTCAACAAGTCGAAATCGCCCAAAAACTTTACACAGCACTCAATCAAGCGGGAATTGAAACCCTACTTGATGACCGCGATGAACGTGCGGGAGTGAAATTTAAAGATGCTGATTTGATTGGCATCCCTTATAGGATTGTAACCGGGCGGGCGATCGCTAATGGCAAAGTCGAAGTTGTAGAAAGAGCCACCCGGAAATCGCAAGAAATTGTCATTGATGAAGTTGTATCTACACTCAAACAGTGGATTACCGCCGCAATTCAGGTAAAAAATTAAATCCCAAGATTTACGCAGAGGAATAAATACTTTACTTTGCGTTCCTCTGCGTTTTCCTTTGCGTTCCTTTACGTTGTAAATTTAATCATCTCCAGAAAGAATGAAATTTACATAATTTGGCAGGTGACGAATTAGAAGTAAAAATTCTAAAATTGAATCAGTGACTCACAGGATTAATGCTTTTTGACACATAAAGTCTCCTCCAGGTTGTGGGAAACTCTCCACTTGTAAGTATCGTCCTTAACCAGGCTGCTCCTCACATAACTACTATATCAGCCCTCAGTCAGGAAAGTTTTGAACATGAAAGACCAACAAGGATCTAATCGTATTTCTTCAGGCGTAATTGCAGCCGTATCAGCAGCTGTTGTAGCGGTGGGTGGCGGCGTAGCTTGGTTTACTTCACACTCCAGCAATACTCCCACGCCGTCAAATCCCTCGGCGCGAATCGTTCAGCCAGCACAGCCATCAACTAAGCAGCCAGGTAATGAGCAAACTGCTAACGTTTATTGGCTCACACCAAAAGACAAAAATGTTGCTTTGGTACCCCAGCCTGTTAAAGTAGCTTCTGTACAGCCCAACCAGGCTTTAGAAGCAGCTTTCCAAACTTTGTTAGCAGGGCCAACAACAGGGACAGATTCAACAACTACTATCCCCAAAGCAACCAAGCTGTTGGGGCTGAAGTCAGAAAATGACGAGGTTCACGTTAATTTATCTGAAGATTTTACCAGTGGTGGTGGTAGCACTTCAATGATGGGGCGCGTGGGACAAGTTGTTTATACTGCGACAACTTTAAATCCCAAAGCCAAGGTGTACATTGACGTGAACGGCAAACCGTTGGATGTTTTAGGCGGTGAAGGCGTAGAGTTAGAACAGCCGCTAACTCGTGAAAGCTTTCAGAAAAATTATCCGCTTTAAAAAAGTTAGGAGTTAGAAGAGACGCGATTAATCGCGTCTGTACAGGAGTGAGGAGTTTTAACTCATAACTCATAACTCATAACTCATAACTCTTATGAAGCTTACCGATTGCTATTTAACACACGAAAGTTACGGGCTTGCTGTTCTAACCTTGTGGCGAGGCGATCGCAAACCCGATTACACAAATCAAAAATCATTTGATCTTCCACCCGGTAATAGGCGCAAGTTCCTTCACTGCGGCGGCTAAGGATTCCTGCTTGCCACATTACCTTCAGGTGTTTTGACACATTTGCCTGAGAAGTCTGTGTTGCCTCTACCAACTCTTGCACGCATTTTTCTTCATCCCGTAGTAAGTGGAGTAGCCGCAGGCGCATTGGCTCACTTAACAGGCTGAAGTATTCAGCTACTTGTTGCACCACTTCTGGTGGTAAAGGCAACGTTTGTTTCATCAGGATTAACCCGCAAGGACTGAAAGTTTTAATGATGACTCATTTCATATATACATTAATACTTAATCAGGGTTAATTCTCATCAAAGGTTGACCATATTCTACAGCGTCACCATTTTGGAGGAGAATTTCCATCACTTGGCCGGAGAGTTCGGCTTCGATTTCATTCATCAGCTTCATGGCCTCAATGATACAGACTGTTTGACCCTTGCGGACGCGATCGCCCACTTCCACAAATGCCGCTTCCCCCGGCGCAGAAGCGCGATAAAACGTTCCTACCATTGGGGAAGGCACTTCTACTAATCTCTGGTCAATGGTTGAGGGGGCATTTACTGACAATTGCAATTGTGTGCCAGTTCCAGCATTATCAAACACGCGACCTGTGGCCACCTCCGTTACTTGACTTGCGACCCCCTGGTTTCCCAAAGATGAACCCGATGTCAAGCCCGAACCTACCACACCGCCCAAGGTCGCTTGACCTCCGGAAAACACCTGATTGCTCATGCTCACAGCCTTACGGACTGTCAGTTCAAAGTCATCGCTTTTGAGCGTAACTTCTGCAATATCTGTTTGGGCGATAGTTGCCAGTAGTTGGCGGATTTCATTAAAGTCCAATGGCACAGTTTTTATTACCTCGACCTATCCGTAAATTAGCATCTTAAGTGTGGCAGGGATTTAATCCCTATGTAGGGATTTAAATCGGTGGACAAACATCTCAGTGGAGATGAAAGTTATTCCCTGCTGAGATATTTATCTTCCTGAGTATCAATTCGGATGCGTTCTCCTTGAGTGATAAACAAAGGAACCATCACAATTGCACCTGTTTCCACAGTTGCTGGTTTGGAACCACCTGTAGCAGTGTCACCTTTTATACCCGGATCGGTTTGTACAACTTCCAGAATCACAGACTTAGGCAATTCTACTCCTAGCACCTGTTCGCCCCACCGGATAACTTCCGCTTCCATACCTTCCTTGAGATATTTGACGCGATCGCCAATTTGTGCGCGGGTCAATCTGCCTTCTTCGTATGTTTCCATATCCATAAAGACGAACTCATCGCCCTCTTTATAGGTGTGTTGCATCGTGCTTTTTTCTAAGGTGGCTTGCGGGAGCGTTTCCCCTGCTCGGAACGTTTTTTCAATCACGCTCCCACTTTGGACATTTCTCAGTTTGGTTCTGACAAAGGCGGAACCTTTGCCTGGCTTAACGTGGAGGAATTCGATCACTCGCCATACAGTCCCGTCTAAGACAATTGAAACACCAGGTCGAAAATCGTTACTGGAGATCATGAAACTTTCAAATTTTGGAAGACAATCGGCATTTATTGTACCCTTCAAGGGGAGTAATTAGCTATTTAGTCATTTGGCATTGGGCATTGGGCATTGGGCATGGGGCATTGGGCATTGGGCATGGGGCATTGGGCATGGGGCATTGGGCATTGGGCATTGGTTATCGTAAATAAAAGGGTTTAAGACCCCAACCATAAAGGTAGCCCCAGTTTCAGTCGGGGTTTAAATCCCCCGGAGTTGCTCCTCTTGGGGAGACCCCAAGACCGCACTCCTCTTCGTCTGAAATTGTTTTGAATTTTGAATTTTGAATTTTGAATTGTTAATCTCCTTGTCCCCCTTGTCTCTCCCTGCTTCCTCATCCCCCCACTCTCCACTCAGCACTCATACTGTGGGAAGATTATTGATGGGTTACGTCCAGTCAACAATTCAATGCTGCATTTGAGTTATCCCATGCTTGACTTATTAAAATCGTGGCTGAAGAACAGCCTAATGGCAATACTGCTGGTAACAATATTTTTAGGCATAACTACATCTGGGTGGACTCCCTCTAGTAGTGCCGCGCTGCCAGCTGGCAATGCAATTACCGACGGTAAGGCTCTGTTGCGGTATGCACTCCCGATAGATAACAAACCCGTGCGGCAACTACAAGCCAGTTTAGAGGACATCTCTGCCCAACTGCGGGCGAATCGGCGGTGGGGTGCTATTTCCAAAGACATCAGCAAAGCATCCCGCATTCTCGATAAACCCTCCCAAATCTTAACAAGCGTTCCCGAAGAACGCCAACCCCAAGCCGAAGCTTGGATTACCGAGTTGAAATCTGGGGTGGGTAAACTGCAAGAATTGGCGGACAGTAAAGATAAAGAACAAATTCTGCAAGATAGAGCTAAACTGCTGAATCTCGTCACTCAGCTAGAAGAGTCAATGGTGAAACAATTCCCCTTTGAGGTGCCTACTGAGTACAGTAATCTGCCGCAACTTAAAGGTCGTGCCACTGTAGAATTCAAAACTAATAAAGGCGATTTGACCCTTGTAGTAGACGGTTACAGCGCCCCTATCACTGCTGGTAATTTTGTAGATTTGGTACAGAGGGGTTTTTATAATGGCTTAGAATTTACCCGTTCTGAAGAATCTTACTTTCTGCAAACTGGAGATCCTGCTGGCAAAGACGTGGGTTTCATTGACCCAACAACGGGCAAATATCGCGCCATTCCCTTAGAAGTCCTCGTTCAGGGTGATAAAGCACCTACCTATGGGATTACTCTCGAAGAAGCCGGTCGTTACGTTGATATGCCAGTTCTGCCTTTCTCTGCCTTTGGTGCAGTGGTGATGGCTCGTCCCGAAAGTGAAGTCAATGGTGGTTCATCACAATTTTTCTTCTTTTTGTTTGAACCAGAACTCACTCCCGCCGGACGCAACCTATTGGATGGTCGTTATGCCGTTTTTGGCTATCTCACCGAAGGCAAAGAAGTTTTGGATAAACTGAAGGCGGGTGACAAAATTGAATCGGCAACTGTGGTTCAGGGAATAGAAAATCTGGTTCAGCCGCAAGCAGCATAAGAAGAGAGTAGGGGGAGAACAATTACTAACTCAGGCTGTGTGCAACTTGCTCTCAAACCTAATCCCCAACCCCTCCCCTACAAGGGCTAGCGTCTACACATACAGCGTTTTTCAGGTAAATGAAGTACACAGGTAGGGGCACAACAATGTTCTGCCCCTACAATAATCGGTACTAAGTTGCAATCTGCTGTCAGTCATCGAATTACCCAAAACAAAAACCTCACCCTGGTTCTGCGTAGCAAAACCAGGGTGAGGTTTCTTTTGCTATTCGATAAACCGTAAATTGCGTCAAGAGAAACTTGTGTGTAAACCGTAGCCTCGTAGGAGAGAAAGGTACAACGAAAAACAAGCTTTTTAACATCAGTTCGACGAGGTTAAAAAATCACAGGACGTAGAACAGGCAAGTCTTTCAGATAAATTTTGTCGAATCTATATTAAAACAGTGAATTTACTGAAGTTAAGTATTAGTTTTTTATATACGTTTAATGGTTGACTCCTCTGCTATGCCAAAAAAATCCTGTTTTTACGTGATTTCCAGGATATAGCACGCAACAGCTGCAAAGAAAAAACTATTAATTAATAAGAGTAATTATGTCAGACACCATCCTGAGCGCGATCGCAAAAGAGCCAACTCAAAACTTGCATGAGCAAATACCTGCTACTCGCCTAGTTTTCATCGACTCACAGGTTGAGAACTACCAAAGTCTGGTAGCAGGTGTATTGCCCAATACGACTGTTATCGTCTTAGATGCTGACCAAAATGGCATTGAACAAATTAGCCAAGTGCTGGCAACTCATGGGGTAATCAACAGCCTACACATTGTTTCTCACGGCGCACCAGGGCAAGTCTATCTGGGCAACAGTCAACTCAGCTACGAAACTCTCGACCGTTATGCTTGGCAACTCATGGACTGGGCAAATGTTTTGAGTGCAGATACACAACTGCTCTTGTATGGTTGCAAAATAGGACAAACAGAGGAAGGTAAAGCATTTTTACAACGCCTGAGTGAATTGACAGGTGCAGTAGTAGCGGCATCTGATGACTTAACGGGGAGCACTGCATTAGGTGGTGACTAGGAACTGGAGGTTTCTACAGGGGCAATTGTTCCGACTCTGGCGTTTCAGCCAGAAGTAATGGCAGCTTACGCTTCAGTACTAGGTGTAGTAGTGCTTGACACCAGCTTCAACACTACTGGCAAGGTAACAACCGACTTTGCCAGTAATAATGACTATGGCAACAGTATTACCGTGCAACCTGACGGCAAAATTCTCCTGGCGGGAACTAGCGATAACGGGACAAATAGTGACTTTGCCATAGTGCGTTACAACAGCAATGGCACACTCGACACCAGCTTCAACACTACTGGCAAGGTAACAACCGACTTTGCCAGTAATAATGACTATGGCTCCAGTATCACCGTCCAACCTGACGGCAAGATTCTCGTGGCGAGAGGTAGCTATAACGGCATAAATAATGATTTTGCCATAGCGCGTTACAACAGCAATGGCACACTCGACAGCAGCTTCAACATTACTGGCAAGGTAATAACCGACTTTGCCAGTGATAATGACTATGGCAACACTATCACCGTGCAACCTGACGGCAAGATTCTCGTGGCGGGAGGTAGCTATAACGGCATAAATAATGACTTTGCCATAGCGCGTTACAACAGCAATGGCACACTCGACACCAGCTTCAACATTACTGGCAAGGTAACAACCGACTTTGGCAGTAATAATGATTTTGGCTTCAGTATCACCGTGCAACCTGACGGCAAGATTCTTGTGGCGGGAAGTAGCTATAACGGCATAAATAATGACTTTGCCATAGTGCGTTACAACAGCAATGGCAGTCTCGACACCAGCTTTAATACTACTGGGAAGGTAACAACCGACTTTGCCAGCAATAATGACTCCAGCTACAGTATCACCGTGCAACCTGACGGCAAGATTCTCGTGGCGGGAGAAAGCGATAACGGCACAAATTATGACTTTGCCATAGTACGTTACAACAGCAATGGCACTCCCGACAGCAGCTTCAACACTACTGGCAAGGTAACAACCGACTTTGGCAGCAATAATGACTCTGGCTACAGTATCAAAGTGCAACCTGACGGCAAGATTCTTGTGGCGGGAGGTAGCTATAACGGGACAGATAATGACTTTGCTATAGCGCGTTACTTGGTCAACCAAGTTCCAGTGGTGGCAAATGAAATACTTAATCAAGAAGCCAGCCAAGATAGTGTCTTCAACTTCACCGTACCAGCTAACACCTTCAGCGATCCAGATGCTGGAGATACCCTTACCTACACTGTAACTCTGGACAACGATAGCCCTCTACCCACTTGGTTGACCTTCAATACTACTACCAGTAGGTTCAATGGTACTCCCGCAAATGGGGACGTCGGTAGTCTAAACATCAAAGTTACCGCTAAGGATGTTGCTGGAGATAAAGTCAGTGATGTGTTTAAACTTGCGATCGCTGACGAGACTACTCTACTAACAAAAATTACAGGCGATATCTTTAGTGTCAAGACTAAGTATAAGATTAAAGGTAATAAAGGAAAACTCTCAATTAAGATTAAAACCAGTACCTCCAAAGAGGTAAATGAACTCGGTGTATTTTTCGTTGACGATGAACAAGGTAGGATTAAGGGCATAGCCCCTGGTGCAGAGGGCTATACCCAAGCGGCTCTTTTGCGCTCCAAGGTGATTTTCTCTGCCCTTGCCAATCTGCCCAATGGTTTTAATCCCGGCGACCTGACAAACATCTTAGAATTTGACTCTGATACCAAACTCCGATTCTATCTGGTATCCAACAGTACTACTCAGTCCGTGCTGTCTGGAAAAACCTCCCCCTCAAATGTCCTTTTTTCCTCTGCTACAAATAACAACGTAGAAGATGGAGGGTTTTCTTTCAACTTCCAGAATTTGATTGTGAATATTCAGGCAACAGAAAAACAAGCAACTTTGGGTACAGGTCTGCAAGGCAAAAAATATCAAGGGGAACTGATTGATTTACGGAGTGTGACACAATCGGTAACAGCTAACTTTACAGTTCACAGAGAAGCATCTTACAACAACTATGTGGGCTTTTATCAGGTGGCTGATGAGAATGGTGGCATTGACACCAACGGCGATGGTAAAGCAGATATTCTCGTTGGACAGGCTGGTTACAGCCAAGCCGCCCTGCATGGGCGTGTTGCAGGCATTGACTTGACAGTGAATAACCAAGGTACAGCAAATTACACAGGAACTTTCCAGCCCGGTTCTATCTTTGCGCCATTTATTATTGTTAATCCTAGAGCCGATGCCATTCTCCATAGCAATGCCAATAGCAATCGGAAGGTTTACTTCCCATTCTTGGGCGCTAGCTCAGATAAAGTAGATCACATTCGCCTATTAGGGAATAACACCTTTGGTTTTGAGGATTTACCAAATGGTGGTGATAAAGATTACAACGATGTTATTGTGCAGGTGAATTTGAGTGTGAATGCTGCATAGTATTAATCGCTGGTAATCTTTGCATAAAGTTTAACAACCCTATCCCGCAACAAGGATGAGGTTGTTTGAAAAGTTGTAAAGTATACTCAAAACCCACTCCTAACTCAGATTCCCGGCGGTGAACACCTGATCAACTGCGATCGCTAATTCGGGAAAAGTCCGTGAGTCAATTTGCCCAGTCGCTGTAAAAACTGTTTCTTCATAAAATCCATCTTCCAGTAGTAACACTGAAATCTTTGCTTCCAGTGGGTCTACAATCCAATATTCAGCAACCTCTAAGGCCGCATATTCAGATCGCTTATGGCGATAGTCCCGTTTCACCGACTCTGGACTGACCACCTCGACAATTAGTAACGGGGGTGACTGAAATACTGCTGAGGCATTTAACAATTCTCTGGCTTGCTCCAGTGTCACTACACACAGATCAGTCAACCTAGATTTATTTCTACCCGTTCTCACCCCACTTTCCCGAAAACATAGCCAAGTAGAGTTACAATGTTTGATTTCTGCTTTCAAGGCAGTATCCAAAAAATCGACAATCAGGAAATGTTGAATAGTAGGTGGATTCATTAGCTCTAGCTTGCCATCCACCAGTTCATAATGGAAATCACTGCCATTATCATAAGTTAAGTACTCCTCAAAGGTGATGCTGGTTACTGGTGTACTGACCATCCCAACTGTCTCCTAAACAATACCCATATCTTAATTCGTAAAGCGAGGGATGAGTACAGGAAATGAGAGATAAAGGAGCAGGGGGAGAAATGCCCAATGCCCCTCATCAGTGCTGAGTTTTGAGTTTTGAGTGCTGAGTGGGGAGTTAGGAGTTAGGAGTTAGGAGTTATAAGAATTCTTCCCCAATGCCCAATGCCCAATGCCCAATGCCCAATGCCCAATGCCCAATGCCCAATGCCCAATGCCCAATGCCCAATGCCCAATGCCCAATGCCCA
>NZ_JBALCS010000060.1:0-29692 GCF_036919555.1 Nostoc sp.
ACACCTTCTTCAACTCCTGAGACAACTCCAGTCCCAGAAAATGTTAATCCACCGACAACGGAACCTTTATTACCCACAACTCCAGAACCATCAACTGCTCCAGTCATTCCACCCCCAGGTAGTCAACAAAGAACACCTACCCCAAGCCCAGGCGCGACTCCAGTCCCAGAAAATGCCAATCCACCGACAACGGAACCTTTATTACCCACAACTCCAGAACCATCAACCGCTCCAGACATTCCACTCCCAGGTAGTCAACAAAGAACACCTACCCCAAGCCCAGGCGCGACTCCAAATCCGCAGAATGTTAACCCGCCGACAACTCCGGGAAATACTCAACCCAACACAGCCCCAGAAGCCAATGACCCCCGCGTACTGGTGTCAGAAGTAGTAGTTAGAACACAGGCTGGGCAACTATCACCAGAACTCGAAGACCAAGTTTATAAAGTAATTCGTACCCAACCAGGACGAACGACAACTCGCAGCCAACTGCAAGAAGATATTAACGCCATCTTTGGTACTGGCTTCTTCTCAAACGTCCAAGCAGCGCCAGAAGATACCCCCTTGGGAGTACGAGTCAGCTTTGTTGTACAGCCTAACCCCGTCCTCACCAAGGTACAAATACAAGCCAATCCTGGCACTGGTGTTGCTTCCGTACTACCACCTAACACTGTAGATGAAGTCTTTCGCCAGCAGTATGGCAAAATCCTCAACTTGCGTGACTTGCAGGAAGCCATCAAGCAGTTAAACAAGCGGTATCAAGACCAAGGTTACGTGCTAGCCAACGTGATTGGAGCGCCACAAGTCTCTGAAAACGGAGTTGTTACCTTACAAATAGCAGAAGGGGTAGTAGAAAACATTAGAGTCCGGTTCCGCAATAAAGATGGTCAGGAGACAGACGAGAAGGGACAACCGATTCGGGGACGGACGCAAGATTACATCATTACACGAGAATTGGAATTAAAGCCAGGACAAGTATTCAACCGCAACACGGTGCAAAAAGACCTACAGCGAGTATATGGACTGGGACTGTTTGAAGATGTAAATGTCTCCCTTGACCCTGGTAGTGACCCCAGTAAGGTGGATGTAGTAGTAAATGTAGCTGAACGCGGCAGTGGTTCTATTGCGGCTGGGGCGGGGATTAGTTCTGCTAGCGGACTGTTTGGCACGGTTAGCTATCAACAGCAAAACCTGAACGGTAGGAACCAAAAACTGGGTGCAGAAGTACAGGTGGGAGAGCGGGAACTGCTGTTTGACCTGCGGTATACAGACCCCTGGATCGCCGGAGATCCCCACCGGACTTCCTACACGGTCAATCTTTTTCGCCGCAGTTCCATTTCGTTGATTTTTGATGCCAAAGATCAGGATATTAGAACATTTGACCCAAAGAATCCCACTAATACAGATTCTCAGGATAGCCCCCGCATTCTCCGTCTAGGTGGTGGTGTCACCTTTACCCGTCCCCTGTCCTCCAATCCCTACAAAACTTCCGTATGGACAGCCTCAGCCGGTTTACAGTATCAACGGGTTTCCGCCCGTGATGCCGATGGCAATCTCAGAAGAACAGGAGCGATATTTGATGACAATAATGGGAACCGCATCAGCCAAGAAGTGCCACTTACCTTCTCTGGTGGAGGTGAAGACGACTTGGTGCTATTGCAACTAGGGGTACAGCGCGATCTCCGTAATAACCCCTTGCAACCTACCAGTGGTTCTTATCTCCGCTTGGGAATCGATCAGTCAGTCCCTTTGGGACTAGGCAGCATTTTCCTCACCAGATTACGGGGTAGCTACAGCCAATATTTCCCCGTCAAGTTGATTAGCCTCTCCAAAAAAGGGGCGCAAACTCTAGCATTTAACTTCCAAGCAGGAACAGTTTTCGGGGACTTGCCTCCCTACGAAGCTTTTACCCTTGGGGGTAGCAACTCCGTCCGGGGTTATGAAGAAGGAGCATTAGGTAGCGGACGCACTTATGTGCAAGCATCAATTGAGTATCGGTTCCCAGTTTTTTCAGTAGTCAGTGGCGCACTATTTTTTGATATCGGCAGTGATCTGGGTACTAGTACCCTAGCAGCTGATGTGCTCAATAAGAACGGGAGTGGCTACGGCTATGGTCTCGGGGTTCGCGTCCAGTCTCCACTAGGGCCAATTAGGATTGACTACGGTATCAACGATGACGGTGGTAGCCGGATTAATTTTGGTATTGGCGAAAGGTTTTAACTTGTCATTAGTCAGTTGTCATTGGTCATTGGTGAATCATAAAGGACAACTGACAAAGGACAAATGACAATTATCTTTTTTGGATTAGCTTGCTAATTTTTACATTTACCTCAATACTGTTCCGATAAAGGGATTAATGACATTTTTAGGGGAATATCAGGGATTTTACCAAAACAGACGATGAACAATACTAAACAAAATATATTGACTTTTCGGCTATGCAGCACACTCTAGCGGCTCAAATCACTCAAACTGGAGTGGGACTGCATAGCGGTGTGAATACCCAGGTGCGGATACTACCAGCTGAGGCGGGAAGTGGACGCTACTTTGTGCGGGTGGATTTACCGGATTTGCCGATCATTCCAGCCCAAGTTGCAGCAGTTAGTCACACTGTTCTCTCAACTCAGTTGGGCAAGGGGGAGGTATATGTTCGCACGGTAGAACATTTGTTGGCGGCGCTTTCGGGTATGGGTGTGGATAATGCCCGGATTGAAATTGATGGACCTGAGGTTCCACTTTTGGATGGTTCGGCAAGTGTGTGGACAGCTAACATTGCCCAAGTTGGCTTAGTATCACAACTTGTCAACAACCAAGTTCCCTTGGCTGTTACAGAACCAATATGGGTCTATCAAGGGGATGCCTTTGTATGTGCCCTCCCAGCATCAGAAACCCGTTTTAGCTACGGGATTGATTTTGACCTGGCCGCCATTGGTAATCAATGGCATAGTTGGTCACTAAGCGCTGAACTAGGAAAAGCTGCTGCTAGCTTTGCTGCAAAAATCGCTCCTGCCCGGACTTTTGGGTTACTGCATCAAATTGAACACTTACAAAAAACAGGGTTAATTAAGGGTGGCAGTTTGGATAATGCACTCGTTTGTGGGCCAGAAGGCTGGCTAAATCCACCATTGAGATTTGCAAATGAGCCAGTGCGTCATAAGATATTGGATTTAGTAGGAGATTTAAGTTTACTAGGAACTTTTCCTACTGCTCATTTCTTAGCGTATAAAGCCAGTCACAATTTACACATTCAATTGGCTCAAAGAATTTTAGATTTGGGATTGGAGCTAAAGTCTAAAATCGAGGATTATTAAGGCTTTTGATATACGCCTGCCTACTCAACTTTCAGATGAAAAATTAACCACACGCCCAATGTCAATCCTCACTGAAGTGAATACCATCGATACGACTACACCGATATCTACCGAACCACAGGCTATAAATGAGACTAAAATCATCTCTGAGGTTAAAACAACTTTCACATCTGAAGAAATTCAGGAATTGCTACCCCACCGCTACCCATTTTTACTTGTAGATAAAATAATTGACTACGTTCCAGGTAAAAAAGCTGTAGGCGTTAAAAATGTCACTATTAACGAACCCCATTTCCAAGGACATTTCCCTGGACGTCCACTGATGCCAGGGGTGCTAATTGTCGAAGCAATGGCACAAGTTGGGGGCATTGTCCTAACTCAGATGTCTCCCGGAAAAGGCGAGCTGTTCGTCTTCGCTGGTATCGATAAAGTTCGCTTTCGCCGCCAGGTTGTACCGGGGGATCAACTAGTAATGACGTTGGAACTGTTATGGGTAAAACAACGTCGTTTCGGTAAGATGCAAGGTCGTGCCAAAGTTGATGGTCAACTTGCTTCTGAAGGGGAATTAATGTTTTCTCTAATTAATTAAAAGTTTGCCTTCGTGGTATGGGCATAGCCGTGAAATGCCCCTACTGAATCCTGAAAAAGGATAACAGTAAAAAAAATCCACAACAGCATCTGATAATTTCTTGATTTTCAACGCCCTCTTTATGAGACGCACTCACAAACACACTTAACTTGCTTTGCCCGACACTTTCGTTCACTGAAATACTTCACACTCAACAATGTCAGTTGCCTCGATGGGACAGCAGCCGGTACAACTCTCTTAACCAGAGTAACTACCTGCCTCAGAAACCCCGCCCGGCCCTGGCTTATCAAGACAGTTCTGGAGATTCACCCTTGAAAACGCTAATTCATCCAACTGCTGTAATTGATCCGAAATCGGAACTCCACCATACAGTGCAAGTCGGTGCCTATGCTGTGATTGGAGCGCATGTCAAAGTCGGCCCTGAAACAATAATTGGCGCTCATGCAGTGCTAGAGGGGCCTTGTGAAATTGGGGCGCAAAATCAGATTTTTACAGGTGCAGCCATCGGCATGGAACCCCAGGATCTCAAGTTTGTGGGAGAACCAACCTGGGTCAAAATTGGTGATAACAACTTGATTCGTGAGTACGTTACCATTAACCGCGCTACCGGTGCCGGTGAAGCGACGGTAATTGGTGATGGAAACTTGCTGATGGCTTATGTCCATGTGGCTCATAACTGCGTGATTGAAGACCAAGTAGTGATTGCTAACTCTGTGGCGTTGGCAGGTCATGTCCATATAGAGTCACGCGCTAGGCTGAGTGGGGTTTTAGGTGTCCATCAATTTGTGCGTATTGGTAGACAGGCAATGGTGGGAGGCATGGCACGTATTGACCGGGATGTAGCCCCATATATGCTCGTGGAGGGAAATCCGGCGCGGGTACGAACCCTCAACCTTGTCGGACTTAAACGGTCTGGTATGGACTCAGCAGATTTGCAAATGCTGAAAAAAGCCTTCCGCATTCTCTACCGTTCTGATTTGTCCTTTAAGGATGCTTTGGAACAGTTGGAATTGTTAGGGGATAGCCAAGAATTGCAGCATCTGCGCCGCTTTCTGCTACTTTCTCAGATGCCAGGAAGGCGTGGTTTGATTCCCGGTAAGGGCAAAAAAGGCGTGAGTGATGAATCGTGAAATGTGAGATATATCATGTCCGTCGAATTACTCATAATCAAAGCACCCCACCCCCAACCCCTCCCCGCAAGCGAGGAGGGGGGCAAGAGTGTAGCTGGCAAAGATGCCCAGACATTATATGAGTTATGAGTTGAGGAATTAAATTTTTAACTCATAACTCCTGACTCCTCACTGCTAATTTTTACTAATTACTAATTATCAAATGCGGATATTTATCAGCACTGGGGAAGTATCTGGCGATTTGCAAGGGTCGCTGCTAATTACAGCACTGAAGCGTCAAGCTGTGGCGATTGGGTTGGAATTAGAGATTGTGGCGCTGGGTGGCGAAAAAATGGTAGAGGCTGGGGCTATTCTGCTGGGCAATACCAGTAGTATTGGCTCAATGGGTATTCTAGAAGGACTGCCCTATATTTTACCGACTCTCCAGGTGCAACGTCAGGCGATCGCTTTTTTAAAGCAAAATACACCTGACTTGGTGGTGCTGATCGATTATATGACTCCAAATGTTGGGATTGGGACTTATATGAAACAGCATCTGCCACATGTGCCTGTGGTGTATTACATTGCTCCGCAAGAGTGGGCTTGGTCAGTCAATTTGCGTAGGACTAACAAGATTGTTGGCTTTACAGACAAGCTGTTGGCAATCTTCCCACAAGAAGCGCGTTATTTTCGGGAACAAGGGGCAAAAGTTATTTGGGTAGGGCATCCTTTGGTTGACCGAATGCAGGACGCTCCTAGTCACCAAGCAGCGCGTGCAACACTGGGGATTGCACCAGAACAAATTGCGATCGCACTCCTCCCTGTCTCTCGCCACCAAGAACTAAAATATCTTTTACCAATTATTTTTCAAGCTGCCCAAACTATTCAAGCTAAATTACCTGAAGTTCATTTTTGGATTCCCCTATCTCTGGAAGTCTATAGACAGCCAATTGAGGAAGCAGTTGAGCGTTACGGTTTGCGGGCTACAGTTCTATTAGGTCAACAAAAGGAAGTTTTTGCAGCTGCTGATTTAGCCATTAGCAAATCTGGTACTGTCAATCTGGAACTTGCTTTGTTAAATGTGCCGCAAGTTGTAGTTTACCGCCTAAGTTCCCTGACTGCTTGGATAGCTCGTAAAATCCTCAAAGGTTCTATAACCTTTGCATCGCCAGCCAATTTAGTAGTGATGAAGCCGATTGTGCCAGAATTTTTACAAGAGGAAGCCACACCAGAGAATATTATCCAAGCAGCGATGGAACTGCTACTCAATCCTAGTCGCAGAGAGCAAACTTTGCTAGATTATGAGGAAATGCGGCAGTGTTTAGGAGAAGTTGGGGTGTGCGATCGCGCTGCTCAAGAAATTTTGCAAATGCGACCAAATAATTCATAATTCCTAATTCGTAATTCGTAATTCGTAATTAAAAATAGCGAATCAATCAGTTTATTTATGAGTAAAATTAAGTGCGAAGCATCTGTTTTTGCCAGAAGCCGCATTTATCCATAGGGCAATACGCTTGGGTTAAAGCTAAAACTCTTTTTGTCAAAGTTAATTTTTTTAACGAACCGCCATCTCTGCGAGAGGCTTTTGCCAACGCGCAGGGTAGGACGCAAAGGAAGAAATGCTTAACTGAACTGCATTGTTCCATAGGGTAATTACGAATTACGAATTACGAATTACGAATTACGAATTATGTTGAGATGAGAAAACAACGAGCGATCGCAGTTGACTTATTCGCCGGTGCAGGCGGTATGACTCTTGGCTTTGAACAAGCTGGTTTTGATGTGCTGGCGTCTGTGGAAATCGACCCCATACACTGTGCAACACATGAGTTTAACTTCCCTTATTGCTCAGTGTTATGTAAAAGTGTTGTGGATACAACTGGGGAAGAAATTAGGAGTCGGTCTAAGATTGGCGATCGCGAAATTGATGTAGTAATTTGTGGCTCACCATGTCAAGGATTTTCCCTAATTGGTAAACGGATTGTTGATGATCCCCGAAACTCTTTAGTTTTTCACTTTCATCGGTTAGTTTTTGAGCTAAAACCGAAATTCTTTGTAATGGAAAATGTTCGGGGAATCACAGTTGGCAAACATAAACAAATCCTCCAATCTTTAATTAGCGAATTTAAAATTTATGGGTATAAAATAGAAGAAAATTACCAAGTTCTCAACGCTGCAAATTACGGAGTACCACAGTCCCGTGAGAGATTATTTCTCATAGGTGCAAGGGAGGATGTAGAGTTACCGAAATATCCTCAGCCGATTACTAAACGAGCATTACCAAATAATTTAAATTCTAAAAAAATATCTGACATCACATTGAGTCCTACAGTATGGGATGCAATTGGAGATTTACCTGAAATAGAAAAATATCCTGAGTTACTAACAAGAAATTGGGTTGTAGCAGAATACGGAAAGCCTAGTAAGTATGCTCTTGTACTTCGTGGGTTGAAATCCCTAGACGATGATTATTCTTACAAACGTGAATATGATTTGCGAATACTTTCTTCAAGTTTAAGAACAAAACATTCTGCGGAAACTATTAAACGTTTTCAGGATACTCAACAAGGCGAGAGAGAAAAAATTAGTCGTTTTTATAAGCTGCATCATGCTGGTGTCTGCAATACTTTAAGAGCTGGAACAGACAAGTATAGGGGTTCTTTCACATCTCCTAGACCGATTCATCCATTTACGCCGCGCTGTATCACAGTTAGAGAAGCGGCGAGATTGCATTCTTACCCCGATTGGTTTAGATTTCATGTAACCAAATGGCACGGATTTCGACAAGTAGGTAACTCTGTACCACCGCTACTAGCAAAGGCTGTGGCGGCGGAAATTATTCGCAGTTTGAATATTTCGCCTTTTAAGCCTAGTTTGGGATACAAGTTGCCAGAAGAGAAGCTATTACAATTTAATATGTCCCAAGCGGCACAATATTATCAGTGTTGATATGGATAGTTGAGCGATCGCATTGCTTTTTCTAGTTTAACGCTGAGGTGCGATCGCATTACTTGCCACTGACAGCATTTTTCTCAGCGTAGTTGAGATTTTTTTGATATTCTCTGATTTTTTGTTGAGCTATTGTATAATTTTGGCTAGAAGATGGCACGGTTTTCAGAAGTGAGATCGCAGTTTCCCACTGATTCACAACGGTTTTCCACTCATCTGGAGATTTTGCTGATTGAGTAAGGTTAGTTGCATTAATTGCTTTACTTATTGCCTCTCGGAATGTATCAGTTTGAAGTAACACAGCTGGCGATTCTGAAATCACTGGTGAGGGTGTAACTAATACAGATTTTGATGATGTTTGAATTTTAGAGGTTAGGGGAAGTATTTCTCCAAATTTTGAATAAAAGTATATTCCTACAGCAATTGAAAATATCAAAAAACTCAGCAGCCACTTTTTATTTAAATTACGATATTTATGTTGAGTCTTGATGATTGTAGTTTCTTCATCATTCGATAAAGGATTTGATTTCATTTTGTGTAAACCTATTTCTCCGCGCAATTTATTGAGTTCTTTGTCTGTCTTAAAATCAGTGTTTTATTTTCTTGAATCTGTTTCTTTATTGCCAGAATAAGCAGATATTATTCGACGTTTTACCAAATATTCAATTTGATAAGTTAGTGCCATACCAGAAATATGGAACAGCCCAAATATTACTATTATATTATTTTGCATTTGTGTGTAGTCTTCAATTGATTTGGCGTAGCTAAGATTAAAGAATGGTAGAAGTATTGTAGAAAAAAAAGCTGCTATCAGTGTAGAAATTGCAATTACAAGCCAAGCGTATAATCCTTCCCACCAACTCATTATTCCTGGGAATAATCCTTTTGTTCTACCTATTTCGGGTGCCTGAATTTCTGATATAAACCGACTAATGAGCAAGTGTAAGCAGTGATGAGTAAAAGAAATTATAGGAATTGGAGATAGGAGTAACAGTATTGTAAATATAGCAAATAATTCGGGACTTTGTACAAAATATGCGATACGATAGCCTACCTTTCCAGCATTATTGACTATAAATATAATAACGCTCAAAAATAGAGTCAAAATCAATGATTTTAACCAAGAGCTAGGAAAAGGAAACCATAAAGGCCAGCAAAACTTTTGTAGCTTTTGCTTAGTAACTTCCTGAATATTCGGCTGTGTCATAACCAATAAATCCAAAAACTGATAAATTATCGTCTATCTTAGGATTCACCATTTACAGGTAAAAGCAACATTTTCAGAATATTTCTAGCCCGATGTTTAAAATTTGCATAGATTTATTAAAGTTATTACAAAAGCCGCTATTTTAGACTCTTTTTCTGCGCTTCTGCATGAGCAAAATTAAATACTAACGTTCCTTTGTAATCACAGAGCTACCATTACTAATACTTACTTTTTGAATAAAAACCTCAGTGCAAGATGATAAAATATCAGTACCTATTTGATTAGCAATAATTTCAAAATCTTGGGTTGTTAATTCGCGTGCAGTATCGCCACTTAAATTAATACAAATAGTTAGGATTTGAGGATTACTAGAAAATTGTTGATTATCTACTACTTCTAGTTCAGCTTCTGCTATACCCAAATCAAACTCTTGACTCCAAGCTGGAAACTCATTACCCGTTTGTTGTCCATAAACTTTCACTATTTCAACAGATGCAGCCCCTAAAGCCGTTAACCCTTTGCGGACAAACGCAACTAAAATTTGCTGATTTGGTACTTCGGCAGATTCTATAGATTCTATTATTACCTCTAAGCAAGTATCTTTGAAGGCAACTTTTGCAGCGATTCCTTTGGGGTGTAGGTGGCGGTTCATCAGAGATGCGATCGCCTCGGTATCTCCCTGCTTTGCAAGTTTTAGAATATTCGGCTGTGTCATAACCAGTAAAAGAGATAAATCTAGGAAAATAAACTTATATCCTCATGATTCCCTCTTCACAGCCTTAAGTAACATTATCATGTAAGATATCAGCTAACCTGGGCTAAAATATCTAGTATAAAGATAGTCTTTCCTAGACTTTTGCAATAAATAAATTTTGCCTGTATTAACATCAAAAACTCTTGTTTTGTGATTGCAAAATTAACAGGATTAATATTAATCGTTTAATTCCAAATTTAAATATGAAGTTTTATCGAGATCATGCTTGGCCTTCGACGCTCGAAGAAGCCATAGTTATCCAAGAAAAGCTGCGAGATCAAGTAATTACAGAGGATCAACTGCAAGAACCTATCCAGTACGTTGCTGGAGTCGATATGGGTTTTGAAGCTGATGGAACAATTAGCCGTGCAGCTGTCGCAGTACTGAGTTTTCCTGATTTGCAGGTAATCGAGACAAGCCTAGCACACCGTCCTACAACTTTTCCTTATATTCCTGGGTTCCTCTCATTTCGGGAAATTCCAGCTGTCCTCGATGCCCTGGAAAAGATTAAAACAATACCAGATATCATCCTGTGTGATGGTCAGGGAATTGCTCATCCCCGCAGATTAGGTATAGCTAGCCATTTAGGGTTACTTGTGGATATGCCGACAATTGGTGTAGCTAAATCGTTGTTAGTAGGTAAGCATGAAGAATTGGCAGAAACCAAAGGCAGCAAGCAACCACTGATATATAAGGGTGAAACGATTGGGGCAGTTTTGCGATCGCGCACAGGAGTAAAACCTCTGTACATCTCCAGTGGTCATCGAATCAGTTTACCCACGGCAATTGACTATGTATTACGCTGCACGCCCAAATATCGGCTGCCAGAAACTACACGCATCGCTGATAAATTAGCGTCGGCGAAATAAAGCGAAACCTCACCCCCAACCCCTCTCCTTACTAAGGAGAGGGGAGATAAAGCTTGTTGAAGTTTTTTCTAAATACTTGCTTGCATCTACTGAATCGTGTTAGAAATCGCACATAAAGAAGTTGAAGTAACTAAATACGAGTTATGAAGTTAGAACAATGAACGCACTAACTTTACAGTGGCACGATGCAGGTCAAGATAAAACTCAGAATATTTACGAACAACAGCCAAGTCAAAATCCTGGCACTGTCCGCATCGGTCGCGATCTACTCCGGTGCGATATTGTTCTGAGTCACCCCACTGTCTCTGGTCTGCACGTTGAAATCTTTTTTGATCACCAGCAACAGCGCTTTTATATCAGAAATTTGCGATCGCAAAATCCCCCCGTTGTCGATGGACGGCAATTAGTCCAAGGTGAAATGCCTTTAACTGAGGGCAGTAGTATCTCTTTAGGACAAATAAAACTCAACGTTACTAGCATTTTCACGGGTAGCATTCCAGCAACAATTTTAATGCCACCACATCCACCAACGCCCCCCGCACCACCGCCAAGAGTTTATGGCTTAGAATGCCCCAAATGTCATAAAGTTTGCCCAGGAGAGAATCTACACATAGGCTGTGGTTGGTGTGGAACATCTTTAGCTGCGGCTGTCAGTGTGTTAGTAGCACCGAGTAATTAGGGAGTGGGGAGTTAGGAGTTATTATTTTCCTCTGCCCAATGCCCAATGCCCAATGCCCCATGCCCTATAACCAATGACAAATGACCTACAAATCCAATTGAGTTGGGAAGATCCAGCGACGGGAGAACGGCGAGAACCAAGGCTGAGTATGCCGATCGCTTTTGGTCGAGAATTCGCTCGCTTACCTGCTGAACTCAGAGGAGTGCGGGTTTCTAGGATGCTGCTTAACAGTAATGAAGTTTCTCGCTACCATGCCCTAATTGACTGGGAACAAGACCATCTGGTGGTGATTGACCAAGGTAGCGTTAACGGTGTGTATGTCAATGGTCAACCACAAACGCGCAGTGTTCTGGCTAATGGCGATGCGTTGCAAATTGGTCCCTATGTGATAACGGTGACATTTGCTGCTAGCGCTTCTGCACCAGATACCAGCCTCCCTTCAACGATTCACTTCAACCCAAATACCAATCTTCCAGACCCCAGATTGCCTGTAGTCCAGCCGCTAACGCCCTTGGCAAGTAATTTCCCGCCATTAGCATTTCAGGCAGAGAATGTCGCTGTGCAAGCACTTTATGCTACAGGATTGCCAGTAGATGAATCTGATTATCTAGCGATCGGGGCGGGACTGGGTAGCTTTTTTTGGGCTGATTTGCTGCGAATTAGTGGTGTGTGTGCTGACAAAATTGTGGCTTTGGGATTAGAGGCAGAACCTTATGCTCGTTACAAGCGCCTGTGTTTGAATTCGCAAATTCCTTTACATGAAAGACTGCGATCAAATTCTGACTCTTGTCCTGATAATATTTGGGGCTGGCCTAGTTATGCCTTGCGTGAGGCTTGGCACGATTTCACCACGGTACAGATGAAATCAGCATTCAAGTATTTGTGGCAAGTGTTTGCTGAACCAACATTTGCACAAACTTATACTCCCCGTGCGGGTAATGTCTTTGATTCCATAGACCGAGAAGCCAAGCGCATTGGCTGGAATCAAATTTATCGCTATGGGCGAGTTAGGGTAATTCGCAAAACTGATGATGGCAGGTATTGCGTAGCCTATTCTCGCGCCCCAGGAAATTATGCTTTTTTAGTTACTCGTTATTTACATTTAGCTACTGGTTATCCAGCAATTCAGTTTCTCCCAGATTTGCAAGCTTATAGAGAAAAATATCAAGATTTTAAATCGGTCGTCAATGCTTATGAGGCACATGATCATGTTTATCAGCAACTAGAGCAACAAGGCGGTACGGTATTGATTCGGGGGCGGGGAATTGTGGCTTCGCGGATTTTTCAGCGTATTTATGAAGCTAGAAAGCGAAATCAGAATATTTCAGTTTTGCATTTAATGCGATCGCCTAAACCTCAAGGCAACAAATTTCAAAATGCCCAGCGCCTAGTTAAAAATCATTACGAATTTCAACCCTTTAACTCGCCTAAAGCTTGTTGGGGCGGCGAACTCCGGGCAATATTAGAAAAAGCTAGTCCCGATGAACGCAAACGTTTACTAACAGACTGGGGTGGAACTACCACCGCCGACCGCCACGACTGGCAGCAAATTATTGCCCAAGGGTTAAGCGAAGGCTGGTATCAAATTACCTTCGGTGAGGTTTTGGATGTAGAACGAGATGGACAAAACCGAACTATTACCCGTATCCGAGAGCAAAGCTTTGGGGAAATGAAATTGCTAGCTGACTTTATTGTTGATGCTACTGGACTGGATGCCAAGGTAGATACCAATCCTCTGTTAGCAGATTTGGTGAAACATTACAACCTTCCAGTGAATCACCTGGGGCGATTGGCTGTAGCGAATAATTTTGAATTAGTAGAAATGCGTAGTGACAGAGGTCAAATGTATGCTGCTGGGGCTATAACTCTCGGTGGACCTTATGCAGCAGTTGATAGTTTCTTGGGCTTGCAATATGCTGCATTAGTCGCCGTTGATGGACTCGCCGCCACCCGTGCGCCTGGAGTCCAAAGGTTGAATGTTGTAAGTTCCTTTCGGCAGTGGTTGAAGTGGGTGTTAAATCAGTCACCTTAGTGTAAGGAGGCAGGAGGCAGGAGGAATAGAGTATTTACCTGGCTGTTTCGAGTTCCAAACCCCAAACTTGAGGTTCAAAGGCTCAAGTGTCAGCCTCAAAGGCTTAAAGTTAAGGTTCAAAGGCTTAAGCTTCAGCCTCAAAGGCTTAAAGTTAAGGTTCAAAGGCTTAAGCTTCAGCCTCAAAGGCTTAAAGTTAAGGTTCAAAGGCTTAAGTGTCAGCTTCAAAGGCTTAAAGTTAAGGTTCAAAGGCTCAAGTGAATTTAATGGGCAGTTAGAAACCGCATGTACACAGACAAAATCCACCTTCGTGGGTTAAAAAAGCTTGATTTTGCATTAGCCCACGAAGGAAAGCTCTGTTTGTATAGCCGCGAATTCCATTCGCCTTGGCTATTTAGTTTTTTCCTTTGTTAGGCTTACCATTACAGGCACTAAAGTTTTAACTAAACCCGTAATCGCCACAATCACAGAGGCAATTCCCCCAATCGACAATGAAGTTAAAATTGCCGCCGCGAGAATAATTTCCGTGGGGCTGTATCCGTCTCGCATCCAGGTAGATGGATTCTCTACTGATGTTGGCGAGGCGGGGATTAATTGCGAAGTTTGGGTGGTTTGATTGGAGTTGACTGGAGTTGTTAAGGCAGTTTTCACGGCTGAACCTCTTTTAAATGTTTCTATGCAAATGGTATTTCTGCGTTGAAGAGAGGAGGTTCCCTAAAAGTAGAAACTTAAGTAGAATTAAGTAGAAATCTCACAAGTGTCTATGGAATGGCGTGATTTTTTAGAACAAGAAGCCGCGATTCATGACTTATTCCTGGAAGAAAAGGCACCTTTTGTAGAGCGGTTGAAGACTGAAAAATCAAGCAATAGTGAGGCAAAAGTTGCCAGCGAATTGAACATCGGTGTTGGTACTGTTAAAAAGCACATGACTAAGGTTTATGACAAGTTTGCTCAGAGTTGTCCTGAATTAGCCACCTCTAACAGTCGGGGCAAAGCAAAAAAGTTACAGGCTTGCTTAAGAGCAAAATATAATGGCGGGCAAGATGTTCGTCCCATAATTAAAGAAATTCATCATAATATTCCCCCTGCTGTCCCATTTGAAAAATTTGTGGGACGTGAGGCGGAACTACAAAACCTGCACTCCTCATTACAAACATCTTGGCAAGTTGCGATTGTAGCTGTGGCGGGTATGGGTGGTGTGGGAAAAACTCAACTCGCTACCCAATATGCAAAACAGCATTTGCAGAATTATCAAGGTGGGGTTTGCTGGTTATCAGCACAGGGTATTGATGTCGGTATTCAGATTCTCAGATTTTTTGAATTGAAATTTAAACTCATTGCACCGGACGATTGGGAATTAGCAGATAGGCTTCGATACTGCTGGAAGAATTGGCAAGAAGGTGAAGTGCTGCTGGTGTTTGATAATGTCACCGACTACAAAAAACAGGTTCAGCCTTATCTACCCCCAGAATCACCCCGGTTTAAAGTATTGCTGACAACGCGCCAGGAATTTGATAGAACTTTGGCGCAATTACCTTTGGGTGTTCTCAAACCATTGGCGGCGATGAAATTATTAAAATCGCTAGTTGATAGAGAACGGCTTAAAAGTGAATCTTGGGTTGCCAGAAGAATTTGTAAATTCTTGGGATATTTGCCTTTGGCGTTAGAGTTGGTGGGGCGATATCTGGATACAATGCCAGATTTGTCTTTGGAAAAACTGCTGAAGCGGCTACAAAAAAAGCGACTGGAACACGAAGCAGTCGCCAAGGCTAACCCATTGATGCGTTATGAATATGGTGTGGCTGAAGCTTTTGCATTGAGTTGGGAACAGTTGGATGAAAATGCACAAAAGAAGGGTTGTGGATTAAGTTTGTTTGCGTTAGCTGACATTCCCTTACCTGTTGAGGCGATAGAAAATGATGAACAACAAGAAGTATGGGAAAAAGCCATAGCCGATTTGCTGGAATTACATTTGCTACAACGACAAAGTAAAGGAATTTATAAGTTACATCCACTGATTCGGCAATTTTTCCAAATGAAGTTGGATGAGTTAAGTAATGCAGATGAGGTGAAAACTACTTTTGTAGCGCAGATGGTAGAGGTAGCAAAGCGAATTCCTCAACAGCCTAACCGTGAAGATATTTTCAATCTCACTTCCGCTATCCCCCACATTGCAGAAGTTGCAACCCATCTATCCCAATATCTCAGCGACGAGGATTTAATTTGGCCTTTCACAGGTTTAGGCTGGTTTTATCAAGGTCAAGGACTTTATCAGCAAGCAAAACCTTGGTTGCGGCAGTGTGTAAAAATTGCTGAAAATCGCCTGGGTTTAGAACATCCCGATATTGCCACTAGCCTGAACAATCTAGCAGCACTTTATAAATCTACAGGACGCTACAGCGAAGCCGAACCTCTGTATCAGCAAGCTTTAGAACTGACGAAACGCCTGCTGGGAAACAACCATCCTATTTTCGCCACTAGCTTAAACAATTTGGCAGAACTCTACCGTTATACAGGACGCTACAGCGAAGCCGAACCCCTGTATCAGCAAGCTTTAAAACTAAGACAACGCCTACTGGGAGACAACCATCCCGATGTCGCCAATAGCTTGAGCAATTTAGCATTACTTTACGATTTTACAAAACGCTACAGCGAAGCCGAACTGTTGTTTCAGCAAGCTTTAGAACTAAAAAAACACCTACTGGGAGACAACCATTCTGATATTGCCATTAACCTTAACAATCTAGCAGCACTTTATAAATCTACAGGACGTTACAGCGAAGCCGAACCGTTGTTTGAGCAAGCTTTAGAACTGAGACAACGCTTGCTGGGAGACAACCATCCCGATGTCGCTAGTAGCTTGAACAATCTAGCATCACTTTACTGTTCTACACGACGCTTCAATGAAGGCGAACCTCTGTTTATGCAAGCTTTGGAACTCCAGAAACGCCTGCTGGGAGACAATCATCCCGATGTTGCCACTAGCCTGAACAATCTAGCTGGACTTTACTGTTCTACACGACGCTTCAATGAAGGTGAACCCCTGTTTCAGCAAGCTTTAGCAATTTGTGAACGTACTTTAGGTGTAGGTCATCCCGATACAATTACGGTTCGGGGAAATTATGCCAGGTTCTTAAGAGAAGCATAGCGCTAACGATCGCACCCTTTATCACAAAATCACACCAAATTGATGCTACACAACAGTTGTAGTTTAAATTTTAGCAGCGATCGCCCCCTTGTATCCAAAGTACAATAAAAAATAGAGCATAGACGTAGCCCATCGTAGACATCGCCTAGCCGTTTCGAGTTGCAAACGCCAAATTCGACCTCAGAAGCTCAACCTCCAGCTTCAGAAGCTCAACCTCCACCCTCAGAAGGTCAACTTCCATCCTCAGAAGGTCAACCTTCACCTTCAGAAGCTCAATCTCCATCCTTAGAAGCTCAACCTTCACCTTTAGAAGCTCAATCTCCACCCTCAGAAGCTCAAATAGCAATGCCTAACAGCAAGTCAATACTTTTAAATGTTTCTATACAAATGGTATTTCTACCCTAAAGAGAGGTGATTTCCAAATAGAGACAAAGTACAATCAAAAATAAACTTCACAAGCTGTTTATGCAATGGGGTAATTTTCTAGCCAAAGAAGCTGCTACTCATGGCTTATCTCTAAAACAAACGGCAGCTTTTATAAAATATTTTAAGACTAAAAACTTAGGTAAAAATGATGCTAAACTTGCCAGCGAATTAAACGTTGGTGTTGCTGCTTTTAGAAAGTGGATGAGTGAGGTATATGAAAAGTTTGCCCAGAATTATCCTGAGTTAGCTATTTCCAACAGTCCGGGCAACCTAAAAAAGTTAGAAGCTTACCTGAGCGCGAAATATAATAGCGAATTGGATATCCTCAAACCATTGGCGGCGATGAAACTCTTAAAATCGCTGGTGGTTCGGGAACGACTGCAAGAAGAAGCTTGGATTGCGAGAAGAATTTGTAAATTTTTGGGATATTTGCCTTTAGCGTTAGAGCTAGTAGGGCGATATCTGAATAAAATGCCAGATTTGTCTCTGGAAACATTGCTGAAACGGCTAGAGAAAAAACGACTGGAACAAGAATCAGTAGTCAATGGTAACTCATTGATGGATTATGAATCCGGTCTAGCTGAAGCTTTTGAATTGAGTTGGGAACATCTGGATGAGAATGCCCAAAACTTTGGCTGTTTGCTAAGTTTGTGTGCATTAGCTGACATTCCCTTATCTGTTGAGACGATAGAAGATGACAAAAAACAAGAACTCGATGAGAAAGCCATAGCCAATTTACTAGAATTGCATTTGCTAGAACCCAAAAGCAAAGAAATTTATCGTCTAAATCCACTGATTCGCCAACTTTTCCAAATTAAATTGGATAAGTCAAGTGAGGCAGATGAAACAAAAACTAAATTTGCAGCGATGATGTTAGAGGTAGCAAAGTTAATTCCGCAACAGCCTAACCCTAAAGATATTCTCAACCTCACTCCACATATCCCGCACATTACAGAAGTTGCAATCCACCTATCCCAGTATCTAAGCGATGAAAATTTAATTACTTTATTTACCAAATTAGCCTGGTTTTATCAAGGTCAAGAACTTTATCAGCAAGCAGAATCTTGGTTGCAACAATGTGTAGAACTGACTCAAAATCGTCTTGGTTTAGAACATTCCGATGTCGCTGCTAATCTGAACAATTTAGCAGGACTCTACGAATCTACAGGACGCTACAGCGAAGCTGAACCTTTGTATCAGCAAGCTTTAGAACTCAGAAAACGTTTGCTGGGAAACAACCATCTTGATGTTGCTACCAGTCTGAACAATTTAGCAAGAATCTACGAATCCACAAGACGCTACAGCGAAGCCGAACCCTTGCTTGAGCAAGTTTTAGAACTGAGAAAACGCCTGCTGGGAGAAGAACATATTGATGTCGCCACTAGCTTAAGCTATTTAGCATTAGTTTACGAATCTACAGAACGCTATAGCGAAGCCGAACCTTTGTATCAGCAAGCTTTAGAACTGTGGAAACGCCTAATGGGAGAAGAACATCCCCATGTTGCTACTACCATGAACAATTTAGCAGCATTGTACTGTTATACAAAACAATACAGCGAAGCCGAACCCTTGTTTGAGCAAGCTTTAGAACTGAGAAAACGCCTGCTGGGAAAAGAACATATTGATGTTGGCACTAGCCTGAATAATTTAGCACAACTCTACGAATTTACAGGACGCTACAGCAAAGCCGAACCATTGTATCAGCAAGCTTTAGAACTGAGTAAACGCCTGCTGGGACACAACCATCCCGATGTGGCTATTAGTCTGAACAATCTAGCAGCACTCTACCGGAATACAAGACGCTACAGGAAAGCCAAACCCTTGTTTGAGCAAGCTTTGAAAATTTGTGAACGGACTTTAGGTGTAAGTCATCCTACTACGATGACGGTTCGGGCAAATTACGCCAGCTTTTTAAGAGAAGCATATCACTAGCGATCGCTCCGTATAATTCGTAATTCGTAATTCGTAATTAGTTCACAATAATATCCCCCTCTCCATCAGTAAAGATGCAGGGTGGTTTCATACAAGCAGAGAAAAACTAAAACTGAGTTTCAAAGCCTCTTGACCTTTCGAGGAGAGGAATGGAAGTGGGGTAAAAAGCCATGTCACAAAACGAGAATCAAGACTTATGTATTTTTCTTTCTTCGTATGAAACCACCCTGCTCTGCATCAGTGAAGAAGGGGTTAGATTCTACTTACATCCTAAAGACTTGCGAGTATCCACACCAGTTTTAGAATTCACACCACTTGCTTTAACACAAAGTTTTTTCACTTGTATCCCATCTAAAATCGCATTCGTAAAATCAGTACCTGTGATATCCACGCCATCAAAAGTAGAACGCAGCATCATTGCATCGGTCAACACAGCATCACTTAAATCAGCATTCTTAAACCTTGTTAAATAGGCTATGCCTTCACTAAAATCAGCACCATGCAGATTTACTCCCTCCAATACGCTACCGTTAAACACGCCACCACGTAAATTAGTATTGCTAAAATTAGCATTCTCTAATTTGAGATTGGTAAACTCAGTGCCAATTAAACTTTGACCAGAGTAATCCTTGCCCTTGAGTTCATCATTCCCCACAGAACGGGTAATACTCGAAGAACTAGCAGCTTGCGCCGATAGGGGAAACAAAAAAAGAACCATAGCTAAGACAAAGCTAGCTAACTGTCGCCAATATTTCATAATCTCTTCTTAATAAATCTCAACACTTCCACCATTAACTATTAAAGCTCACAGAGGGGGACAAGGGGGACAAGGAAAATGCCCAATGCCCAATCCCCAATGCCCAATCCCCAATGCCCAATCCCCAATGCCCAATCCCCAATGCCCAATCCCCAATGCCCAATGCCCAATCCCCAATGCCCAAATTTGATACACAAGACTGTAAAACTAGAAAGCATCTCGTAGGATGATAGATGTTGAGGTGCGATCGCAAAATAATTACCTGTGGCTAATCAAGAAGACAACGCCCAATCTTTGGCGCGAACCCCTTTATATCAACTGGGTGTAGAACTCAAAGCCCGCCTTACTAGCTTTGGCGGCTGGGAAATGCCCGTACAATTTAGTGGCATTAGCCGCGAACACGAGGCTGTAAGAAATACAGCCGGAATGTTTGATATTTCCCACATGGGCAAATTTACCCTCCAAGGTAAAAATCTCATTTCCCAACTCCAGCTTTTAGTGCCTTCAGACTTGAGTCGTTTGCAACCCGGTCAAGCACAATACACCTTATTGTTAAATCGCCAAGCCGGAATTATTGACGACATCATTGTTTATTATCAAGGTGAAGACGCCACTGGGACACAGAGAGCATTTATCATAGTCAATGCGGCAACCTCCAGCAAAGATAAAACATGGCTATTGCAACATCTTGACCTAGATAAAGTGCAATTCCAAGATGTTTCACCAGATAAAGTCTTAATTGCCGTGCAAGGCCCAAAAGCGATTAAATATCTCCAGCCCTTAGTGCAACAAGACTTACAACCAATTAAAGCCTTCGGACATTTAGAAGCAACGCTACTAGGTAAACCTGCCTTCCTAGCCCGCACAGGTTACACCGGAGAAGATGGCTTTGAGGTGATGGTAGACCCAGATGTGGGGATAGAATTGTGGCAAACTCTCCATAATGCTGGTGTTATCCCCTGCGGACTGGGTGCCAGAGATACCCTGCGGCTAGAAGCGGCAATGGGACTTTACGGACAAGATATGGATGACACCACCACACCTTTAGAAGCAGGTTTGGGGTGGTTAATTCACTTAGATACCAAAGGCGATTTTATTGGTCGGGAAGTTTTAGCACAACAGAAAGCCGTTGGAGTGCAGCGCCGATTGGTAGGTTTGCAAACCCAAGGACGCAACATTGCCCGTCACGGCTATCAAGTGTTATCCGCAGGTAAAATTGTGGGAGAAGTTACCAGTGGCACTCTGTCGCCCACACTTGGTTATCCCATTGCCTTAGCCTACGTTCCCACCCAGCTAGCAACTGTCACTCAGCAGCTAGAAGTTGAAATTCGCGGCAAAGCTTATCCAGCAGTTGTAGTTAAACGTCCCTTTTATCGGTCAAAAAATCGTGTTGCCAACTGATAAGCGCCGAGGTTTTTGAGGAATAATGTGTTGTAAGTTACTCAATCTCCAGTCAGGTTCATTACCAGATATGGGTTGGATGACTGTTGGGGTAATAATTTTTTTGATAAGGGAGAGGAAGTGATATGTCTTTTGAATATCCTCAAGATTTTAGATACCTGGATTCTCATGAATACGTCCGACTAGATGGCGAAATTGCCACCATTGGCATTACAGAGTTTGCCGTACATGAATTGGGTGATATCGTCTTTTTGGAACTGCCAGAAATTGGCGACGCTCTTACCAGGGGAGAAAACTTTGGCACAATTGAATCAGTGAAAGCCGTTGAAGAACTGAATTCACCTGTGACAGGCACAGTTATAGAACGCAATGAAGCCTTAATTAATTCTCCCGAAGAAGTGTCAGAAGACCCCTACGGTGAAGGGTGGTTTTTGAAAGTGCGCGTCAATGATGTTGGCGAAGTTGAGGACGCCTTGACAGCAGATGAATATCGCGCCCAGGTAGAAGGGGAGTAGGGAGTAGGAAGTGGGAGAGACGCGATTAATCGCGTCTGTACGGGAGTGGGGAGTGGGGGATGAGGGGGACAAGGTAAAATTTTCTCGCTTATCTCCCGCATCTCCTACTCCACCCGAAGATACAGCAGTTTTTATGTATTTGAACCACATCTATCGTAAGGGCACAGCAATGCTCATAGGTGTCAACTTAACGTAAAAACCAGTCTAGACAAAGCTTTGATAGATTCCCTCGTTCCCAGTCTCCGACTGGGAATGCTGTTCTAGAGGCTCCGCCTCCCTTGCTGGCGGCAGAGCCGCCAGCAAGGGACGCATTTCCAGCCAGAGGCTGGAAACGAGATTTGAAAAGACTTTTAGCTTAAGTTGACACCAATGAGCAATGCTGTACCCCTACCGCGTGGTTTATTTACCTAACAATAGCTGTAAGTCATGAAATTTAGATGTAACTTTTCAGTTCATCTAAATTTCATGAGTATTTATTGCAAAATATGAAATAGTACCATCTGGAGAGTAATTTGTGGTATTGAACGCTCCCATTCTCAAGTCTAATGAGCAGCAAGTGCTGGACGAAAAAAGTCAAAAGTTAAGTAGTTTTGCGCCAAGACACATTGGGACTAACTCCGATGACATCCAGCAAATGCTTAAATTTTTGGGGTTTCCCAGCCTAGATGCCCTAATTGACCAAACAGTTCCACATCCAATTAGGCTGAAGCAACCGCTAAAGTTACCAGAAGCAGAAAGTGAGTATGCAGCACTGGTATCGTTAAAAAAAGTTGCTGCCAAAAATCAGGTTTTCCGCTCATACATTGGTATGGGATATTACGACACTATTACCCCACCTGTAATTGGGCGCAACATCCTAGAAAACCCCGGTTGGTATACTGCCTACACTCCTTATCAGCCAGAAATTGCCCAAGGGCGACTAGAAGCGCTGCTAAATTTCCAAACCCTGATTATCGATTTAACCGGTTTGGAAATTGCCAATGCTTCGTTACTCGATGAAGCCACAGCCGCAGCTGAAGCGATGAGCCTAAGCTATGCTGTTTGTAAAAATCAGGCAAATGCCTATTTCGTCTCTGGTGATTGCCATCCCCAAACTATCGACGTGTTACAAACACGGGCTAAACCATTAGGGATTAAGATCATTGTCGGTGATCATCAAACATTTGATTTTGATCAAGCAATTTTTGGGGCTGTTCTACAATATCCTGCAAGTGATGGCACCATTTACGACTACCGCGCTTTTATAGAAAAAGCCCATGCTAAGGGTGCATTGGTGACGGTAGCAGCAGATCCTTTAAGTTTAACTTTGCTGACCCCTCCTGGGGAATTTGGCGCTGATATTGCTGTTGGTAGCACCCAGCGCTTTGGTATTCCCTTGGGGTTTGGAGGCCCTCACGCGGCATACTTTGCTACGAAGGAAGAGTATAAGCGGCTGGTTCCAGGGCGAATTGTCGGAGTATCAAAAGATGCTCAAGGTAAGCCTGCATTACGTCTCGCCTTGCAAACCCGCGAACAGCACATCCGCCGCGAAAAAGCTACTAGTAATATCTGTACAGCACAGGTGCTACTGGCGGTAATGGCGAGTATGTACGCGGTGTATCATGGTCCTGCTGGACTGAAGCAAATTGCTGAAAACATCCATTCCTTGACGGTGTTGTTAGCAGCAGGACTGAAGCGTTTAGGTTACAAAATCGTTTCAGAATCTTACTTTGATACGCTGCGAGTAGAACTGGGAAAACGCAATTTCAAAGATATTCTGGCAGCTAGCGAACAACTTCAAATTAATCTGCGGGTTTTTGATGCAACTGCTGTTGGTATTTCGCTGGATGAAACAACTACACCAGAAGACTTAATCGACCTCTGGCAGATTTTTGCTGGTACAGATGATTTACCCTTTACCCTAGAAGAATTAACTTCTCCCTCTCTTCCCCATCTCTCCCTCTCCCGCACAAGTACATATCTCACTCACCCTGTCTTTGACCGCTATCACTCAGAAACTGAGTTGTTGCGCTATCTGCACAAGCTGGAAAGCAAGGACTTGTCGCTAACTACATCGATGATTCCCTTGGGTTCTTGCACAATGAAGTTGAATGCGACTGCTGAGATGATTCCGGTAAGTTGGGAGGAATTTGGCAAGATTCATCCATTTGCACCTTTGTCCCAAACCCAAGGTTATCAAATCCTGTTTAGGCAACTTGAGGCATGGTTAGCTGAAATTACTGGGTTTGCGGGAATTTCTCTACAACCAAATGCTGGTTCTCAAGGGGAGTATACAGGACTTTTGGTGATTCGTCAATATCACGAAAATCGGGGTGAAGCACACCGCAATGTTTGTTTGATTCCCACTTCTGCACATGGGACAAACCCTGCGAGTGCAGTGATGTGCGGGATGAAGGTGGTGGCAGTTGCCTGTGATTCACAAGGTAATATTGACGTTGATGACCTGAAGAGTAAGGCAGAAAAACACAGTAATGAACTCGCTGCCTTAATGGTGACATATCCCTCAACTCACGGTGTTTTTGAGGAGCCAATTCAGGAAATCTGCGCTGTTGTCCATAGTCACGGTGGACAAGTTTACATGGATGGGGCAAATATGAACGCCCAAGTGGGAATTTGCCGTCCTGGAGATATTGGCGCGGATGTCTGTCACTTGAATCTGCACAAAACCTTCTGTATTCCTCATGGTGGCGGTGGCCCTGGTATGGGGCCGATTGGCGTCGCCTCTCATTTGGTGCCATTTTTGCCTGGACACACTGTTGTGGGGAGTGGGGAGTGGGGAGAGACGCGATTAATCGCGTCTGTACAAGATAGTAGGGAAGAAATCTCTAATTCCCAACGTGTTGGTGCGGTGGCAGCTGCACCTTGGGGTAGTGCTAGTATCTTGGTGATTTCTTGGATGTACATCGCCATGATGGGTGCAGCTGGTTTAACCCAAGCAACTAAGGTAGCGATTCTCAACGCTAACTACATGGCCAAGAAACTGGAATCGTACTATCCGGTTTTGTATCAGGGAAAAAATGGTCTAGTTGCCCATGAGTGTATTTTAGATTTGCGATCGCTCAAAAAATCGGCTGCGATCGAAATTGATGATGTTGCCAAGCGTCTGATGGATTATGGTTTCCATGCGCCGACCGTCTCCTGGCCTGTAGGGGGTACAATCATGGTGGAACCTACAGAAAGTGAATCTAAGCAAGAGTTGGATCGTTTCTGTAATGCGTTGATTTCTATTCGCCAAGAAATCGCGGAAATAGAATCAGGTAAGGTGGATGTCCAAGATAATGTTTTGAAGAACGCACCCCACACTGCTGAAAGTCTCATCGCTGGAGAATGGCAGCATCCTTATTCTCGTGAACAAGCTGCCTACCCTGCGCCTTGGACTCGTGAATATAAGTTCTGGCCTGCTGTTGGTCGCATTGACTCAGCTTTTGGGGATAGAAATTTTGTTTGTTCTTGTCTGCCAATGGATGCTTATTCTTCATAAAACCATACAGTTTAGTTAAAACTTGCTTCCCCCAACTCTCGTTTCAAGAAAGTTGGGGGGATTTTTTTAGAATAAACTCTCTCTCTGGGTCTGGGCGTCTCTGCGTGAGATAAAAAATATTTATCGAAAAGTTGGGTTTAAAACCCCGTGCTTCTAGCACGGCTTTATCTTTACGAGTGTTGCATTTGCCACTAATATATTAAGATACTAATTAGTACCGATGGACAGTCGGGAATCCAAAACGCCTATGCAGACGGTTTGCTCTTGTACTGAGATATCTCAGTCTAGGTCAAAGTCGAAATCCCGTAAGGGAGTAACTAGGAAGTCTTTGAAGTGATTCTTTAGTTGCCTCCCTACCTTCAGGAAAGGAGTCATGTCACAGTTGAGCCTCAGAAGGTCAAAGTTGAGCCTCAGAAGGTCAACGTCGAGCCTCAGAAGGTCAACAGGTTTGGAAATCGAAACGGCTAAGTAATGTCTACTAAGAGGATGTTTGAAAAGTCGTAAAGTATACCAAAAACCCCTCTCCAAACCTCTCCCCGAAGCGGAGAGAGGCTTTGAAACCCCGATTCCCTTATAGGGAAGGGGAGGCTAGGGGGGTTAGGTTCCTGATACTTTGATGTTACCAAAAATACTTTTAAAACATCCTCTAAGGGCTACACCTACGCGCTTTGGCAATAAGTGTGAGAATCGAACCGCAGAGGCGCAGAGGGCGCGGAGGAAGAGTTTAAGAGGGTGCGTTAGCGCAGCTTACCAAAGGTATCGCTATTATATGTATACGTATTTGCTTAATTTTGGCATCAGTCGTTAGGATAGGTTACAGGTGTAAAAATTATCTCTACTGCTAGCGAAAATGAGTATTGACCTTGTAGTTAATGCACTTAAGAGTATTGCTAAACCTGCGGCTTCTCTAGTTATCAATCAAGCTCAACGCAATGAAACTGTAGTCAGAATCTTAAAAGATTTCAAGTTTGACCCGGTACAACCACCCAAAGATGTTGATGGTGTTTATGTTTACTCTTTAATTGAGTATGGTGTAGGTAAGCCGGAAGCCATCCTAAATCTTTTTCGAGAAAGAGAAATTAAAAATGCTTTTTGGAGTGCTTATACTGCAAATAATCCCTTGGGTTTCTGCAAGGAAGTAGAAAAGTTTTTGAAGGGAAATGATTTAGAATATGATATCCGATTGTTGAGAATTGAACTGCGATCGCAGCTGGAGGAATTTGGGGAAATATTTATTCAGGTTGCGAAAAGAAGTAAATCAAAAGAGTTTGAGCCTTTCCCTGAATGGAATTTAGACGAGTATCCAGCAGAATTTAAGTCGTTAATTAGAGAAAAAATTCGCTCGTTTTGCGGTCGTAAGTTTGTTTTTGAGGCTTTTAAGCAGTTTTGCGACAAAAATCGCAGTGGTTATTTTACAGTAGTGGGTGATGCGGGGATGGGGAAGAGTGCCATTGCTGCTAAATACGTCTGGGACAATAAATCACCATGCTATTTTAATATTCGCTCAGATGGTCGCAATCGAGCGGAGCTATTTCTTGACAGTATTCGCAAACAATTAATTAAGCGTTACCAGTTGCAGAATGCTGAAAAGGCTAATTTAGCAGATTTACTAGAACAGGTTAGCAAAAAACTGAATGCTGGCGATCGTCTGGTAATTGTAGTTGATGCTTTGGATGAAGTGGAACAAGAAACAGGGGGGAATCTTTTAGATTTACCGCCGTCGCTTCCTGAAGGTGTCTATTTTCTGGTGACTAGACGACCTTATACCAGAGATAAAAAACGCTTGTCTGCACCAGATGTCCCGGTAGAGGAGCTAGATTTAAAGGGAAGTCAGTATGTTAATTTGAGTCGTGAAGATATCAAGGAATATATTTGGTTCTTTTTGAATGTCGATAAAAACTATGAAAATGCACTTAAACAATGGATTCAAGACCGTAATATTTATGATAGCGATTTTGTTGAGCAGCTAGCAATTAAGAGTGAAAACAATTTCATGTACCTGCGTTATGTTTTGCCAGGAATTGCTAAAGGTGACTATAAAGACCTGAGTTTAAAGCAATTACCCGATGGTTTGCAAGAATATTATCAAGATCATTGGCGACGGATGGGAATGGAGGAAAAACTCCAGGAAGTAAAGGTATTTATCCTATTTATTTTAGTGGAGATTGGCACACCAATTCCCTATGAGATGATAGCGGATATTGCTGAACAGGATGAATATGAGGTGCAAGTAGTTTTAGATGAGTGGGTTGAGTATTTAAAGCCGCAGGTTCTAGAGGGAGAAAACTGCTACAGCATCTATCACGCTAGTTTTTTAGACTTCTTGAAAGCAAAACGGGTTTTAGATTCCAAACGCAAGCTATTTCAAGAGGTTAATCAACGCATTGCCGATTACCTTGTAAGGAAGATGGCGTGAGATGGGAGAATTTGCAGACAAGTTAGCGGCAGAAAGTCCCGCTTTTCAACGTGCTTACTTGGGTAGTTTAGCGCCAAGCTTGATAAAGTCGGGAAATTTGGAAAAGTATTACCAAACTCTGACTGATTTTAATTTTATCGTGGCAAAGATTAACCATCCTGAGTTTGGAGTGCAGTTTTTAATTAAAGATTATGATTTGATTGAAGATGCAGATACATTAAATTACCCAGAATACAACTCTGAGAAAGTCAAAAGTCTAAAATTTATTCAAGGAGCATTGAGACTCTCAGCGCATATTGTAGCAGTGGATAAGCGGCAATTAGCGAGTCAATTACAAGGGCGGTTACTAGATAAAAAAATACCGGAAATTCAAGCACTATTAAAACAAGCCAAGCAGCAAACCTCAGTCCCTTGGCTGTGTCCCTTTACTCCTAGCTTAACACCACCAGGGGGACACTTACTCCGAACTCTCAAGGGCGAGAAACCTGTAGCAGTCACCCCTGATGGAAAGCAGTTGATTTCTGGTTCTGATGACGACACTCTCAAGGTTTGGAATCTGGAAACGGGAGAAGAAATTGTTACTCTCACAGGTCATACTAAATTCATAACGGCTATAGCAGTTACACCAGATGGTAAGTATATAGTTTCTGGTTCAGGTGACAACACAATTAGAGTTTGGGACATTAATACAAATCAAGTAGTCTTTACTTTAACAGGACATGCAAATGCAATAACTGCGCTGGCTGTAACACATAATAGCCAATGGGTAATTTCTGGTTCTAGTGATACTACTATCAAGATTTGGGATTTAAATACTGGCAATGAACTTTGTACATTTGGAAATGCAAAAGTAAAAAAACCTCTTTCATTACAAAGCTTTCTCAGTGAAGGTAAAAAAGGCTTTGATCTGATTGATGCAGTATTTTCTTTGGCAGTTACACCAGATGCTAAACAAGTAATTGCTGGTTATGACTATAGGACTATTAGAGTATGGAATATAGAAAGTAAAACACAAGTTTTTTATTGTAAATGCGAGGCTCCTTTAGTAGGAAGTTTAGCATTAGCAGCAAACAGAAACCTATTCTTTGCTGCTTCAGGAGCAAATAGTATTCAAGGTTGGAGCTTAGATTCTGGAAAAGAAGTCTTACGTCTTGAAGGTCATACTAGGGGAGTAACAACCATAGCTATTACATCAGATGAAAAACGACTAATTTTTTATGCTTACGACAAAACACTCAAATATTGGAATATAGAAACAGGACAAGAAATATTTACATTCAAAACAGATACTGAAAACATAACATCTATAGCCCTTACACCAGATGATAAAAGGTTAATTTCTGGTTCTAGTCAGATCAAAATCTGGAGTTTAGAACCTGACAAAGAAACTCCCTTTGTCACCCAGCATAACGATAGTGTGTGGAATTTAGCAATAACACCTGATGGGAAAAAGGCTATTTCTAGTTCTTGGGACAAGAGCTTGAAAGTTTGGGAGTTGGAGAATCAAAAGGAAATTTTTACATTCAATCGTAATATTCAGCCAGGTACTCCTATTGTGCTAACACCTGATGGCAAGCAAGTAATTTTTGCTACAAATAATAAGTATCTTACAGTCAGGGATTTATTGACAGGAGAGGAATTTAGTCAACTTAGCGGTTATAACGAAAGTGTAATTGCTTTAGCAGTTACACTAAATGGGGAGAAGCTGATATCTAGTTTTAGTGACGATACTTTTAAAGTATGGGATTTAAAATCCAGACAAGAACTTTCAAGTAAATCTTATTATGATTGGAAACTAAGCGATATAGCAATCAATCCTAATAGTCAACAGGTTATTTGTGCTTTATACGAATTTATAGCAGTTCACAATCTCTCAAATGACAAAGAATCTTTTTTAATCGAGAGTCATACCAGTTATGTCAAAGCTGTGGCGGTTTCACCCACCGGAAAGCAGATAATATCAGCTTCTAACCCAAGTTGCTAGTTATTGATTCAGGCGATCGCTTTGTGCAATAAAATTCCCTTCAGAGATGAAAAACGGAGGGGAATATGTTAAGCGAAATAATTACTGTCTATGCTATCATCGATGACCTGTTAAAGGCGATTAGGCATAGTGAAGA
>NZ_JBALCS010000061.1:0-39118 GCF_036919555.1 Nostoc sp.
TTTCGCTTCGCTCTCAGGCACTTATTCAATATAACGAACCTCCTTTATCTTGTCAACTATTTTTTCCAAAAATATTTTGGACTGTTTTTCAGTAAGCCTCAAAGCCCTAGAGAGCAAGGGTTTTAGGCTAGAGTATTCGTGGAAGCCACTAAGGAAGCAATAAAGTTGTGAGGAATTCTGGTGTTTTGCCACCTTGGCTGATTTTAGATCCACTATTGCATGGCTGGTTGTTGGAGGATATTGGCAGGGGCGATCGCACAACAAATACGCTACTAGTAGAAGATGTGACACTAGGCTCGGCTAAATGGATAGCTAAAGCTTCAGGGATAATCGCTGGCTTACCAGTTGCAGCTAGGGTGTTTCAGATATTGAATGAAAAAGTCAGCTTTGTGGCGGTTGGCGCTGAAGGTGCATGGTATGAGCCGGGACAGGTAGTAGCTGAAATTCATGGTTCGCTGGATGCGCTGCTGATGGGGGAACGAGTGGCGCTCAACTTGGCTATGCGGTTGAGTGGGATTGCGACGCTGACTAATATATATGTAGAGAAAATTGCTGATTTACCTACTCAGTTGGTGGATACGCGCAAAACTACACCTGGGATCAGACTGTTGGAAAAGTACGCGACTGCGGTGGGTGGGGCGATTAATCATCGCATGGGGTTAGATGATGCGGTGATGATTAAGGATAATCACATTGCGGTGGCTGGGGGAATTGGAGAAGCAGTTACCCGTATTCGTTCTCAGATTCCTTATCCCTTGACAATAGAGGTAGAGACGGAAAGTTTACAGCAGGTGGAAGAAGCTTTGAAGCACAAAGTTGATATTATTATGTTGGATAATATGCCTTCGGATATGATGCGTCAGGCGGTGCAGTTGATTCGGCAGCACGATATCCGGGTGAAAATTGAAGCTTCGGGAAATGTGACTTTGGAAACGATTCGCGCTGTTGCACAGACAGGTGTTGACTATATTTCTAGCAGTGCGCCGATTACTCAGTCGAAGTGGCTGGATTTGAGCATGAGGATTGTATTTTAAATTGGAATTGGAATCAAGAATTCTGTGCCTTTTCCTGATTCTGATAGACAATTCAAAATTCCACCATGTCTTTCAACTACAATTTGGTAGCTACTCTTGCTAAAATGCACAGACGAAAAGAAAAATGGCTCTTGCGTTGTTTTTATGGTGATTGAGGATTGATTATAACAAAACCCTTATGGGACAAGGGTTATAGATGATTATACTCTTGTTTTAAATGAAATGCCTACAGAATAAGGCTTTCAATGATTTTGAACCAGATTTTCCATAAAAACAACCGAAGAACCATTTATCTTAATATCTTTCACTCTGTAAGTTACTTACAAATCAAGGCTATCACCATTAAGTCCATAGAAACTGCATCCCAGGACAAACCGCATTTAGAGCCTACAGCTTCCCCTACCCTCAGACCGTGGCGAAACATCATCAACATCAGTATCAAAATTAGCAGCATAACCATAGGTAATCTCCAATCTTGCCTATATTGAATTCTTGAAGTTGCTTGTCTATAAAATCAACTTGTTTGGGGTCTGGCTGAATTTCAATTGATATTTTGTACTCATGCATCATTGCAGGGTACCGCGTTTGATTTGTTCGCTTTCAATAGCTTCAAATAAGGCGCGAAAGTTGCCTTCGCCAAAACCTTTAGCTTGCAAACGACGCTCAATAAACTCAAAGAAAAATGTTGGCTGTTCAAAAATGGGCTGGGTGAAAATTTGCAGTAGTAGGGGCGCAGTTTGTTGTGCCCCTACGGGAGTATATTCTTGCCAGTCCACCAGAATTTCCTGTTGAGCGATCGCTTCTAGTTCTAGAGGTGATAGGCTGAGTCCTGGACGCTGTTTTAGTTGCGAGTAGTAGGTTTGGGGAACTGAGAGTAAGGATAAACCACTGGCACGAAATTTAGCGATCGCACTCACTAGATTAGTCGTCCGCAAGGCAATATGTTGAATTCCTGGACCCCGGTTGACATTGAGAAACTCCTGAATTTGGGAATTACTGGAAGCCGGTTCATTAATTGGCAATTGGACGCTACCGTTGCGCGAAACCATCACCTGGCTGTGTAAAGCAGAGCGATTGGTTTTAATTTTAAATGCTTGCTGGGGTTGAAAATCTAGGATGTTTTCGTACCAATCGACAGCACGCTCTAATTCACCAACTGCCACGTTCAGCACTATGTGATCTATGGCGGTAAAAGTGTTGTCCTTTGTCCCTTGGTCTTTGTTAGTTACAAATGACGTAGGCGCTTCGCTTTCCCGCAGGGTATGATCACTGACCAATGATCTTTCTATCAACGTATGAGTCAGTCCACCCCAGGCAGCAATTTTGCCACACTTGAGGAATGCCGTACCGACTTGGCGTTCCTGGATGGTTTGTAGGATTGTAGCACCGTGCAGTTGAGCTAGTGCGATCGCGCCTTCGACATCTTCAACAGCAAAAGCGACATCTGCCACACCTGGGGGATATTGACGCAGAAACTCAGCTACTGGACTTGTGGGCAACAGTGGTGAAGACAGAAAAAAGCAGACGGCACCACTTTTGACCACTTCTGTACAAGTATGAAATGAACTGATGCGATCGGCTACTGCTTGAAAACCAAGATGGTGTACAAACCAATCCCGCCATACTTTGGCGTCTTCTACATAGAAATGAACGTGATCAATTTTCATAGATATTGAAAATCCAGCATAACAGTTTATATATCTGTAAATTTTGCCTTTTTTGCTAGATTTTCACGTCTTTCCTAAGCAAGAATTATCTAGGCGTACTCCCACTTTAAAAGAACAAATGACTATCAGGTTGAATATTAATTTCCATTGGCACAGCTTGCGGTTCGGCAGAAAGGGCAAAGAAAATCGCATTGGCAGCAGTTTCAGGACTGAGCATTTTTTTTCGGTCTACTTTTAGGTTGACGTTATCCCAGAAAGGAGAATCTACCCCACCAAAGTAGAATAGCGTGAAGTTGATACCAAAACGCTTGAGTTCCTCTGCCATGCACTTGCTAAAACCCACAACACCAAATTTAGAAGCAGAATAAGCCGCCGCCATCGCCATCGAATGCTTCCCCAGAATTCCTACCACGTTACAGATGTGACCAGACTTGCGCTTTTGCATCTCTTCAGCAGCCGCCTGAGTGGTGTAAAAGCTGCCTTTTAAGTTCACATCTAGCATCTTGTCTAAATCAGCCGGTTCCAGACTGTTGTAGGGCTTGAGTATACCAGCACCAGCTGCATTCACTAAAATATCGATTTTACCAAACTCAGCGACGGTCTTTTGGATCAAAGTATCTACTTGTTGGGGATCAGTAATATCGGTGGGAATGCTCAAAACTCGCCCTGGTAAATCAGCTGCCAGTGTTGTTAAACGAACGACATCTCTCGCAGCCAGTACCAAGCGTACTCCGGTAGGTGCAAGTTTGTGTGTTAAAGCTGAACCAATACTACCAGTAGCACCGACAACAACAACAACGACTTTATCCTGCATTGGATTATTTACATTTATTTATATCTTTTTACATAATACTGAATTATAGGCTCAGGTTATACGTAGACATCTAGAAAGTATTTACTCGGACAGTAGTGGCGTTACCTCATATTCCTTGCCACTCGCCTTTAATGTAAATGTAGGAGATGATTCTAAATATTTAGTAAAACTAAAACCTAACTTTAATTTTTTAACAATTGAATTAGGAAACTGTCCGGTTATTTTCTGTGACTCTGTAAGGTTTTGGGAGCTTCAATATTGCCTGTAAATGAAAACGTAAAATAGATGAAGTAGCACCGAAAGAAGGTTGGTTTATTTTAACAAACTTAGAGAATTTAGAATTAGCGCTCACTGGATCTAAAAAGCAGAAGTATTCCCAACGAGGTTTGAGGGCTATGAAGCTTTTTGAGTCTACGTTATAGCTCGTTTCGTCGCTGCGTCAGCAGAAGATGCCATTACCAACTCATTTTTTGCTGGAACAATATTATCTAAAAAGTCTAAATGGTTACCTTGAATTTGACGTAACTGTTCTGGTGTACCTTGAATTTGCAAGCGGCCTTGTTCTAGCAGTACAATCCAATCGGCTCGCTGAATAACTTTCGGACGGTGACTAATTAAAATAGTCGTTTTACCTCGACGGTAATAAAACAATTTATCCAGTACTTGTGCTTCACTCACAGGGTCGAGTGCGCCCGTAGATTCATCTAAAATCAGAATAGGCGGCTCAGTAACTATTGCCCTTGCTATGGCTAACCTTTGCCGCTGTCCACCAGAAAGATTCGCACCAAATTCTCCCAAAACGGTTTGATATTTATCTGGTAATTTGCTGATAAACTCGTCAGCACCAGCGATTTGACAAGCTTTGACAATATCTTCAAAACTGATGTGATGATAGCTGAAGCGAAAGTTATCAATAATTGAACGACTCCAGAAGTGCGGTTCTTGAGGTACTAACACCACCTGTTGCCGCAGACATTCTAAAGACAGGTCTTGCTGGTTATAAATACCATAACGAATATTACCAGACTGGACTTTATATAAACCAGTAATCAGTTTAGCTAGAGTACTTTTACCACATCCAGATTGACCAATCAAAGCAATTACTTGACCACCAGAAATAGTTAAAGAAAAATCTTGCAACAGGTCAACTCTACCTGCGTGGTGAAAGTTGAGTTGAGTGCAAGTAATATCTGCATTACCGGGAATTTCTGCCCAAGGTTTTTTAAAATCATTTTCGTCTTCTGGGGTAGCGTCAATGACCTCTGTGAGGCGTTGAATGACTATTTGGGCGGTAATAAATTCATCAGCTAACCCGATGACAGAACCCAGGAAGCCAAGAAAATTACCACTCATGCCGTTATAAGCTATCAATTGCCCAATTGTTAAAGTGTGATTAATTACTAAATAGCTGCCGAGCCAGAGGATACTAATATTAATAAAAGAAGAAAGAATACCAGTAATTGTACTGCTGTAAAGTCCTAGTTTCATTATGCTCCAGCCCAGATTGGCCAGGCGACCGTAATTGCCTTGGTACTCTTGCCAAGCTTGGGGTGTAGCTTGGGTAGTTTTTAATACTTGAACACCGTGAAAAGTTTCCACCAGAAAGCCTTGGTTTTCTGTACCTTGAACAATCATGTTGCGGGTTTTCTGGCGCATTACTGGTAAAAAAACCAAGCTAGCAGCCGTGACAATTACAAAACCGACGATGGAAGCAACAGTCAATTCAATGCTGTAAAATAGCATAAAGCTCAATGAAGCTAAAGCAATGAAGAATTGGCTGGGTAAACCGAGGACAATTTGAGAAACTAGAGTATGGATAGCGTTAACATCGGCAATGCGACTGACTACTTCTCCACTCCGCCGTCCTTCAAAGTATGAGAGGGGTAAGTGCAAGAGTTTGCGTCCGTATTCTAGAATTAGCCCTAATTGGAATCTTTGACCAAAGTGACCAATGAGGTGAGACTGTACTAAGCTAATGGCACTTCTAATCAGGTTCATGGCGATAACGCCAATGGCGACGGTGGTTAGTAGTTGGGTATCTCCCCGTACTAACACATCATCGGTGAGTAGTTGCATCATAAAGGGAGATGCCAAAGAAAGCAGTCCAATGGCGATGTTAAGGGCGATCGCTTGGGCGAGAATAAAGCGATAGGGCCAAACCCGTTGCAGATATCTTCCTAGACCGCCAATTTTATCTGACTCTTGTTGATAAAAACGACTTTCGTCTATGGTCAGCAGTAACATCACACCATTACCCCAAGCTGCAACTAACTCTTGGCGAGTCAGGTAACGGATACCAACACCAGGGTCGGCTATGACGTATTTTTTGCCTTTTTGTCCGTATAAAACTACCCAGTGGTAGCCTTTCCAATGGATAATGGCTGGTAAAAGAGCTTGGTGCAATTGGTCGAGTAGTTGGAAATTGAGTTTAACTTGGCGAGCATTAAATCCTAATACTTCTGCACCTCGGCTTAATCCCAGTAAGGATGTTCCTCTCGAACCAGTGCCTACAGCTTCCCGGACGCGGTTAAGGGCAAATGTGCGTCCGTAGTGTTTGGTAATAGTTGCTAGGCACGCTGCACCGCAGTCTTCTTCGCTGTGTTGAAGGACTATTTGGTATTTCATTTTCAGGTGTAATTATTTATAGGCGAAAAAATACAGTCGGGTCATTTGACCCGACTTGATTGAGCGTTTAGCTTGTCAGTTCAGACTTTTGACTGCTTGGCTATAACTACTTTTGCTTTACCGAGAGGCTATACAGCATCACTGTTGGTAGCAAAGTTAGGTACAGCGTTAGGTACAACCCCACCATTATCACCAGTACCTAAAATTAAATTACCTCCACTGGTATCAAAGTTATTGTTTCCTGGAGCTAGTTTTACCCTTGCTATTTTAACGCCAGGTCCAATCTTTGCGTCGAAAATAACAGTTGGTGCTCTTCTGAAATCATATTGCTTTTCATCATTAAAAAACAAAGAGTCCTTTTGTCCGTTAATAGCGTAGTTGACGGTAATACCCGATTTATTGCCGAGATTGTAGATAGTACCACCTTCGATCACGGCTCCTTCTTCGAGAGTTAATTCGGTGAACAGTTGTTCTTGACCAACAGCAGAATAGTTAGAAGTAGAAGTGATATTGTCGATATTTGACATGGTTTTTCTCCTTGATTGTAATTGACTGAAATTTCTGGAAGTAATTTTTTTCAGATCAACTTGTTACTGGAGTTTCGACTAATTTCAACACTGAAAGCTCAAAAGTATTACTAGACATGAAGTAGAGTTAATTCACTCCATTTCTTGTCTATTTAATACAGCGAAATCTCAAAGCATTGCTGGGACTTAAGTAAGCCAGCGTTAAAAAACCAACCTATGTGACGAAACTTAAAATCAGGGAATAGCTTAGAATTCGGTCATTCTAACCTTTTGACAAAACTAAATATACATGGTTTTTAACGTGCCGACTTACTTAGATCAAGTAAATTGACTTAAGTTTTAGCCAAAATTTGTAAGATCCATAAAGGATAATACTAGATTGCAAGCAAATGGTTAATAGCTGCTTAATATATTGAAACAAAAACAGAGATATATGATGGCGATCGCATCCTACCGCGTTCCGAACTCTACCTGAAGTAGATTCGCACCAAGGACATTTCATCTTGTGATTCAGGTGGTCTTGAACAGATACTTATCTGGAAGTCTATAGTATAAAAAAAAGACTGTCCAGGTAAGTTTTTATTGCTCAACAAAAGAGCAACTGTATGCGAGTGGGAATTAAATTCAACTCCTAATTCCCTCTCGCACCATGTTATAGCCCTCTAAATAGCTAGAATCGAAATACTTCAACTTATACGGGCGAAAACGTAGTCGCGGGTGCGAGAATCCAGGGGGTTAGTAAAGATTTTATTTGTAGTACCAAATTCAACCATTTGAGTAATACGATTTTCATTACTACAAAAGAAAGCCGTAAAATCAGATAGGCGAGTAACTTGCTGCATATTGTGAGTAACCATAACAATTGTCAACTCAGAGCGTAAGTTATGGATAAGATGCTCAATTTTCATACTACCGACAGGATCAAGACCTGAACATGGTTCATCCATCAACAAAACGTTCGGTTTCACTGCTAAAGCACGGGCAATACATAATCTTTGTTGTTGACCACCAGAAAGCTCTAAAGCAGATTTGTGCAGCTTATTTTTAACTTCATCCCAAAGTTCGGCAGCTTTGATAGCAGATTCAACGATTCCATCTAATTCTACTTTTGGATGCCATCCAACTAATTTCACCCCATAAGCAACATTATCGTAAATGCTCATCGGAAAAAGATTTGGCTTGGGAAAAACCATACTAACTTGGCGACGTAAGCGATTGATGTTAATACGACGCTCATAAATACTCTGCCCAAAAAATTCTACTCTTCCTTCAACACTCACTTCTTCTTCTAGTTCACTCATGCGATTTAACGATTTAAGAAAAGTAGACTTGCCACAACCACTAGAACCAATAATTGCCGTGACTTGGTTTTGGTAAATATCCATTGACACGCCTTCAACTATCTTTTGAGTGTCGTAATAGAAGCTGAAGTTTTTGACTCTGATGGCTGGAATTAGTTTACTCATATTCCCAAAACGTGTGAAATAAAACTTGACTAAGTAAAACACTACAAATCAGCATCGCTGTTTCACTATGTTACTCCCAAAAGGGGATATTCATAGAAATTACGTAGTTATACAGTAGTCATACAGCAGATAAAGTGTTAGGAAGTATTTATCACACAAGATTATTCTTTTGTACAGTGCGTAAGTCCTAGAGTATCCTCTGGCATCAGATGGTTCGACAAAAATTATTAAGCCATGCCAGGACATACCTTAACCGAAACGCCCTGAAATGTAGTCGCGGGTGCGGGGGTCTAGTGGGTTGTTAAAGATTTGCTCTGTAGCGCCAAATTCAACCATTTGACCAATCCGACTTTCATCGGTGCTGAAAAAAGCGGTAAAATCAGAGACGCGAGCAGCCTGCTGCATATTGTGAGTAACGATCGCAATTGTCAACTGAGACTGCAAACTATGGAGCAGTTCCTCAACTTTCATAGTGGCGATGGGGTCGAGAGCCGAGCAAGGCTCATCCATCAGCAGAACTTTCGGCTTGACTGCTAAAGCACGAGCAATACATAATCTCTGTTGTTGACCACCAGAAAGCCCTAAAGCTGATTTATTCAGTTTATCTTTCACTTCATTCCAAAGAGCAGCGCTTTTGAGGGCAGATTCGACGATTTCATCTAATTCTACTTTTGAATACCTGCCTGCTATTCTCATACCGTAGGCAACATTTTCGTAAATACTTATCGGAAAGGGATTCGGTTTTTGAAACACCATACCAATTTGGCGGCGTAACCGATTGATGTTGACACGAGGAGCATAAATATTCTGACCAAAAAATTCTACATCTCCTTCAACTTTCACTGGGCCTTCTAATTCGCTAATACGATTAATAATTTTGATGAAGGTAGATTTACCACAACCACTAGGACCAATAATTGCCGTTACTTGGTTCCGATAAATATCCATTGACACCTTTTCGATCGCTTTTATTGTGCCATAGTAAAAGCTGATATTTTTAACTTTAATGGCTGGAATTAACTGATTCATAAATTGTCCAAGATGCGAAACAAAAACAAAAAATTATTTTTACTTGATTCTTCTCTGCCTAATAACTAAACGAGAGATAATACTGACACATAAAATTAAGCCGAGTAGAACTATAGAAGTAGTCCATACTAATTGGCTTTTTTGCGGATCGGGGTCGTTGTAGAGGTTAAAAATCAATACTGGTAAGGAAGCTGTTGGACTTAACAATCCTTCTGACCAATCTAGACTAAATAAAGCAGTAAAAATTAAGGGTGCTGTTTCACCAGCAGCACGAGCTACAGCTAATAAAATGCCTGTAGTAATTCCAGGGATTGCAGCAGTTACAACGATGCGAAAAGTAGTTTGGGAGCGAGTTCCCCCTAAAGCAGCAGAAGCGAGGCGTTGAGATGCGGAAACAAGTTTTAAGGATTCTTCTGTTGTCAATATAATTACGGGCAACATAATCACAGCTAAAGCAAAACCACCTGCGATCGCACTAAATCCTTTAGTTACCAAAACTATGACACCATAAGCGAATACGCCTACAACAATTGAAGGCACGCCTGTCAGAATACTGCTGATAAAACGAACAATACCAGCAATTGGATTAGTTTGACCAAATTCCGCCAAGAAAATTCCTGTCATTATCCCTGTGGGAATGCTTAAAATAGCAGCAATTACCACCATGATTATGGTTCCCAGGATGGCATTGCCAAAGCCATTGTCAATAACTGCTTTGACAAACATATCTGATTTCAATCCAGATATTCCCCGGACGAGAATTTCCCACAAAATTGATAATAAAGGAATGAGTGCTAGACCTGTCAAACCAAAGGCGATCGCATTCATTGCATAGGTAAATATTACTCGCTCTGTTGGCAGAGGACTGCATAATTCTGTCGCTAGAGATTCATCAGTTTCAGGCTGGATGTAAGCACTCATATTTTTTACAATTTTTTATTTATAAACGTTTTACTACACAGAGATCAAAAATCCTATCTGAGTTATCTTTGAATTTTAATTGTTAATGATTTTTCCTGCTAACCCACTTCACTAATAGTACAGCGCCAACATTTACAGCTAGAGTCAAGCCAAACAAAATCAATGCCAAATAGCTTAAAGCGCCTATATGCAATCCCGGTTCAGCTTCGGCAAACTCATTAGCTAATACAGAGGGAATTGTATAAGCTGGATCGAGTAAAGAAGGACTGATTTGAGCAGAGTTACCAATCACCATAGTGACAGCCATTGTTTCACCCAAAGCACGTCCTAATGCGAGCATTGTTGCACTTACCATTCCAGAAAATCCAGCTGGTAGCAAGATCCGAAAAATTGTTTCCCAACGAGTACTACCCAAAGCCATAGATGCGCTACGTAATTCTTTAGGGATAGCCATTAAGACATCACGAGTAATTGCTGCCATTGTGGGCAAAATCATGATGGCTAGAATAATTCCAGCAGTCAACATATTAGTCCCAGAAGGATCTTCTGTATTAAAAAGTGGTATCCATTTAAAACTGCTGGCTAGCCACTTTTGCAAAGGTTCTAGAACTGGAATAAAGACAAAAATTGCCCACAAACCAATAATGACACTAGGAATTGCTGCAATTAATTCAACAACAAATGCTAAGGTTGTTCGTAGCGATGCAGGTAAGAAATTTTCACTCGTGACTAAGGCTACCGCTATTCCCACTGGGACAGCGAATAAAATAGCGATCGCGCTACTCACCAAACTTCCATAAATATAGGGTAATGCACCAAAAACCTGATTACCTGTATCCCAATCTTTACCCCACAGAAACCCCAGTCCAAACTGCTTAATGGCTGGTAGAGCTTCGTGTAAAATTACCCAACTCATCACAAATAGCACTGCAACGGTAATCACCGCAAAAAAGTATACTAGTCGTGTAAAACCTTGGTCAAACCATAAATTTGTGCCGCCGATAGCTGTTAGATTGAAATTTTCATCACCTAGATTTGAATCATGTGATGAATTTCTGTCGGCTGGTTCAGATGAATTTGCCATTACAAATCAATAAAATATATTTTTTTATTGCTATTAGAGTGAGTTGTCAACTCACTCTAATAGAGAGGAAAGTATTCAGAAGTGCTGAGTAAATAAGTGAGATTCCCTACTCAGGACTCAGCACGATTTCGGTAAGATTGCAAGTTAAGGTTTGACAGAGCTATTCACTGTCTGAAGCACCCGATTTGCCACATCAGATGGAATTTTGGTGTAGTTGAGGTCATCGTTATACTGTTGACCATCTTTCAATACCCAATTAATCCATTTCTTAATAGCATCAGCTTTAGCAGTATTAGCATACTGTTTGTAAACCATCATCCAAGTAAGACCAACGATCGGATAACCTTGTCCTGGATCTCCTACAAAAACGCGGTAGTTGTCCGGGAAATTGACAGTTGACAAAGCTGCATTTGCAGATTCTAAAGAAGGAGCAACAAATTCTCCTTTCTTATTTTGTACCAGTGCTGATTTCAGGTTATTTTGGACAGCGTAACTATATTCTACATAACCAATAGAACCAGAAGTACGAGAAACTAATGCAGCAACGCCTGGATTGCCTTTGCCTCTGAGGACATTTGGCAGATTCCATTTTGGAGCAGTGTTAGTTCCAACTCTGCCTTTAAAATAACCGCTAATAGCACTTAAGTGATTGGTGAAAATGAAAGTTGTACCGCTACCATCGGCGCGAACAACAAATTTAATTGATTGATTTGGTAGATTAACGCCCGGATTATCAGCTTTAATTTTTGCGTCATCCCATTTAGTAATTTGACCTGAGAAAATTTCTGGTAGTGTCTTGCGGGACAATTTAAGGTCATTAACGCCTGGAAGATTGTAAACAACAGAAACAGCACCGCCTGCTGTAGGTACTAAGATTACACCATTTTTGACTTTAGCAATTTCATCATCTTTCATTGCAGCATCACTACCACCAAAGTCAACGGTTCCAGCAATAGTTTGACGAATACCGCCGCCGCTACCAATTGCTTGGTAGTTAATTTTCAGGTCTGGATATTTCTTCTTGACTTCACGAGCATAGCGTTCGTAAAGTGGAGCCGGAAAAGTTGCTCCTGCACCATTGAGAGTTTCAGCTTGTGCGATCGCACCAAAAAATGGACTAAGTGCAACAGAAGTTGTCACCAACGAAGTAGCAATGACACGATTCAAAATAGTGGTCGAAAAAATCATATTACCTCTGATTAAAGGAATACTTTTCTGCTGTAATTTCAGCCTTAAATCAACTTACATTTTTTATGGTTAACGATGAATAAACAAAAGATTAAGGTATGTTTAATCTTCATTTACTTTTTTATTTATTGATATTTTATTTACTGGATTAGTTTAGTTTATTAAAAATATGGTGAGGAAAAATTTCAGTTTAATTTAAATAATTAAAAGTGAGGAAATAATCCAATTTAAAAATTCTCACTTCAGTAGAAAAAAGATAAAAATCTGTGGTTATCGGTGAGTCTCTGGAATTGAGTAGCAATCCTAAATCATTCGTTATTAGGTTGTGCATCAAGTTCAAGTTTGTCGAGATCAGTAATTAGTTGATGTTCCAGACATGTTCCTGTGTACGGAAAGTATGAAACTTGTGGATGACTCTGAGTTGAGTAGTAGGGAAATTCAGGATGTTGAACTTGATTCCGCAACCTGATAAAGAGATGCTATTCAAGCTGTTGCTTTATTCCATGTTGAAGGTGATCTATTACTCTTTTACCAAATTTAATTTTGATATTGCGCCCTAGATACGCCTTAAAGTTCTCAATAGCAAGAATCTTCTCAATTGCCGTCATCGGACTGCTATAGAATAATATCTCAGGCTCAGGATAATTACTCACTGTATAAGCAGCTTTGATTACTGTTGCGACTTTTTCTTGCTAAATTGATTCAGTTGATATTGCTATCGATCGCCACTTGTCTCTATAGATAAGAAGCATTGCCTCTTGTTCATCAGATAGTTCAGTGATGATGCGTTTTGGCATATCATTTATGCGTCTTGACATATTTCAGTGCAAGAATAGTAGGTTGGCTTGAACGAAATATTTGTTACGCAGTCAACTTTAACCACCCAAAAATTTCACCCACTGTCAACTGTAAACCCTGACAGAACTTTGGCACTGGTAAAACAGACTCAATTTCCTCAAAAGGTAAAGGTTGTTGTCCCGCAGGATAAGCAGCAATAAATCGCTCATCAGGGTCAATTAACCAACCCATTTGAGTCCCGTGATTGAGAGCGGGTAAGATTTTTTTTGTAACTTTTGTATGGCTTTGTTCGGGTGAGAGAATTTCGATTATCCAATCGGGTGCTGCGGCAATGTATTGGCAATATCACCATTTTCGTCAACAGGAAGCTTTGCCCAAGAGAATACAGCGACATCGGGAACTATAGAACATCCTCTAAAAGTGCAACGTAATTCTGGAAAAGCCCAACCCATTTTTTGTACTTTGACAACAGAATTGATTGTGGGACAGAGTTCTCCTTGAATAGTGCTATGTTTTCCTTGAGGCATAGGTTTTGGAATGATTTTACCATTGATGTACTCGCAATACGGTTTAGTTTGTGGTAGTGCGAGAAACTCTTCTAGGGTGAATATTTTATTTGGTGTTTGTACCATGATTATCCTAGCTCCAACTTATAAGAATTTTTTTACATAGTTAAGTCCTAACTTGTGAAGTCTTAACTGAAAAGTATTTACCTTATTCTAAAGTATATTTTAAATTTACCAATCCGTTGTTACCTAAATTATTTAATGTTTGTTTGCGGCTACAATACAGCACTAAAAGTATAAATAATCCTATTCCTGCCAAATATTTAATTGGATCAGGTATGTTGGGATTAGGAGAAAAAAAGCCTTCGATCGCACCAGCAATAATCAACATTGGGACAATTCCAAATACTAGCTGCACCGCTTGCGAACCGTACAATTTAAGTGCATCTCCACGCCGATATTTACCAGGAAATAAAATTGCTCTTGCTAATAAAAATCCCGCACCCCCAGCAAAAAAGATCGCGGGTAATTCCAAAGAACCATGCGGCAACACAAATGCCCAAAAAGGATAAGCCAGATTATTTTGACCTACCAAAGTACCAACAGCACCAATTAATAAGCCATTAAATACCATCAAATAAGCTGTGTATGCTCCAGCCGTGATACCACCAGCAACAGCCCCAAAAGACACCGACAGGTTATTGATCATAATACCGCTGGATGCCAAAGGTTCAACGCCGACAATTGACCCCATCCATAATTTATGCTCATCTCGCACCTTGGTAATCAAGCTTTCAGGTACAATCAAAGGCATAAAACTGGGGTTTTGCCAGGAATACCACCAAGCCACTAGTGCGCCTAGTAGAAACAGCGCCGTTGCAGCAGCAATGTATACAAATGTTTTCTGGACTACAGATGGTAATCCCCATAGGTAAAATTCTCTGATTGCCTGCCATTCCTGTCGCCGCGAACCTTGGTAAATCTGCGTATAGGCACGAGTTGTTAAAGATTGTAAACTTTGGAGCAAAGTATTGCCGATTTGTTGTGTACGGGCACGAGCTAAATCAGCCGCCACTGAACGATACAAACTCGCTAACTCTCTAATTTCTGCTGCCCGTAGGGACTTTAGCCCTTTTTTTTCTATCTGCCTTAATAGGGCATCCAGACGTTGCCAATTTGGTTCTCGTCGCGCAATCCAACGTTGAATATTCATGAATTTTGGGAACACTGAGTTTAACTTAGCTTAAGATAGCCTCAAATCCATCTCCGTAGTTTCAAGGGAAATTTGCCATTATGTCTGAAAACTTTGGATCTCCCGGTCAGATACAACCACTGAGTATCGGTAACGTTGTCAGTGCTGCGGTGCGGTTGTATCGTTCTCATCTGAAGACTTATCTGAAACTAGCTTTGACTGCTCACTTGTGGGTTCTAGTTCCGATCTACGGCTGGGCAAAATATGCAGCCATCTCTGGACTAATTTCACGCTTGGCTTTTGGAGAATTAATTTACCAACCTGAAAGTGTCCAAGCCGCCAGCAGCCATATTAATCCGCGTCTTTGGTCATTTTTAAGAGTTGGTTTTCAGGTAGGAATATCTTTGCTGGTAATTTATTTTGGATTGGCGATCGTGGGCAGTCTACTAGGTGGGTTGATCGGAGTAGTATTAGGAGGAATATTAGGTGTTAGTACAGGTATTACAGTCACAATTATGGGAGTAATTGTAACGATAGTTCTTGTGCTGTTGGGACTAACTTGGTTCTACTCGCGTTGGGTGGTAGCTGAAGTGCCCTTAGCAGTTGAGGAAAATATCAATGGTGGCGAAAGTGTTGCGAGAAGTTGGGAGTTAACTAAAGCTTCAGTACTTCGCATTCAGGGCGTTGTTTTAATTGCTTTTGTCGTTACACTACCGTTGGTGTTTGTATTAAACTATATACCCCAACTATTCCTCGTAAAGCTTGAGCGAGGTTCTACTATCTACGGAATTGTATATATTATTTCTATGATCGGCAGCTTAGTAGGTGGAGTTTTTGTGATGCCATTTTGGCAAGCACTAAAAGCTGTTTTATACTTGGACTTGCGTAGTCGGCGTGAGGGTCTAGGTTTGCAATTACGATAACCTCCCTCACAAGATTTTTGTTAACTTAACACCTTAATTCAACTGTATTAATTTTCAATTAGTTAATATATGCGCTTTTTTAATCGCATCACATTCCAGATTCCAGAAAGTGTAGAGTTGGAATTTATTTTAGCCGGAATCGGCAATCGAGCTTTGGCATTGGTGATTGATTATACAGTCTTAGTTATAATCTTGCTTGTGTTTTTCCTTACCTGGACTGTCTTTTCGACGCAGCTGTTCAATTTTTTTGAGGGTCAGAATTTAGGAATTTGGTTAATAGCTATTTTTTTCATTATCGCCTTTGCAATTTACATCGGCTATTTTGTATTTTTTGAAACCTTATGGTTTGGGCAAACCCCTGGTAAACGTATTGCTAAAATTCGCGTAGTTCGAGATGATGGTAGACTCATCGGGCTACAACAAGCAACTCTACGTGCCTTACTGCGACCCTTTGATGAAACTTTGTTTATTGGCGCATTTTTAATTATGTTTGGCCGTCGAGAAAAACGTTTGGGTGATTTGGCAGCTGGCACAATTGTAATTCAAGCCCAAACACCGATTGCATCAGCGATATTGACGATTTCAGAACAGGCTAAGGTTCTTCATGAACAGTTAATCCAAATTGCTGATTTATCACCATTGATGCCAGATGATTTTGCTGTTATTCGTGAGTATTTGCAGCGACGTGCTGGAATGTCATTAAAGGCAAGAGCCTCACTATCTCTAAAGTTAGCCGAGCAAGTTGTAGCTATTATTAATTTAGAAAAGTTGCCAGAAGCTATTACACCTGATGTATTTTTAGAAGCTGTTTATCTTGTTTATCAAAAACCGGAATTTGAGGCTAGAGATTTTATTTAGAGCATTGACAAAAAGCTCGGTTTACCTAAAAGACAAAATCATAGGATTTATCTTTGAGCTTATTTTCTTTGCTATGTATGTTTACAACTAGCGCGTAATTATGGGTTCTCGCTTTCCAACTCACACACCACCAAAACCCTCAACTCCGTCACCCGTTTCAAAGCTGCATCATTGGTCAAAAATGCCTCACAACCATCTATTAAAGCCGCCGCCACCTGCAAAGCATCGGGTAACTGAAGGTTGTAATGCACCCGAATTCGCGCAATAGCAGCATTAATCTCCACAAAAACCACTTATTCTTGTTGCAACATATCAACAAAAGCTTGCTCTAAATCGGCTAACCCCAGACGTATAGCACCTACCAAGCACTCTGATAACGTTATCCCAGATATTACTGCTGTAATGTCATCTGACAATCGCTCGAAAATTGGATCGACTAAATCCACAAACTGCGGATTGCGTTCTACAAAATAAATTACGGGTGCTGTATCGAGAAACAAGCGAGAAACATTTGCTAATGCATCACTAATCTTCATTCCTTTTCTCGCAACAACCGTTCTCGATGCTCATCTCCTTCTTGTCGAGTCCGCGAAACCCATTCCTGAGCATCCCCACCCAATAGCGGATAGGGAGCCATACCCTTTAAATCGCTCCATTTACGTTTTGGTTGGGCTTGGTTAATATGCTTTTTTATCCGCTCTACCAAATGCCCCATTACCGTCAATTGCTCTTCTGGAGTTAGTTGCTCAATCTCGCTTAAAATTTTTTCGAGTGACGGACTCATCAATCTAACCCTTGTCAACATCTATAAATTTTAGCGTCTTTACGCTTGGGTATTCCCAATTTTTTCATAAAAGCCCAACATTCCCAGAAATTAACTTAAAGGATGTTTGTACTGCACTAAGGGCGATCGCATTGCATTTGGTTTATTTTCAAGAAGACATAACTAATAATCAGTAGTCAGTGAGTGGAAACTACCTGACTACTAACTACTAACTAATGACTTAAAAATCTAAAATCGGCCAGTTTGGTTCACGATAATAGCGTGTCATGTTGTCAAACTTTCGCAATTCGACGCGATTGATCAAAAAATCTGGCAAATTCAACAGCCATTGTTCATTCAATTGAGAAAGCATTGTACTGAAATTTGTGCGGTCTAAGTCAGATGAAACCTCCCCAAAATAGGCTAATGTAACATGAGCTGTGAAGTGATAATGCTGCTCAATACCCAAAGCAATTAACTTGGGATTTTGATAAATTGTTCGGCGAAATTTAATAATTTCCTCGTAACAGCCTTCATCCTTGGGTACTAAACAAACGGCTACAGCTCTTGGCATCAGTATTAGTCCCAGCATTTGCCATTTAATCGGATGACTCCTATTTGTCATCAATTGTTGATATTGCTGAAACATTTCGGCTAAACAAGAGTGTAACTCCTCGTCAAATTTGGGATTTTTTTCGCAGGTGTCAAGGTAAGCACTGTCCCAAATTAAATCCGCCAAAGTTAGATGGAAGCTAACAGGAGGTACAGGTACAATCAAATTACGGTTTACAGGCAACTGCAAGAGTTCCTGTTGGTAAGTCTGTAATTTGGCATAGAAAGCAGAGTTTTGTGATTCTTCTTCTGCCGCAGGCGGGGTAATTAGCGTATAGCCAGGAAAGGATGCTGCTTGTCTCAAGCCAGAATGTGGCTGAAATTTATAAGATTCCTGAATATGCTGGACTTGTGATCTGTAGGTTTCTGGCAGCGTCAGTCGTGCTAACCGATTTAAGTAAGTTTGATAGTTATCGTCCAATCTTCATAGCCTCACGCTCTCACTTGATAGATTTTAGGGAAAATTACCCCGATTAACAGAATGATTTTAAAAGTATTTAATTTTTGGAAGTGGGGAGTGGGGAGAGACGCGATTAATCGCGTCTGTACAGGAGGTAGGAGTTATAAGAATTCTTCGCCAATGAATGCCCAATGCCAATGCCCAATGAGGTTTACCTATGCCAATCTATGTTTACTGGGGTGAGGATGATTTTGCTATAGAAAAAGCGATCGCTCTTTTGCGCGATCGCATCCTCGATCCCCAATGGATAAGTTTTAACTACACTTCATTCCCCCCAGATCAAGCTGATGCTGCTATCCAGGGGTTAAATCAGGTAATGACACCCACTTTTGGTGCTGGTGGGCGTTTGGTATGGCTGATAAATACTACTCTATGTCAGCACTGTCCTGAGAATGTCTTAGCGGAATTGGTGCGATCGCTTTCTGTGATTCCCGAAAACTCATTTTTATTGCTCACCAGCCGGAACAAGCCAGATGAACGCCTCAAATCCACGAAATTATTAAAACAATTTGCTACCGAGTTCCGAGAATTTCCGCTCATTCCCCCTTGGAAAACAGAATTACTGGTGCAATCTGTTAATCAAGCAGCCCAGATTGTGGGCGTGAAACTGACTGCCAATACTGCCCAGTTGTTGGCAGAATCTGTAGGAAATGATACACGATTACTCTACAATGAGTTAGAGAAATTGCGGCTATATGCCCAAGGTAGCAATAAGCCTTTAGATGTAGATACCGTTACGAAGTTAGTAAGAAATACTACTCAAAATAGCTTACAATTAGCAGCAGCAATCAGAACAGGAGATATAGCTAAAGCTTTGACAACCTTGGCAGATTTGAGCAATGCTTCCGAGCCGGGATTACGGATAGTTGCCACACTGATTGGACAATTTCGCACTTGGCTATGGGTGAAGATTATGATGGAAAGTGGAGAACGCAATCAGCAAGCGATCGCTATTGCTGCTGATATCGGTAATCCCAAACGGCTCTACTTCTTACAGCAAGAAATCAGACTGCTTTCTGTGCAACAGTTAATCTCTTGTTTACCCCTACTATTGGAGTTAGAAGTGAGCCTCAAGCAAGGAGCATCAGAAATATCAACACTCCAAACTAAAACAATCGAACTTTGTCAAGTATGCCGAGGAAATTGACAATCAAATATAAAAGCTTGATGTATTTAGCAGTTGCTGGAACTTCCAACTCCGAAAATAATTCCAAGTCCTTATAATATCCCTGATGTGGTTTTGTCTCACACACTATATGAAGAAAATTTCCAATTTATTTTCCCGATCTAGCCGAAAGCGAATCCTTTCTCCATCATTCTTTTTCGGCGCGATCACTACAGTGGGTGTGATTTTCAACGCTTTTTCATTTAGTTCAAAAGCTGATGGTCAAACTCCACCACCAATAGTTAACAATACTGAAATCGACAGTTACGCTCAATCCGTTCTAGCAATGGAGCCAGCACGTCAAAGTGCCTTTGAAGAAATAAAAAAACTTATTGGCAAAGGAGAAATTCCCAAGATTGTTTGTAACGATTCTAACAGCATAAATGGTCTTCCCAAGAAGGCTCAAGATATCGCAGTGAATTACTGTACCCGCGCTCAAAAAATTGTCCAAGATAATGGTTTGAGCTTTGATCAGTTCAACAAAATTACTATGGAATTACAAAATAACAATATGTTAAAACGGCAGGTTTACGATAGCCTACTACGCCTGCAACAAACTCCTGAATCTCAACAAACTCCTGAGTCTCGGTAAGTAGAAGGGCTTGATTAAATCAATATTCCCCACTCCCCATTACCCCTTATCCCCACAGGGGACCCGACCTTCCCCATTCTCTCTAAGTCCGTCCAACAAGGCTGGCGACTACTGTAGCTAACTCAGCTGCTTCAATAGGTTTAGGTAAATGTAGCTGATAACCTTCTTGTATAGCTCGCATCCGATCCTCTGCCCTAGCATAAGCTGTCAACGCTGCGGCGGGAATATTTCCCCCTAATTCTGGTGGTTGCGATCGCAGTTTGCGGATCAAAGAATAACCATCCTCTTGGGGCATACCGATGTCGCTGACTAAAACATCTGGTTTCCACTGTGTAATTACCTGCAATGCTTCTGGAACTGATGCTACAGCCTGAACTTCGGCTTGGTACTGTTGGAGGACTGTGGTAATGAATTCACGGGTATCGGCTTGGTCATCTACTACTAGCACACGCACGCCAAAGAGGGAGAAGGGGACAGAGGGAGAGAGAGCTGAAGGGGCACAAGGGCAAAAGGGCGGACTCTTCAGAAGTGGTATTTTGACTGTAAACGTCGCTCCTTGTTCTTTACCTGGACTATTTGCGTGGACAGTACCGCCATGTAATTCTACTAAATGACTGACGATCGCTAATCCAAGTCCTAATCCACCATAGGATCTAGTGCTAGAACTATCAGCTTGACGAAAGCGATCAAACACGTAAGGAAGAAAATCAGGACTGATACCAATGCCTGTGTCAATTACCTGAATTTGGGCATGTCTATCGGTTGTCTGTTGTTTTTCTTGGCCAGTGACTACTGACAATTGCACCTCTACACGTCCTCCCGTGGGTGTGAATTTGATGGCATTCGATAGCAGATTCCAGATGATTTGCTGTAAACGCTCGAAATCCCCGGAAACTAAGAATTGAGAATTTTCACCCAGCTTACTGTCCTCTGAGTCGTGACTGGTTTGGGATTGTGCTTCTGAAGATTCTAGATTTTCGTGATTGATTCCTAATCTTAAATCTGAATTTGGCGCGAAAGTGACCACGGGGAGTATCCCCGGTGGCGCATTTCGCGTTTCTTTTGCGGGAATGAGGGAAAATCTTAAATCGATTTCCTTAGATTGGGCGGCTAGCCTAACAGTCTCAATCGCTGACTCAATCATCGGAACCAAATTACAAGTACGGACATTGAGGCGTAACTTACCTCTAATCATCCGCGATATATCCAGCAAGTCTTCAATTAGCTGGGTTTGCGCTTTTGCATTGCGCTCAATAGTCTCCGCAGCCCTAGCCATTAGGGTTTCACTAAGCTTACTTCGTTGCAGTAATTGCGCCCAGCCCAGGATGGCATTGAGGGGCGATCGCAATTCATGGGACAATATCCCTAAGAATTCATCCTTCATCCGGTTGGCCTCTTGCAACTGCTCAGTTTGTTGTTGCAAAGAAGCAATTAAACTAGCCCGTTCCATTGCGATCGCTATTTGGTCGCATACTGCTTGCATCATCCCCTTTTGATTGTCGGTGAAGCTTAACCGAGTGCGGCTGCCAAAAGAAAGAGTACCCAACAGCCGTCCTTGGGCGATCAATGGATAACTATAATAAGCAGTAATACCTAAAGAGCGAATCAATTCTGTTTTCGGGTCAGTTGATTGCTGCACATTCTCTATAGCTATTGCACAACGCTCCTGCGCTACAATACCGCAAACCGCTTCACCAAATGCCAAACATTCAATTCCCTTTGCCAGTCCCGAAGAAATGCCACTGTAAGACTCTAGCCGCATTAGCTGAGAGTTATTCTCAACCAAATAGTTAAAGTAAATATCTAAACCAATTTGCTCTCTTAGTTTTCGGTAGACGCTATCAATTAGTACTACTGGTTGCTGGCTCGATAGTAAATCGTTGGCTGTGTCGAATAGTATCTTTAGCCTTTTGTAACTTAACGAAAGGGCTTTTTCTGCCTCTTTGACGTTGCTGATTTCTTGGAACACCAAGATACAGGTAGCCGGATGACCGTGCATTGCTGGCAGGGTATCAGCAAATACCAGTAAAGAGCGCACACCACCGGGAGTGTGCCAGTCTACCTCCAATCCATTCAGGCGTTCGCCAAGGGAAACCCGCACTCCTGGCATTTGTTCATTGGGGATGCGATCGCCAGCCGCATCGGTATAGTGGTAAACTGTGTGATAATCTTCGGCTGGTACACCTTTGGGAAATTCGCCCCCAGCTAATTCGTTAGCAGAGCGATTGGCAAAAGTTACCCGTGCCGTTCCTGGTTCAATAAAAAGCAACGGTCTGGGCATCAGATTTAACACATCTTCCAGCCATTTTTGCTGATTTAGGAGTACTTCCCCTGCCTGCTTGCGCTCCGTAATATCTAAAAATGCACCAACACTTCCTCTGGTTTTACCCTCTTCGTCAAACAGGGGTGCAACATACTCCAACAGGTTGACGATTTTTCCATTTTCATGGATAACATCGAGTTCACAATCCAGAACTTCGACACCATGAGTGGCAGAGTATTGCATTGGGAGTTCTTCTGCTGACAGTTCCCTTCCTTCTCGGTAGATTTTAAAGCTTGTCGGTTTTTCGGACAAGGGAGCGTTGAGGGAGACATTTGTATCCGAGGATATTCCCAACTGCTTGGCAAAAGCAGGGTTGACCTTGATATTTTGGCATTCTGCATCTTCGGCAATGCCAATTCCAATCGGAATTACTTCCAACAAAGTTTGTAACTCAGTAATGCGGCGCTGTAGATCCTTGTTTAGTTGTAAGATTTTTTCCTTGGCCTGCTTTTGCTCGCTGATGTTGCGAGTCACAGTTGCTAAGGCAATTGGCTGACCTGTGTTGTTGTCTGTAACAGTGAAAATATTGTAATCAACTGGTATCGGTTGACCTGTTTGCAGGTGGCAAAAGCAGAATTCTCCCTGCCAGCGCCCTTCTAATAGCACAGTCGGCAGTATATGTTCTTGAAAATAAGCTTTGTCTTTGGGCATGACGTAATCTAATACTGCTTTTTGGCTAACTTGATCAAGGCTGGCAAGCCCTACCAGCTTTTGACCTGCATCATTTATGTAGAGTAATTGACCCTCAAGGGTGGCGATGCCGATAAAGTCAGAGCTATTTTCTACCAGCGATACTAATTTTTGTTGCTCTGCTTCTGCTTGCTTGCGTTCGCTCAAGTCGAGGATAAACGCTACTGACTCTTCCCGGTTTTCTCCTAGCAGTACGTAACCAAGTAAAACCGGGATGCGGCTACCATCTTTGCGGATATATTCTTTCTCGTAGGGCGTACAAGCAGCGTTGGCGTTACTTTTTGCTTCGGCGACACCTCGCTCATCCAAGTATAGATACTCTGGTGGTGTGATATTGCTCCAACTTAACCTACCTGCTAACAAATCCTCCCGCGTGTAACCAATCATCCTGAGAAATTCGTCGTTTGCCTGCTGGATACCGCCGTACACGTCGCCAAACAAAATGCCGATGACGTTAGAATCTACAAAACTCCCCAATTTAGCTTCGTAGGTTCTCAGTGCATCCTGGGCGCCGTCGCGTTGATGGCTGAGACGTTCAATAACCGCCGCACTTTGCCAAATCAAAATAGTAAAAATTACAATCAGGACGATCGCAAACACTGATACTGCAAAAGCCGGATCGTATTGTCCTGCCCGTTGACCTTCAACAATTACCCATCCCAATATAAAAGGTACTGCGATCGCGGCAATTAATAAACGACGTGCAAGTAAGCCACCGTAGGTATCACTTGTAACTACCTTCATTAACCCCTGTTCTGCCCGCGCCCACAGAATCCCGATACTTAGTAAGAAGAACAACATTGATGTGTGTAACGCCATTGATGTTGTATATGGGGCAATTCCGTAGAGAACTTTTACTTTATAGGCATAGCCCATGAGCCCCTGAAAGGAAATTAAAGTAGCGATCAGAGCGATAATCTGAGCATACCAATAACTGCGGTGGGTTTTTGGATGAATCAAAATCTGTAGGGCAACGCTGACCAGTATAAAGTTCAGCGCTGTGTTCAGCCCCATTCGCCCCGAATGCGATGTCGCTAAAGTAATTGGCGAATCACGGAACAGTAGCTCGTCAATGCCGAGATTCCAGGCAAATAGATATTCACAGAGTGAGAGCGCAGCAATAATCGTGACAGCTATTGCACAGGCCCTAGAGATTAAAAGAGTGGAGAAATAGGAGAATAATTTTGGGTCGCACCTTTGGTGCGCTTCCAGCGCAACTTGAATTTTGAATTTTGAATTGTTTCCCCCTCTTCCTTCTTTCTCTGGTGTTAAAAATAGCCACAACGATACACCATACAAGACAAAACATAGCGCTGTGTTGACTTTCATTGTGGCAGGACTACCAGGGAAGCCGCGCTTCAGAACTTCAATGCCAAGCCACCAGCCAATTAGTACCAAGCTACCAACAAAAACAGCGATCGCACTTGCGACTTTTGCCACAAGTGAATTTGTCGGGATTTTAAATCTCTCTTGCAGCCGCAAGCGGTTAATATTTAACATTTAGTGTTCTCTAACCGCATCTATCTAGCGTAGTAAACTAACGTATTTCTTACGGTTTAACTATTTATATCCTCTGTATTTTAAGCTACCCCTTGACTTACTTTTCATCTATCCCAATGCATACTTTTCCTTACAGAATTGGGAATCAGAAATAATGGTGGTTTTTTAAACCACCTTTGTGAGTATTTCAGAATTGCAGAGTATGTGGCTTACCATCATCTTGGAAACGTTGCTCTCCCACACCAACGACTTCTACAATCACTTCACGCGATGGAGGTGTCCATTCTCCGATTCTCACTCCAATTTCAACTACTGTTTGATTAGAATCAGTAAATACGCTGATATTTGCTAGGGAAAAAAGTTTATCTTGATAATTGTTTGTGTGTCCATCATCTTCAAATAGCTGATATTCGTTATTGCCAGGCCAAATTCGTAACCGGATCTCGTCGAGTGGGGCTTGATCAACGTATTGCCTGACAGGTTGCATAGGAACGATCGCACCGCTACGGACATACAGTGGCATTCTTTCTAGTGGTGCATGAGCAAGAATATGAATCGGGCCTTCATAGCGATCGCCACTCCACCAATCATACCAAGTACCAAGGGGTAAGTAGACAGATCGATGCTCAACTCCAGGGCGGTAAATTGGTGCAGCCATCAGCGACGCACCTAGCAATACTTGATCGTAGAGGCTATAGGTTTTCGGATCGTTAGAGTAATGGTATAATAATGGTCTTAAAATCGGTGCGCCCGTTGTTGCCGCTTCCCAAAAAAGACTATAAATGTAGGGAAGTAGTTGATAACGTAGATTAATATATTCTCGACAGATATTTTCAACGCGATCGCCAAATACCCAAGGTTCATGACGAGCAGTAGACATTGCCGAGTGACCGCGCATCAATGGGTAAAGCATTCCTACCTGCATCCACCGAGCGAATAATTCAGCTGTGGCGTTACCAGCAAATCCGCCAATATCGCAACCCACAAACGCCACACCCGAAAGTCCCATATTGCAAAGCATCGGCAGAGACATTTCTAAATGCTCCCACAACGATTGGTTATCTCCCATCCAGACAGAAGACCAGCGTTGCACACCAGCATAACCCGATCGCGTTAACACAAACGATCGCTCTGGGCTTCGATGCCGTTCCAACCCTTCATAGCAAGCTTTAGCCATCATCAACCCATACAAGTTATGCACTTCTGTATGAGTCGCGTCAATTTTAGATTTTGGATTTTGGATTTTAGATTTTGAATTATCCTCTCCCCCCTGTGGTGCATCTAGGGGAAACCAAATCTTTTCACCATCATCGCCGAAAGGGCGATCGTTTATCGCAGGTTCATTCATATCATTCCAAATTCCTGCCACGCCGATATCAGTTAAGCTTTTGTGTAAATCAGCCCACCAGTTACGCACATCAGGACGTAAAAAGTCAGGAAAAACAGCTTTCTCAGGCCAAACGTAGCCGTGGAACAACGCACCATCCGCTTTCCGCACAAAGTAGTCGTTTTCTATTCCTTGGTCAAAAACATCATAATTGGCTTCTGGTTCATACTTAACACCAGGGTCAATGATTGTGACTGTTTTGAAACCATCCTCTGCTAAATCACTGATGAGTTTTGCTGGGTTGGGAAAACGCTGGGGACTCCAAGAAAATACCCGATAACCCCGCATATAGTCAATATCCAAGTGGATAACATCGCAGGGAATGCGGCGTTGGCGAAATTCTCGCGCCAGTTCCCGCACAACGGTTTCTGAATCGTAACTCCAGCGACATTGATGATAACCTAGCGCCCATTTCGGCGGTAATGGCATTCTCCCAGTTAGCTGAGTGTATGTGTCCAGAATTTGGGCAGGTTCGGGGCCGTAGATCATGTAATAATCCAATTCATCGCCGCGAGTCTCCATCTTCCAAATACCTGGTTGTTCAGCACCGATATCGAACTGACTCCAAAAAGTGGTATTCAAAAAGATACCATAGCTTACCTCAGGGCGCAAAGCCATAAAAAATGGAATTGCTTGGTACATTTCATCAGTAAGTGCATCATAATCTAAGGCATCCGTTGTCCAGTTGGTTTTTACCTCGCTCAGTTTATCCAGCCAGCCTGTGCGTTCACCAAAGCCATAAAAATGTTCGTCAGTTGCAATTTGCTTCCACCCTGCAACTGCACCCATCCGCCAACCTATACCCATTTCTACATCTTGGGCAAAGGGGCGATTAGCTTTGTCAAAACAAGCAATGCAACATTTTTCTCGCTGGACACACACACGAATTTGTGCTGTTTCAATTTCGATTGTTGCTTCAGTTTCCCGCACCGCAAAAGGTGTTGTCGCCCATTCTGCATCATCTAGCGTCACTGCCCAAGAACGGCGAGGCATAAATTCCCCAGTTGGTGCAAAACGCACACGGATTAAATTGGGAGCAAGTACGCTGATAGTAAGGCGTGAGTCGCCACAGTCAAAATTAATAATATTATTGTCCCAGGTTACAGCTTTTACATTGCCAACGGTTGTCCAAGCTTGGTTTGTTGTGGGTAGTTTTCCGAAATATTGCGGCATATCAGTTATTAAGCAGGTTAATACTTCTTTGCATTCATGATTACAGAGATACTCAGCCTCAAACTCTTTCTTTCGCTAGAAGTTGGGTGAAAGATTAGCAGATATTTTTTAGCAAGAGCGATTTTATGAGGTCGGCCAAAAAATGAGCGATGCCTACGGCTAGCATAGGTGTCAACTTAAGCGCAAACCCCTTTAAAACCTTGTTTACAGCCTCTGGCTGGAAATGCATTTCAATTGCGACTCTGCCGCAAGTCTTGAGGCGGCAGCCCCCCATTAGGCGTTCCCAGTCGGAAACTGGGAGCGAGACACATTTATTTTATGCCGTTGAATTACGATAAAAAATCAGTGATAATTTTTACAATTTCAGCAGCATGGCTATAACCAAACCCATGTCCGCCTTCTTTAATAATTTTGAGTTCTGAACCAGAAATTTTGTTATTCAAAATATTACTATTAACAGGAGGAATTACGATATCGCTATCCCCAGTAATGATTAAGGTAGGTGCTTTAATGCCTTGCAATAATTTTAACCCAATTGTCCAAGCAGATAACCGTTCTAGCACCGCAGCATAGCCGATAAGATATTCCTTAACAATCCATTCTTCACCTTGTTGTTCGGCGCGTACTTCCTCAATGCGTCCGACGGTTTTGCCTGTTGAGTCTACTACTGGTTTACTTAGCAGTAATTCTAGATGAATTTCACGAGTTGTCATTATCCCCCTTCTGGATGTAGGTGCGATAATGCGATCGCACCTACATCCAGAAAGCCGCCGATACTGGTAACAATACCAAGCGCGATTTCAAAAATTTTATTCATTGGTTTGCCCTGCTACTTTCCGTAACTTGTTTAGCGATCGCTTTTCTGCTGCTAATTCTCCAAGTTGTTGCCGTACTGCTGAACGATTTTTTTGTGCCATAGCCCTGGACATTTCCTCTGTTTTATTTGCTAACTGTAAAACTTCAGCCAACAGCCCTGATTTATCACCCATCGCGTGCGAAAATTGGTGGAGTAGGTGATTTAATCTCTGAAAATCTCAACGTTGCTGCCCAGTATTTAGAGTGGGTGACACCAGGCGATGTTGATTCCATCGAAAAAGTTACTCCCGGTACAGGTGCAATGGTGCGGCGTAGTTTCACAAAAGTCGCAGCTTACTGAGACTAAAACGGCAATTTATACTCATCTCAACTGTATCGTCGCTTGGAATTCCTCAGAAAAGACCTGGGATTGCCCATGTCACGGTTCGTGGTTTAATACGCAGGGACAGGTAATCAACGACCCAGCGATTAATGGACTGACATCAGTCGAAAACAAGTAACAAGTGGAGACCATAGCTTTAGCCTGACTCGAAACAACTATTTAAATTTTTATATCTTGAGACCGGTAAGAGGTCAAATATTCACAAATATTTTGTTGAGTGGGCAAACAGCCTACTTTTTTATTGTCAATTTAGTAAATATACGGGAACTTTTTCTTCTGGGTTATGGTCACTTTATCTCACCTTGAACAGCAAGGAGGCTCTCACTGTAACCGATCAAGCGTATGCGTAGCCCAACCCAGGCATCGCAGCCGTCTATATTCAATTTAACTTACCCTAACTCTTCGGGAAGCCGCCGTTCGCATCTAAAGGTGCGTACAGTTGCTATTATCTGTTACCAGCTTTTCCTGAATTGTCTTTATATATATAGGACTCATATCTGATTTTTGAACAAGATTTCGGATAAAACCCTGATCAAACGGGATTTTCAGTCTCAGTATGTTTTCAGAAATCAAATCGGATTCCTATACAATAATTACACTTTGTTAGTCAGATTAACGCAGACTTACAACACTTTCAAATCTCGAAAATGGATGTTTGCTCATGGAAAAATTTGGCTGTAATCAACCAAACATTAGCATAATTCTTTATATCTAAACTAAAAGTTTATGAAAGCTATATCAAACGACACCTGACGCATTTTTGCAACCAAAACCCTATATACTAGATTAGACTTTGATAAATTTGAGAGTTTTGTTAATTGCAACATCAAAAACTATTAATTTTTAGATGAAATACTAGCGTATCTTATGGTCTATAGTTTTTAAGGTTTAGTCAAAACTATATCCAGTATCATCAAAAAACTGCCAACTTCATGTGGTGCAAAAATCAAGTGGGGAGTGAAAACATGAATTTACGTAGAGATGCATTGCAAATCCTCAAAGAAACTAGCCGAACTTTTTATATCCCAATTAGTGTTTTACCGCCAGGATTGCAAGAAGCAGTAGCATCAGCATATTTGTGTATGCGTGCCATTGATGAAATTGAAGATCATCCCGAACTAGATAACGCTACTAAAGCAAAGCTGTTAAAAACGATTAGCCTGACATTACAGGCAGGAGTTGATGGCTTCGCGGTAGATGCTTTCTTTGCAGGATTTAGTGGGTATGAGAATACCTTAGAAGAAGTCACTGTGAGGATTAGAGAATGGTCGCTGCTAGCACCAGAGACCATTGCACCTCGAATTTGGGATGCGACTGCTGCAATGGCAGACCGGATGGCTTACTGGGCAGAAAGAAACTGGAAAATTTACACAGAATCTGATTTGGATCGTTATACCTTTGGGGTTGCAGGTGCAGTGGGATTGTTACTATCGGACTTATGGACTTGGTATGATGGAACGCAAACTAACCGTACCCAGGCAATTGGGTTTGGTCGGGGTTTACAAGCAGTTAATATCCTGCGTAACCATACTGAAGATTTAGGGCGTGGAGTAGACTTTTTCCCAGAGGGTTGGAGTGCAGAAAATATGCAAGAGTATGCGCGGCGCAATCTAGCCCTGGCAGAAGCTTACACCAAAGACCTTCCTACAGGACCCGCCTTAGATTTTTGCCAAATTCCCTTAACCTTGGCTAGTGGCACTCTTGATGCTCTTGCTAATGGTAAAGAGAAACTCAGCCGCAGTGATGTTTTTGCACTGATCGAACAGCTGATTAGTGTGAACATGAAAGCTAGCTAATAGTCTGTTAACGAGTAATGGAGATGATTCTAAATTGCCTCCAAATTTGGGCATCCAAAATCCTACAGCGATTTTCTGTAGGGGAGCCAGTTGCTCTACTTGGGGAAACCTCAAGTAGAGCAACTGGCGTTGGGCACTGCCCTCCAATACTTTTAAATACCAATCCTCCAAAATAAGACTACAGATCCAATCATCGGGAAACCCAGATTAAAACTGGCTTTCTCAATTCCGAATGACGTTAGCGAGTCACCAGAGCAGCATACTGCCCGTAGAAGCTTTAAGAGAACGTGATTAGGAATTACGGTTTGGTATAAAGTGATCTAAATACTATCTATCGGTGTAAGTATAATAAATTATCTTGTTATGGCGATCGCTTTACGTAATCTGAGTTAAACTTTAGAAACTCTTCAAAGAATTTCCAGCAAAAATTACCTGGCAAGAATTGATTAATATCTAAATAATTGAAAAAGAGTATAACAGAAACAGAGTATAACATTCCCCGTGATTATTTGTGCAGCGAGTTGAGAGTGCATGAGCTACTGCTTAAATCCTATCTGTCCCAATCCAGAAAATTTGGTAAATAGCCAAAGGTGTCAGTCTTGTGGCTCGCAACTTCTGTTGCGCCATCGCTATCAGGTGATCAAACCATTAGGTCAGGGTGGCTTTGGAGCAACCTTCTTAGCCTATGATCAAGGCTTACCAGGAGAACCGAGTTGCGTAATCAAGCAATTACGCCCATCAGGAAGCGCCCCACACGTTTTAAAGATGGCCAGAGAACTCTTTGAGCGAGAAGCCAAAACTCTAGGTAAGATTGGCAATCATCCTCAAGTACCAAGATTATTAGACTATTTTGAAGATCATGAACAATTCTACTTAGTTCAAGAATACATCAGTGGTGATACCTTGCAGGAGGAGGTCAAACTTAATGGCATCTTGAGCGAAACTGGAGTCAAGCAATTTTTGAGCGAGGTTCTGCCACTGCTGCAATATATCCATGAGCAAAAGGTGATTCACCGTGATATCAAGCCAGCCAACTTAATTCGCCGCACTCAAGATGCCAGAATGGTACTCATCGACTTTGGTGCCGTCAAAGACCAAGTTAGCCAAGCTGCGACAAGTCAATCAGGACAGACAGCATTAACTGCATATGCCATTGGTACTCCTGGTTTTGCACCTCCAGAGCAAATGGCTATGCGTCCAGTCTACGCCAGTGATATCTATGCACTGGGGGTGACATGCATTTATTTATTGACTAGCAAAACTCCTAGAGATTTAGATTACAATCCCAACACTGGCGAGATGATGTGGGAGCAGCTTGTGCAAGTGAGTGATCACTTGAGCAATGTATTCCGAAAAATGTTAGAGGTGTCTGTACGTAATCGCTATCAGTCAGCAGCAGAAGTTCTCAGAGCATTAGAAATAGAACCATATTTAGATAGTCTAGCAAAGGGTTTACTGACTAAATCTGATAGTGGATCTAAAGAGCGAACACACAACCACCGGGAAAATTCTGCTGTTTTATCTAACAACCCTTCTGCTGCTTTTACCACTGGAGGAGTGGCACAGGTAGCGGCAGCAATTCGCGCTAGACGAGCCAAGGCAGCAGAAGCGGCTGGATTACAGCATGGTTCAGGGATGGCCAAATCCACGACTTTAGCTAACAGCAACAGCAGTGATTCGCAAGTTCAAAATTCTAAAGTTGAGCGTAAGTTAGATACTCAAGGTTTATTAACAGCCTATCTGAAGGGAAGACGGGATTTTGCCCTACACAATTTAAGTTTGCTGAACCTGCAAGGTGCTGACTTATCCCAAACAAATTTCCATTCCGCTCAATTGCAAAAAACCAATCTCCAGGGAGCTAATCTGCAAAATAGTGACTTTGGCAGAGCCAGTCTGACTCGCGCAAATCTCAAGGATGCTAATTTGAGCAAGGCATACTTTAACCATGCTGATTTAGAAGGGGCAGACCTGCGAGGCGCAGACCTCAGCAATGCTTATCTCAGCAATGCTAACCTCCGAGGAGCAAATCTGTGTGGTGCTAATCTAACCAGTGCCAAAATTTCTGATGAGCAGCTAGCACTAGCAAAAACAAATTGGATGACCGTCCGCCCCAATGGTAAACGAGGCTTGTTGTAAGTTGAAAGTTTAGATTTCGGAGCTATGCTATTCAACATATTGATCATCAAGGCTTTTACTTAATTAGACCTCTTGCATAAATCAAAAATAAGAACCCCACCCCGCCAAAGCTACGCTTTGTCTCCCCTCCCCGCTTGCGGGGAGGGGTTGGGGGTGGGGTGTTAGGGACTTTTGCAAGAGGTCTATTGATTTCAACAGTACCACTGGCTCCTTTGTGAATGGCGATCGCATCCATCTAGGCAATATGACTTTTGATTTTTTTGTGAATTAAGGCAAAACCCACCTGCACGGGTTAAAAAACCTTAATTTTCCTTAGTCCAGGTCTGTGTGGCTCTTGTTTGTGTAGCCAAGCCATTGCGGTCTTAGGGAGCCAGTGCGTTGGGCGGCGAGCCACTCTTGTTGCACCTGGCGTGGTTTCCCCCATGAGTAACTGGCGTGCGAATTCTATTCGCCCTAGCTCTAATTTGACACAAATTTTACCTGATTGCAACGAAAAAACGCCATAAAAATGATTGCTCGTCATGTAGTAGCAATCATTTCGTTAGGCTTGCTGTAACTCATCAATACCTAGGAAAAGGTGGGTTAGCTGTCTTCGTAACCCACTACACATTAAAAGTTGCAGATTAATAAATCCACATTCCTTATTCTTCTGGCTCTAAATCGACTTCTTCCTCTTCATCTCCTTCACTGGGTTTAGCTACAGAGTTAGCAGAAACAACAGCGCCTTTATCTAGCTTTTCACGCACCAGTTGCTTAATTTGTTCAGCAAATTCAGGCTTTTCTTCTAAATACTTAATGGCGTTGTCTCGTCCTTGAGAAATATTGTCGCCATTGTAGCTGTACCAAGCTCCCTTGCGGACAAGCACGCCAGTTTCTTCTGCCAAGTCTACAATACAACCCAAGGTAGAAATTCCTTTGCCAAAAATAATGTCAAATTCCGCAATCCTAAAAGGCGGAGCTACTTTATTTTTAGCGACTTTGACTTTGACGCGATTACCATATTCATCTGTACCTTTTTTCAAGGTTTGAATTCGGCGAATATCTAAGCGCACCGAAGCGTAAAATTTCAATGCGTTACCGCCAGTTGTGGTTTCTGGGCTACCGTAGGTAACACCGATTTTTTGCCGCAACTGGTTGATGAAAATTACTGTACAACCAGATTTACCAATATTACCAGTAATTTTACGCAAAGCTTGGCTCATCAACCGCGCTTGCAGACCAACGTGAATATCACCCATATCCCCTTCAATTTCAGCGCGGGGAACCAGTGCTGCCACTGAGTCAATGACTACAATATCAACCGCAGCAGAGCGAACAAGCTGATCGACAATTTCTAAAGCTGATTCGCCAGTGTCAGGTTGAGAAATCAGCAGATTGTCAATATCTACACCCAATGCCGCAGCATAGGTAGGGTCAAGGGCGTGTTCAGCATCAACAAAGGCAGCAATACCGCCATTTCTTTGCACTTCGGCGAGCGCATGTAGCGCTACTGTAGTCTTACCGGAACTTTCCGGCCCATAAATTTCAATTACCCGCCCCTTGGGTAAACCACCACCCAATGCTAAATCTAGGGTAAGCGCTCCACTGGAAATTGTTTCCACCCGCATCCGGGTGGCATCGCCCAGGCGCATGATTGCTCCTTTACCAAAGCTGCGCTCAATCTGGTTGAGCACCATAGTCAGCGCTTTTTGCTTGCCAGAAGTATCGGTGTTGATAGCCATTCCTGCCTCTAATGCCTCTTAATATATGGTTTTAAGGAGTGTTGCTCTGGGAGTTTGAGTAGAACAGATATACTATTTTAACCAGAAAATTCTGGAATAGGACTTCTCAAATCAAAAAAAGGGTATGACAAGATCGTAACTCGATCGCTACCAGATTAGGGTAGTCTTGCACAATGATACCAACTTGGATTCAGAGATAGCTTTTTTTGGCTGGGTAAGCAAGGGTTTTCAATAAAAATTATCTAAATATACAGTGTCAGTAGAACCGTACTCGTGATCTGCGGAGGTTGATAAATTAGGAGCGATCGCTAATACGAATCAGCATATCATCTACAGCGACTTCACCGGGTCGGGGTAAGCTGTAGACAGCTTCTAGGGTAGTAGTGAAGAGATTTTCAATGCTTTAGGTGACTTTCAGCCTCGATATGTTTGGCTTGCACTTCGGTGTGCTTGAGAGGAAAAGCGATTTGCTGTTGATTAGAGGTTTGAATGTATAAGCCACCAGGTTGGCGTTCTACTGTCTGAGCCATAGTTGTAACCTCACGCACTTGTTTTCTGTCTTTAGCGTAGGTGTGTCAATTTGGCTAAAATCCTCATTTTTATATTTACCTAATGCTCAGTTGTAAGTTCAGGGCGAAATACCGCTTTTCACTGGACAAATAGTTAAAATAATAATCTTAACGCTCAATTACACTAAGATGCTAATTTATGCTTCGGCTATGATGCTCAGCCAACTCAACACTTCTTCTCGTTGTGCGCTCAAAAGGTAGCTCTTTCTTCCCTGATAGTTCAGCCGCAGTCCGTCAATTCCATTTTCCTCGTAGGCTCGCTTCCAACCAGTTATTGATCCTCGCGATACGTCTAGAATTGTTTCGATTTCATCATACAACTATCCTTGATAAACCAGCTTGACTGCCAACGCTTTCCTGACCTCACGCGCATCTGGACGCAGAGCTATAAAATCTTGTAGTTCGGCGGGATCCCTTTGAGCATCTTTCTCTGGCATCTCTTGCCGTGATACTACCTCTGGGAGTGTGATAGTTTGCAGATGCTGACTTATCATTGTCCCTTCTTACACCTGTTTTAGTACCCGTATTGTCTCTTAGTCTTGTTCAAAAATCAAATAGGAGTCCTATATTTACATAAATGAGCAGCAAGTTCTGTTAAGCCAAAATTGAGATGAGAAGAGTTATCTGCTAAAATATAGTCAAAATGTCTAAAGTAGTCAAAATCCCTATGCAGACCTACACTCTTACAGATGCTCGTAACAAACACGGTGAGGTTTTTGATAAGGCTGCTACTGAGCCAGTTCTACTAACTAAGCAATCACGGCCTAGCCATGTGATTATTTCAGCCGAGAGCTATCAAAAATTAATTAATCGGCTGGAAGAATTAGAGGATATGGTTTTCGGTCAAGCTGCTGAAGTTGCTCTGAGTCAGTCCAAAATGATTGGTGCAGAGGCTTTTACATCTGCATTGGAGCATTTAGTTAATGGCGAGGCTTGATGGTCTAGCAACTGTTCTTGATTTTCTGAATGGTTTACAGCCTAAAATAGCAGCGCAGATTGCCAAAAAGGTTTTGGCTTTAAATGTTGAGCCTTTACCGGCTGATAGTGAGCAACTATCTGGTTATCAGGGTTTATATCGAGTTGATAGTGGTGAATATAGAATTGTTTACAGATATTTTCCTGACCAAGATTTAATCGAAGTGATTTTAGTCGGTAAGCGCAATGATCATGATGTCTACAAAAGATTAAAGCGTTTACTAGGATAAACTTTCGGTTTTCATGAAAAATGCTAGAATCGCTTCAGCACAAATGCTTTCAGACATCTTTGATGACTTTCGACCTTCCCGACTCTCTGATTCTCGATACAGCGCTTTCAGTCTCTGGATTAACTGACTATATCCGCTTGCTGTTAGAGCAAGATGAAAAATTGCGGCAAGTTTGGGTAACTGGCGAAGTTTCCAGTGCTAACCATCATCGTAGTGGGTTATTTTTCACGCTGCAAGATACCGATCGCACCGCCGGAATTAAGTGTGTGGTATGGAATAGCCAATTACCAAAACTCGCCCAGATACCCGTTCCCGGTGAGCAGATAATTATTTTGGGTAGTATTCGCCTGTATCCGCAACGGGGAGAGTATCAGTTATCAGTTTGGCAGACTCTACCTGCTGGTGTTGGTTTACAGGCACTACGCTATCAACAACTAAAAAATCGCTTGCTGGCTGAGGGCTTGTTCGACGCGCAAAGAAAGCGATCGCTCCCAACACACCCCCAAACGATCGCTGTTGTCACTTCACCAACGGCTGCTGCTTGGGGTGATATTCAAAAAACTCTCAAGCAAAGGTATCCAGGTTTACACGTTTTATTTTCTCCGGCAACCGTACAAGGTGAGCAAGCGCCGGAATCTATCGTCAAAGCAATTGAGCGGGTGGAAAGAGATGGACGCGCCGAAGTGCTAATTTTATCGCGGGGTGGTGGCGCGGTTGAGGAATTGGCTTGCTTTAATGATGAACGAGTGGTGCGATCGCTTGCTAGTTGTTCTATACCGATAATTACTGGTATTGGACATCAACGAGATGAATCTTTGGCAGATTTAGTTGCAGATGCGTGTGTGCATACACCCACTGCGGCGGCGGAAATGGTTGTGCCAGCACTTTCAGAGTTGTATACTGAGCATCAGCAGCGAGTTGTGGCTTTACATGAGGCGGTGCATGACTTTAGGGAAAATGCTGAGAATAAACTACAAGTATTGCGAAATCGTTTGCGGCGTTTGCGGTTAGACCGACAAGTGCAGCAGGAGGTGCAAAAGCTAGCTTGGAAGCGTCAGCAATTGGTGCAAATCACGACGGGGCGATCGCAGCAAGCAACGCAGCATCTAGAATTGTTGCGGCAAAAGTTGGCAACACTTGACCCGAAAGCGGTGTTACAGCGTGGTTATGCGGTAGTGAGAAGAAAAAATGGGGCGATCGCTCGTTCTGCGGGAGAGTTGGCTGTGGGAGAAGATTTGTTGATTCAGTTGGGGCAAGGTGGGGTTAAAGTAAAAGTTATGGAAATGAAGGATTAACGAACCACAGAGGCGCAGAGGACACAGAGAGGTTGATGGTTAAACGTAAGAGTGCTTCTAATTCTGAGGAAGGTTGGAATTATGAGGCGAAGGTTATTGAAATAGAGGGAATTATCGCTGGCATTGAGGCGGGTGAGTTGGAATTGGAAGAGGTTTTTGACCAATTTGCTAAGGCTGTAGAGTATTTGCGTCAGTGCGAAAGTTTTTTGCAGCAGCGACAGCAGCAAGTAGATTTATTAATTGAAACTTTGAGTGATGAGTAGAAATATTCAAATTTGTTAGATAGCGTGATTGCCCCCTGGTGTACTGTCAGGGATGCGATCGCTCGTTTTGTAAGCAATGCCAAAAATTGATCGTAGGTATCATAACAGAGATAGCTAGAAACCAGATTTAGATATATGCGCTCACCACATCTCAAGGCGCGATGTCTACGATGGTTACTGAGCTTGCCGTTGGCGCAGCCTCTCGTAGAGAAGTACGGGCTACGCCTACGCCTAAATCCGCAATATCCCAAACAGCAAACTGACAAGTTAGCACTCGCGCGATCGCTTTTCCTATCATCTCAAGGCGCGTTGGCGTAGCCCGCCGCAGGCATCGCCAACAAGTGATAATTTAGCATTTTTCGCTAATCAGTTAAGATAATCTTCATTAATCTTCTTTCCTTTTACCCTTCTCCTTGGAATTATGACGCAGGATGAATTGTTGGTACTGATAGATCGCGCCGTGGCTGAGGGTTGGCGAGAGTTAGACTTGTCGGGGCAGGAGTTGACTGAGTTACCTGTAGAAATTGGTAAGTTGAAGCAGCTTGAGTCTTTGATTTTGGGAAAGAAGGTTGAAGGTTATGAAGAAGTAGGAGACCGCTTTCTCGAAAAGGTTTCAGGCAACAATTTAAAAACGCTTCCACTCGAACTATTGAGTTTGCCTAATTTGCGTAAGTTGGATATTAGTGGCAATCCTTTAGAGAGCATTCCCGATGTGGTAACGCAAATACTACATTTAGAGGAACTTATCTTAATTCGAGTAGAGCTAACTGAAATACCTGATGCGATCGCTAAATTAACCAATCTGACGCAGCTTATCCTCTATAACAACAAAATAATCAAGATTCCAGAGGCGATCGCTAATTTAACCAATCTGACGCAGCTTATCCTCTATAACAACAAAATAACCCAGATTCCAGAGGCGATCGCTAATTTAACCAATCTGACGCAGCTTATCCTCTATAACAACAAAATAATCAAGATTCCAGAGGCGATCGCTAATTTAACCAATCTGACGCAGCTTCACCTCCGTCTCAACAAAATAACCCAGATTCCAGAGGCGATCGCTAAATTAACCAATCTGAGGGAGCTTCACCTCCGTCTCAACAAAATAACCCAGATTCCAGAGGCGATCGCTAAATTAACCAATCTGACGCAGCTTGACCTCGATGGCAACAAAATAACCCAGATTCCAGAGGCGATCGCTAAATTAACCAATCTGACGCAGCTTGACCTCGATGGCAATAAAATAACCCAGATTCCAGAGGCGATCGCTAAATTAACCAATCTGACGCAGCTTCACCTCAGTCTCAACAAAATAACCCAGATTCCAGAGGCGATCGCTAATTTAACCAATCTGACGCAGCTTCACCTCCGTCTCAACAAAATAACCCAGATTCCAGAGGCGATCGCTAAATTAACCAATCTGACGCAGCTTGACCTCAGTAGCAACCAAATAACCCAGATTCCAGAGGCGATCGCTAAATTAACCAATCTGACGCAGCTTGACCTCAGTCTCAACAAAATAACCCAGATTCCAGAGGCAATCGCTAAATTAACCAATCTGACGCAGCTTGACCTCAGTAGCAACCAAATAACCCAGATTCCAGAGGCGATCGCTAAATTAACCAATCTGACGCA
>NZ_JBALCS010000062.1:0-6459 GCF_036919555.1 Nostoc sp.
TTGTTATTAGAAAATAATCGCGCGATCGCTTCATATACAAAAGCTCTAGAATTCAGAAATGGCAAAAGTTTTCGGAGAGTGACAGAAGAGGGGTATTCCTCTTCTGTCACTTTCCGGGAGGGCGATCGCTAGAAGCCTCATGAGGCAATCAATACAAGCTATACTATTAGAAAAAAATTGGTCTTGTATTTGTTATTAGAAAATAATCGCGCGATCGCTTCATATACAAAAGCTCTAGAATTCAGAAATGGCAAAAGTTTTCGGAGAGTGACAGAAGAGGGGTATTCCTCTTCTGTCACTTTCCGGGAGGGCGATCGCTAGAAGCCTCATGAGGCAACCAATACAAGCTATACTATTAGAAAAAAATTGGTCTTGTATTTGTTATTAGAAAAGAATCGCGCGATCGCCTGCTATACAAAAGCTCTAGAATTCGGAAATTGCAAAAGTTTTCGGAGAGTGACAGAAGAGGGGTATAGCAACCGCCGTGGCGGTTAGGACGCTAGAGATAAAATATGCTCCATCGCATCCGGTAGACACTCACATTGGTCAAGTTGCTTGCGAATGCGACTTTTGAGCCAAGACCAGCATTGCTCAATCTTGTTGAGAACCGGTGAATTTGGGGGTAAGTACAGCAGTTTACAACCTGCTTGCTGAATCAGTTGCTCAATATGACCGCCTTTATGGAACGTGGCATTATCGATTACTACCACCTGTCCTGGTTCCAGCAGAGGAATTAAGCTCTCCTTCTAACCAAATCTCAAACACAATCCGGTTGCAAGAACCAACGCAGGTAAAAGCAGCTATCAGTTGATGGTTACGCAAGGCCGCAATCATATTCACTCGACCTTGCCGCCGCCCTGACTTGAGCGCGTGAAACCGTTGTCCTTTCTCATTCCAGCCATAACCGTAATCTTCTCGATTGTCCATACCTGCTTCATCGACATAAACAATCGTTTCATCTGCTTGGGTTGTCAACTGTTCTATGAATGCTTGCCGTTTAACCTTATCCCGCTCTCGATAGCCATAGGTCTTTAAACAAGGGCAACACAGAATAATATCATGTCCGCATAATTAGTTACGATTCCCACACTTATTGCACCCCACCCCTTAATCCCAGAGGATTAAAGGGTGGGGTTCTTCGGGTTTAATAAGCAATCAAGCGGACATGATATAAATCATCTCTGAGTTAATATCTGTGAGCAGACTAACAAACCTCAATACCCAAACAGTGCGAGGAATTTTCTGAAAAAATTTCTTTTGTAGTTGCATATTCCCTGTTTAGCTGAATGCAATTATAGTATTTCACGAAATATCTACTACATCTACATTGTTAGTACCGCAAGGCGGAATTTGAAATTCAAAATTCAAAATTCAAACAGGTATACAGCGTAAGTGTGTTATTGATTCGGAATGGGTGGTTTATTTACGCCGTGTTGTACTAGAGGCGTACATCTGAAGTTTTGAAGGCGTGTTAACTAGATTTTCAGCTATTTACTAAACAGGCGTATGAAGTACAAGGGATAAACTCAGAACCTCTATAAGTAACCAGATCTAAATTAATGGCGTAGACATCGTACTTGTAATTCCTGCCTATATCAACAACTTATTACTATAGATAGATGCGTTTTTGATATCTATTTTATTACCAATAGACAACGGAGCAAAAAAAACTAAATTAGTATTTAGAAGAGTTAAGTAGGAAAACCGTACTTATCTGATAGGTTTTCTGTACCATATATCTAAGTTTATCTGGATACAATCGAAGTGTGGCTTAATTAATGCTGGTTTCTATAAAATTTATACAGCATTAGCAGGAGAGCAAAAATATGACAAATCAATTGAAAACGGCTGCTTTGCTAGCGGCGCTAAGTGGTCTTTTGATCGCAATTAGTTACTGGATAATTGGCGGTTCTAGTGGGTTGATAATCGGAATTGGCTTGGCAGCAATAACAAACGTGTTTTCGTGGTATCAATCAGATAAGATTGCGCTGGCAGTATACCGCGCCCAGCCTGTGAGTGAAAGGGAAGCACCAGGACTTTATCGGATGGTGCAGAGATTGAGCGATCGCGCTCATATTCCCATGCCCAAAGTTTACATTGTCCCAAGCCAAGGTGCTAACGCTTTCGCTACAGGGCGCGATCCCGAACACGCTGCTGTGGCTGTCACCGAAGGTATTTTGAATATATTGCCAGAGGACGAACTCGAAGGCGTTATCGCCCACGAACTCACCCACATTATTAATCGTGACACCCTCACACAAGCGGTTGCTGCTACTGTTGCTGGTGCTATCTCATTCCTAGCGCAAATTGTCAGTTACAGCTTATGGTTTGGCGGTGGTTCACGAGATGACAACAGAGGCGCAAATCCTTTGGGAGTTTTGTTAACAGTAATGCTTGCACCTGTGGCTGCAACGATTATTCAGCTAGCAATTTCGCGTACACGAGAATTCTCGGCTGATGCGGGTTCTGCTAGATTAACTGGTAATCCCCGTGCGTTAGCCAGGGCATTACAACGCTTAGAAGCCTCAGCAAAGCAGATGCCTTTAAATGCTAATCCAGCTTATGAGCCGTTATTAATTATCAATTCCATCTCTGGACAGTTTCTGGGTAATTTGTTCTCTAGTCACCCTGCTACAGAAGTGCGAGTTGCAGCATTGCTTAAATTAGAGCAACAACTGCCAACAAAAGCTTATTAATTTGTCATTTGTCATTTGTGAAATTAACAATGACTACTGATTATCAGTATAGGGTGCAGTTTTTATCCCAGAGTAAGCTTTGCAATTAAGGATATTTTAACTATGACTGCTAACAACATTGAATCCTTTAAACCCACAGGAATTGAATCTACCAAATCCATAGTAATTGTAGGAATTAGTTCTCAAACCGACGAATTAATAGAAACCGAAATGGCTGGCGAAAGTGATGAAGTGAAGCGTGAAATCAAAGCGCTGATTGAGGCACTAAAAAGACGCACTCAAGCTGATTCGGCGAGTACTCTGACGCGTGAAACCTATTTGAAAGCTGTGCGTCAAGCACGGGAATTAATTGAAGGAAGGAAACTGATGGAACGCGATCGCTTAGAAGACTCGTGGGCGATAATTCAGGACGAAGCCGAGAGAAACTGGCACTTAATGATGAAAGATGTAGTAGACTTCAGCTTTCGCCTGCAAAAGGCGGCTATTGCCGCTTGGGAAACCTTCAATAACCCTTACTCTCGTTAAATAGAGTGATGTCACTGGAAGCATAACTTTTCCGTCACCGAAAGCTTATACTTCCAATGCACCTCGGAAATATTATGCTTCCAATTTTTTAGACTTGACAAATTTACCAAAAAGTAGTTTATTTTTTGCCGGGGTAAATCGCTCAGTGACAAGCCTCAAATGATGTAAAATCGTTCCCGAACTGGTAATCCGCCCCGATTTATTGAGCGGATACGTTTTTTGAACGTATTGCCCGCAGTATAAAGGTTCTGGCAGTCCAAGCCACCTTGTACGCTAAATGCTTATGTATGCGGAATTTTGCCAGTTTTTGCCAAAATTGTTGTAGGCTCTTATTTTGGTAAAGGTATTGATAATATTAAAAGTTTTCCCTTGCCAAATGGCAAATGATTAAGGCAATCATATTCCATTTAACATTCATCGCTGAGAATTTTTTATTAGCCCAACAGATTGTCTAGAGCGTATTTTCAAACTCGTTGTATCCTAAAAAAATAGTGGATCACTGTATTGTCATACGGAGATTTTTAGTTGCTAGTGAGACGCTGATATACTTCTGAAACTAGCCAATCTGACACCATCTTCTGAAAATCACGGTCATTCATGTAACGTGCAAAAATTGCCTCGTTTTGATCTACTCGCTCAACAAACAGAGAATCTAACATTTGATTGAAAAGCAAGGCGAATTTGTCAGCAGAGTTTACCCGTGCTGCCTGTTGTAACTCTTCGTAATTGGCAGCAGTTTCCACAAGCTGATCAAAAAATAATTGATCGGCTTGGTTAAAATCAGTACCAAAACGATTGTTGATAATGTCGATTAGCTGTGATAGTTTGACTGTATCTCCACGGACAATGCTTGTGCCGACATCCTTTGGCCCATCTAGTGGACGGGCATTACCTTTGCTTAACTCTATTGAGCCTTCACTTATTTTCTGGAGGCGGTAATATTCTAGCTGGATTTCGCTATCAAAATCATACTGTACTCCATTCGGGTGGCGTGGCAATTTGGATGATAGGTGACGCAAAAAAATGTAGAGGCGTTCTAAATCAGAGTCTTGGTAGGGAATTATCTGGCTCAAGAAAGCGTAAAGGTTACGAAAGGCTGTCAGCTTTTTGCGCCAAATTTTAGCTGCTTCTGATTGATCGTTATGCAAAACGCAGAAGCGGTCAACGGCTGGGTCAAGCGCTGCATTCATCGCTTGATGGTCAGCCGGACTTTGACGTTGTTTCGGTTTAAAGTAAATTTCGCAAAATCGTTCAATTTCTTCATGCAGATATATTCCTAAAGCATCAAGTTCGCTCTGGAGTTGGTACAGTTGTTGAGGGTCTGCTTCTACTCCTAATTCAGCGCCTTCATAGAACTGCTGGAATGCTTGGCGAATTTCTTCCCTATCGTTAATAAAGTCTAAGACAAATGTATCTTCTTTGAGTGGGTGAGTGCGGTTGAGGCGAGAAAGGGTCTGTACTGCTTGAATACCCGCTAATCGCCTGTCAATATAAATGGTGTGTAGCAAGGGTTGGTCAAAGCCTGTTTGATATTTTTCAGCTACAAGTAAAACCTGATACTCGCTGGTAGCAAATCTTTCTGGTAATTCTTTCTCCCGAATGCCTTTATTCATCTCCTCTTCAGTGTAAGTTTTATCTTTAATCTTGTCGTCTGTGACTACACCTGAAAAGGCAACCAGCGTTTTGATCGAGTAACCTTTTTCTTTAATGTATTTGTCAAAACTCTGTTTGTAGCGCACTGCATCTATGCGAGAGCTAGTTATTACCATTGCTTTAGCTCGACCACCGATTTTATGCCGGGTAAAGGTGTTGAAGTGTTCCACTATTACTTCTGTCTTTTGGGCAATATTATGGGGGTGTAGACGCATGAAACGAGCCAGGGAACGGGCAGCGTTTTTGCGTTCTACGTTAGGGTCGTTTTTACTGGCTTTGTTGAGGTTGAAGTAGACTTTATAGGTTGTGTAATTACGCAGGACATCTATGATAAAGCCTTCTTCTATTGCTTGACGCATGATGTAGTGATGAAAAGCTTCTCCTTGACGACCAAAGATTTTCAGAGTTTGGTGTTTTGGTGTGGCGGTAAAAGCGAAAAAACTCAGGTTTGACTGATGGGAACGTTTGACTAGACTGCGGAAAAGTTCTTCTAAATGTTCTAGTCCTTCTTCCTGAGCGCGTTTACGTGCTTCAGCTTGCAATGCTTCGCCACTAAGTACATTTTTTAACTCGGTAACTGTTTCGCCTGATTGGGAACTGTGTGCTTCATCAATGATAACGGCAAAGCGACGGGTAGGCAGGACACCATTACTCTGTTCGTTACGTTCCTCTGCTAGTTTGATTAACTGGCGAGTCACAAAGGGAAATTTTTGTAAAGTGGTGATGATGATGGGAACAGCACTTTCCAGCGCTTGTGCCAACTGCCGGGAGTTATCGTCGATTTTCTCGACAACGCCATGACGATGCTCAAATTGATAAATTGCGTCTTGTAACTGCTGGTCAAGTACGCGGCGATCGCTAATTACAATTACACTATCAAAAACGCGACGGTTTTGCTCATTGTATAAGGAGGCAAGGCGATGAGTAAGCCAAGCAATGGTGTTACTTTTGCCACTACCTGCCGAATGTTCAATTAAATAGTTTTGTCCTACACCTTCACTTCTTGCCGCATCTACCAGTAATCGCACAGCCTGAAGTTGATGATAGCGGGGAAATATCATGGTTTCTTTTTTAAACCTGCGTCCATCATCGTCTCGCTTTTCTTCTGTTTGGAGATGTAAAAATCGGGCTAGAAGGTCAAGTAAACTGTCCCGTTGCAAGACTTCTTCCCACAGGTAAGCTGTGCGGTAATTACGCCCTTCTCTGTCTGGTGGATTGCCTGCCCCGCCATCGTATCCTTTGTTAAAGGGCAAAAAATGGGTAGCTTCTTCGGCTAGGCGTGTTGTCATCCATACTTCTTCAGTATCAACGGCAAAATGTACTAAGGTGCGGCGTTTAAACTCAAAGATAGTTTCCCTGGAGTCACGGTCTTGGCAGTATTGCTGTTTGGCATTTTCCACTATTTGCCCATGTTCATTTTTGCCTCTTTTGCGGTTGGGTTTTGTTTTTATTCTTTAATGCTTTAGATTCAGCAATATACTCCAATCTTTTGGTTGAGTCGATGGGGGATATTATTCCCCGCACCTCTCAGTTAAATCTGGGCGTGCGACTTTCATCGCACCCAGCTTCCGATGTTCTTAGCTTG
>NZ_JBALCS010000063.1:0-18768 GCF_036919555.1 Nostoc sp.
CTGATTCCTTGATATGCTCTGCGAAACTGGTTTTAACCTGATTATTTATTCTCCCACTAATATGGTCTGTTTATTTACGCCGTACTGTACTAGTGTTTTAATTCACCTGGAGGTGATGAAAAAATTATCCTGTTTCAAACGTTAAAGCTTAGGTTAATTTTGGCACACCTATAGTGTTTTTAAGTCTTTAGGATGAGTGAAAAAGTAATCATGTAGCCAATCGCAACCTTCAGCTAACTGTTGGTCTAAATTCCTAACCCTCCACAATTGGGCTTTTTTCTCATGACTGACGCTAACAATCCGCTTTTTTGGTCAGGTTAGCCAGTAAATTAGATATAGGGCGTAAAAAATAAACTGAATCAAAGCGATGTCTAACGACAAGCCGCAAGGCGTGTACGCTTCTTATTTTGCATCTATCGTCGGTGAAGAAAATGCTGTTTGCCTTTGGGAAAATATCGAACTAGGTCAGCAAAAACGTATCCAACAGGCTATAACTTCTGGAAATCCTCCCAGTTGTATCGTCTATCCCCGCAGCCAAGAACAGCTAGCTGCTGTCATCGCCACAGCTCACACAAACAACTGGCGCGTCCTCCCCTGTGGTAGTGGCAGTAAACTCAGCTGGGGCGGTTTAGCTAAGGGGGTTGATGTCGTAGTCAGCACAGAACGCATCAACCAACTGATTGAACACGCTGTTGGGGATTTCACTGTCACAGTAGAAGCTGGGATGAAATTCTCTGATCTCCAAGCATTTTTAGCAAAGTCACGGCAATTTCTTGCCATTGACCCCACAGCCCCAGAGTCGGCAACCATTGGCGGTATTGTCGCCACAGGTGATACAGGTTCTCTGCGGCAACGTTATGGTAGTGTGCGCGACCAGTTACTAGGTATTACCTTTCTGCGTGCTGATGGACAAGTCGCCAAAGCTGGGGGAAGAGTAGTTAAAAATGTTGCCGGATATGACTTGATGAAGTTGTTTACTGGGTCTTATGGCACATTAGGAGTTATTAGTCAACTAACTTTTCGCCTATATCCGCTACCAGAGGCATCAGGGACGGTGGTACTGACTGGTAGTGCGGAGGCTGTATCCCAAGCGGCTAATATCGTTCGAGGTTCAGCGTTAACACCAGTTCAGGCTGATTTACTATCCGCTAAACTGGTGTCCAGCTTAGGTTTGGGTCAAGGACTGGGATTAATTGCCCGCTTTCAAAGCATTAGTGAGAGTGTTAAGGAACAGTCAAATCGAGTTTTGGAAGTAGGACAAAAGTTAGATTTAGCTGGGGCAATTTTTGCAGATGGCGATGAAGCTAATCTATGGCAGAGATTGCAAAAACGAATACATACTACTGCCACAGAATCTGTAATTACTTGCAAAATAGGAGTGTTACCTACTGCTGCCGTGGAGATTTTGACTCAGGTAGAGTTGGGTTTAATTCATATAAGTAGTGGTTTAGGTTTGTTACAATTAGAGGATAAAAATCAGGTTTTGAAACTGCGCGATCAGCTAGGCTCTGCCGGAGGCGATGCCTACGGCGGGCTGCGCCTACGCACTCAAGCTCATAGAGGTTTTTTAACAATTCTGGAAGCACCAGTAACGGTTAAAGAAGAAGTAGATGTCTGGGGCTACACGGGGAATGCTTTACCGTTGATGCGCCGCATTAAGGAACAGTTTGATAGTAAGAATATTTTAAGTCCTGGTAGATTTGTAGGTGGTATTTAGTTTGAAGAAAACGAACCGTCAAAGACGAGGCAGTGCGTTGGGCCGGTTTCTCGACTTGAAGCAACTGCCGTGCCAAGGACGCAAAGGAAGAGGGGAGAAGAATTAATTATGCAAGTTTCAGAAAATTCTGTTAATAATACGGCTAGTTTAAAGAATTTGAAAGGGTTTGATGAGAATCATCCACCTGATCCGAAGTTGATTGATAGTTGTGTACATTGTGGGTTTTGTCTCTCAACTTGTCCTAGTTATCGGGTGCTTGGGAAGGAGATGGATTCTCCTAGAGGACGTATCTATTTAATGGATGCGATTAATCAGGGTGAAATTGCCCTCAATACGGCAACAGTAGAACATTTTGATTCTTGTTTGGGATGTCTTGCTTGTGTGAGTACTTGTCCTTCTGGTGTGCAGTATGACAAGTTGATTTCTGCAACTCGTCACCAAGTTGAACGAAATTATCCCCGCAGTTTACCAGACCAATTTTTTCGTCAATTGATATTTTCTCTGTTTCCTTATCCTAAACTTTTACGGATTTTATTAGTTCCGTTATTGGTTTATCAAAAGTTGGGGTTTGCTAAATTATTCCGCGCTACGGGTTTACTCAATAAAATATCGCCCCGTTTGGCAGCAATGGAATCAATTCTGCCAGAAATTACTCTCAAATCTTTTCAAGATAATTTCCCTACTGTTATTCCCGCCCAAGGTGAGAAGCGGTATCGAGTCGGGGTAATTTTAGGTTGCGTACAACGGCTGTTTTTCTCCTCAGTGAATGAAGCAACGGTGCGGGTTTTAACAGCGAATGGTTGTGAAGTTGTGATTCCGAAATCTCAAGGTTGTTGTGCGGCGCTTCCCGAACACCAAGGACAAGCAGAACAGGCAAAAGCTTTAGCAAGGCAGATGATTGATAGTTTTGCTAATACTGATGTAGATTTTGTGATTATCAATGCTGCTGGTTGTGGTCATACTTTGAAGGAATACGGTCACATTTTAGAAGATGACCCAGAATATCGGGAAAAAGCGAAGGGTTTTGCGGCTCAAGTTAAAGATGCTCAAGAGTTTTTGGCAACTGTTGGGTTAACAGCAAAACTTTCGCCACTGACTGATAAACCCTTGAATTTAGTTTATCAAGATGCTTGTCATTTATTGCATGGACAAAAGATTAGCGTGCAACCGCGTCAGGTGTTGCGACAAATTCCCGGCGTGAAGTTGAGAGAACCAATAGATGCAGCTTTGTGTTGTGGCAGCGCTGGGGTTTATAATATGCTGCAACCGGAAGTTTCTGAAGAATTGGGTCAGCAAAAAGTACAGAATTTGTTGAATACTGGGGCTGAGTTAATTGCTTCTGCCAATCCGGGGTGTACTTTGCAAATTACGAAGCATTTGCAGTTGCAAGGTAAGAAAATTTCAGTTATTCACCCGATGGAGTTGTTAGACTATTCGATTCGGGGTGAAAAGTTGGAATTGTAGATATTAATTAACGTGAGTTCGACAAACCTCTCCCTGCCTTAAAGTAAAGTTCAAGGCAGGGAGAGGTCTTTTGATTCAGCTAATTAGGCGGACATTAGACGATATCAAGTAAAGCACCTTCTAGAATTATCTCAGGCGATCGCACGTTTTTAACTTTTGCAAAAGCGGTGCGTTAGCCTTTGGCGTAACGCACCCTACAAAACTAAACAGTAGAGAAATTAGCCATTAAAAACGCGACTGCGCCACTTATTCAACCGGGCTTCCCCAATTGTGGCATACCGTCGAGCATCAGCAATTTGCTCTTGCAAACCTGCAATCTGTTTTGCTTGCGCGTCAGCTTGCTGTTGCAAAGATGTATATTCGCCTGTGCTGGTTACGGAACTGGAAGACTGCCAACTACTACTGAATTTTGTTGTACCGATGCTGGCAAATGGTCTTAAGTCTGCTAATTGTTGTTGCAAAGTTGCAATCTGGCTTTCTTGCTCTTTAATCTTTTGCTGCAAGCCTTGTTCAGCTGATGTCTGAGGTGCAATAAACTGATTAACTGGAGCAGCAGTTTCTGGCTTTCGCTTGAATATTTCAGCAAGTAATGCACTAACATCCGTGGTTTTCACTCTACCATAAGGAGTGTTGGTAATTAGCGATCGCACCAGCTGAGGTTCATTATTCGATGCTAGATTTTTGTCACTGCTAGAATTGCTCCGCAGCAGTTGCAGCATATTGGTAAATTCCAATATCTTTTTGCCCGTTTGAGTTTTATAACCCCGGTAATATGGCACTATGTTATCCCCAAAGGCATCTAGATACTCGTCGCTATCAAGATAAGAATCAATATCCGCCTCAAAACCCTTCTCATCTAGAATGTTACTGTGATATTTCGTCTCAGAGTAATCATCGGGAGCGCGACCCAGCAGGTGCTTGAAGTTCAGTTCAATCGCCCGGTAGCGGTAAACGTTATCAAAAAATCTGGAGCGATACAACTCTGATTTGGCAACCTGACGCACAAACTCACGAACATCGATTATGCCTTGCTTGAGTTGCGATTCTGGAACAATGAGCCGCTCACTTTCCATAATGTAGGCATTACCCAACACTTGCCGATAAACTGCTCGAATTACAATTTCAATGTCTTCAGCTGAAGCAGTAGTCCACAGTTCGATGGGTTCTGTTTGGGGAAATGCTTGATATTGGCGTCGTCTGGTTTCTTCGTCTAAGAAGGTCTGCATACTTGGTTAGTGTGGGTAGGAGTGACTAATCGCTTTGAGGACGTTCGCTAGAAATCTATATTTTTAAAGGTAATGAGAGCTAAGTATTTGTTAGTGGTTACGTGGTATAGCTAATACCAATTCTTTGTGAAACTGTACAAAATCAAGCTTGGTCAGACAACTTGCTCTGAGCAAATTGTTTTAGAGCAACCTTGTAGTTAAACCGTATAAGCACTAACAAATTTTAATTCCCTTTCCAGTCAGAATTAATTTATCAAGTTTTGGGGAGTGTTTTAGTTACATTTTCTAACAAACTTAGACGGCTAACTGTTAATAAGTAATAGCTAATCATAGTAAATAATTAGCAATTAAACATTAACAATTAGCCGTCAACCCCCTTAGGGAGTATTAAAAATTCAAAACTTAATTTTGAATTGGAGTGTAGACACCTGTGAGTAGGATTTCCGCAGGACAGTAACTCTCAAGCACGCTCATCAAATCTAGTGTAGAAACCACCGTATTTTATCCAGTATTGTTTCAAAGTATGATGAGGCGTATGTAAACTAGCTTTCGCCTGATATAAAATAACTTGGCGATGATCCCCCATCCAAATTTTATTAACGGGATCAACAGATATTACTGTTCCTCCTAAAGAAGCAACACATTCAGAGAATCTCTCAATCGTCGTATATTCTAATGTCTCGAATATAAAAAAGTTACCCGAACAAATCAAGTGACGACTGCGAATCCAGCAGCGCATTTTTCTTTCAGCCAGTGGAGGTAACATTTTGGTTTTAACACATTCAAGCTGAATCAACATAATGCGCTCACCGCACGTAATTCATCAGCAAAACTTACCCGTTTTTCAAACCGCAATGGGCCAGCAGTTGATCCCCATCTTTGCTCGTGGGTTTCAATATCCATACCTTGATCTAGACTTATCCAAGTACGCTCGGTTACTTCTACTTCGCTAATAAGATATGTCTGGCATCCATTGCGCTTAATCAGACATTGATTGCCCGGTTCCACACTGCCTCGAAACATTTCATTTTCTCGCTGGAAAACCATTGAACAGTGATAACGCCGTTCGATGTTTTCTGGGGTGATGGTTTTGAGGATATCTAATTCACGAGCAGCACCTGCATAAAGCATAGGGTCTTTCAAGCTGTAATTTTCGATGTAAATGCGATCGCCCCAATCGACGAGTTTATGTATTCCCTGGCGATAGGGTGTCCATAAATCGTGGTCATACGCTTGTTCAGAATAAAAACCGATGGCAGAAAAAAATTCAACCGGTAGAGGACGAAAATAAATGTGAATGTGGGCGTAAAGTTGCGGATTTGCAAAAGATTGCTTGTAGTTGCTAAAATCTCCTGCCATCCAAGAGGCTAAGGTGAGCAAATCACTAGCGTTGGTGCTAGATTCATTGGGCGCTATCGTCACGTCGCTTCGCTCCAAATTCAAAATTCAAAATTTAAAATTCAAAATTTAAAATTAACAATCCTCTGATGTTTTAACGTGATATTGCTAACTGGTTGAACTTGACAAAGAGCGAATCTCTGAAGAAAAGGAAGCTGTTGTCACACCTTTACCATCACTGGTTTTAATCATCGCTACCCGAAATCGCAGATTTGGGTTAGCAAACCAAATTCGCTCCTCAGCAGCAGCGAGTTCATACTCTGTTAGCAGGGTAAAAATACCATCGTCACTCAGATGATATTTAGCCACTGCTGGAATTGTTTCGGCGTATCCCTTGTCCCGCAGGAGTTTGCCTCTAGAAGGATTTTCGATATCGGGAATTGGCACCAGCACAGTACTACCAGAGATTGGTTTATCGTCCCAGTCTGACTCACCTTCCCAAGTCATCCGAAAGGGATGGGTGATACTGGCGGGGTCAGTGTCATACAATTGACAGATTGCTAGTATTGCCGGATCATCGGTGAATAGAGATTCAATGTCAATGTTAGTCAGTACTTGTTCAAAGTGCGCGAATGCTAAATGATGGCCGCTACGCTGCGATCGCCATCGTCCAATTGAAAGTTCAAAGAATTCAGTAATTTCCATTAGAAAAGTGATCTTAAAAAGTAGCTTACAAACCAAGGTGTAGGAATCCTACTTGAATCTTGCTCAGTATACTGACAAGAAAAGCTTTGTATGTCAAGCTTATAGGCAGTTTAGTTATTCAAGAATCAAATAGGATTGCCATATATCTTGGCTACAGTGCTGAGTACCGAGTTAGGAGTTATTATTCTATCCCCACTCCCCAACTTAAGCAATTTCAGTGATACTAACGATTTTGCCACCCGTCCGATGAATATTTTGCACTTGTCCAGACAGTTGATTGTAGTTAACTACATATTCGAGGTTGCCTAGACGAGTACGAAGATTCGCTGAACCTTTGACTACCTTAATCAAGAAGCGTTTGTCGGTACTGCTTACACTAGAACCAGCAACGGGAGCCTTGATGGATGTGGGTAAATTTGAACCGATATCGCTGATCAGTTTGGCTTTGCTGCCGCTATCACTGCTAGCTACTCCTCTTAGTAAGGTAAATGTGCGGTTAAAGCTAACATTCTTAATTCCTATTTGGGAGCTAGTACTGCGAACATAAGGAACAATATTCTCCCCAAAATTCTGCCGATATTCGCTGCTATCGATATAGGATTCGATTTCAGCATCATAGCCTTGTTCGTTGTAGATGCGGACGTGTTCGGAAATTTCTGCCTGATCAGCAGGAGGACGTCCTAGCAGATGTTTGAAGTTCAGTTCAATGAACCGATACTGGGAAGAAGAGTTGAAAAATAGGGATTGATAAAGTTCTGATTTCGCAACGGTGTTGACGAATTCGCGGACACTGATTTTGCGATCGCGCAATTGTGATTCCGCAGTGGCTAGTCGCTCACTTTCCAACAAGTGAGCATTACCCAAAACCTGTTTATAAACTGCCCGAATCAGTGTTTGTAATTCACTTTCGCTGGTGTTTGGACGCAGTTCAACATTAGGTGAATCAATAGCCCAAAGTGACATTTAAGTATCTCCTGAAAAACGTAAATTAAATGAAATTTCCGAGCATCCTACCCCTTCTAAACGTAGAATTTCCCATCAGTTGTCAGTTATCTTTGCTACTGACTAGCTTTTGTAAAACTTTAGTTTGTGAGAGTGCGTTAAATATCTTTCATATATAACAACTGACGGCGGAATTGATCAAACCGCAGGTTAAGTTTTGATAAATGATCAACACTGGGGATTAAAGACTGGACACTGAGTACTGCGGAAATTATTTCCCAATTCCTAATCTTTAATCCCCAATTTCTATTTTTTAGTTGACAGGAGTAATACTGGCGATCGCACCGCCCTGCTTGTGAATCCGTTGATACTCTTGTGAAAGCTGATTGTATGGCACGAAAAAGACCTGGTTACTGCGGCGAAACTTGGAAATATTATTTACCACATTTGCCTTGTAGCCAGTAACTTCAACCCGGTATATCTTACCATCGTCACCAGATCCCACACCTTGACGGGTGCGAGCAGTAGATGTCGGGTTACGGAATGCAGCACCCTTGCTAGCTGGTGAAATCACGGCGGTAGGCGTGCTTTGAATTAGCAAACTGTTCAATTTTGGTTGTTTGCCAGCTAAGTCACCTTTCAGACTGCTGCTAGAGGAGCCACGTACCAGCTGGAACAAGTGGGTAAACTGAACCAAACTCTGGATAGCTTCGGTTTTGTAGCCCCGAATATAAGGCACAATGTTTTCCCCGAAGGTCTGTTGATATTCGTCACTGTCTACATAGGAATCAATTTCAGCTTCAAAGCCCTTTGTATCCAGAATAGTGCTATGTGCCCGCGTTTCTTCTAGATCCAATGGCGCACGACCAAGAAAATGTCTGAAATTTAATTCAATCCCTCGATAGCGGGGAGCACTATCAAAAAACCGCGAGCGGTAAAGTTCCGACTTCCCGACTTGACGCACAAATTCACGAACCCTAATTTCATCCCGTTTGAGTTGGGATTCAGGAACGGAAAGCCGCTCACTCTCCATCACATAAGCATTGCCTAGAACTTGCTTGTAGACAGTTCTAATTACGGTTTCAACTTCCTCATTAGAGCGACTTGGCCACAGATCTATGGGATCGGTATCTTCAAACAGAGCGACCCCTAATCGTGATGCTGGTCCAAAAGCCATTCAAACTATCTCCCAGTTAACAATTAAATTTTATGAGAAGGATATTCCGTAGATGTTAACAAACTTTACATCATTCTAATAAAGAAGAGGCCATAGAGACTTTAAATTCTTAATAGTCTTGATGATTTTAAGTTTTTGCATCATTTCTCCTTACATATTCTGATACGATGCCGAAACCATCTATATTAAAATTTGTTAAGTTAAATAATACTTTCAAAAAATTTCAGCTTTTTTTTAGTATTGGATTGGTGATTGGGATACAGGCGATGGTATGGTGATATTCGCTTGACCAAGAGTATTAATCGTGCTGAGTCCTGAGTGGGTAATCTGATGTTTTACTCAGCACTCATTCTTGGGTACTAGCGAATTTGGAAAGTAGCCAGTTGGCTGATTAAATGATCAAAATAGGGAGCAAGAGTTTCCTCTTGATTAGTTTGGCAGCGTTTCAAACTAGCAGCCTTGATGCTTTTTAAGCCTAAGACCATTGCATCCAATGGAACTTGTAATTCCTGATAAAGCAAGTTCATATAGTGCAGTCCTGTGGGATTCGTATACTCAGTATGTCTACCTGCTATGCCATAAGTAATACAACGGAGAAAATGCCAGAAATCTCGCCAGCAAGCTTGGGCGCGTTCAGGTGGATAAAGACCGCCTCCAGGCTGGATAATTTCAGGATAAGTCACTAAAACCTGCTCCCTAGCTTCATCAACAATTTCGGCGGCGCGATCGCGTAACAACACAGCAACAGGAATCAAGGCGCAATTCTCAGGTGACAAGGTTATAATCTGCAATAAATCTTCGTCGCTCAGATACCGAATATCATTGTCCGCAGCTTGGAAGATGGCGATTGCTGCTTTTGGATGGGACTGTTCCCATTCAGCAAAGCTGACAATTCTAGCTTTGGCTATTAATTCTTTAACGGTTTCGCTTAATTGAGTCACGTCACTTCGCTCCAAATTCAAAATTCACGCATTCAAAATTAAAGAACTCCTCTCCTGCCTACTGCCTCCTTTTTCCCAATGCCCATACCCGTGATTCAATCTTCCTAGAATGTGATCGCCATTTGGTGACATCTGTAAAATAAAGTAAAGAATAGCTGTACCAAATGCACCTATGGAAATCCATAAAATCCAAGCTGAACTGAAGAATCCAGATTTTCATTATCGTTTGAAGGCGATCGCTGCCCTCGATAATTATGAATCAGAAGTTGCAGTTCCTCTGCTGACGAGTAAACTTCATGACTCAGAATTTTTGGTGCGTTCTTTTGTGGCCAGGGGTTTGGGTAATCAACAATCAGCAGAATCCTTTGCTGCTTTGATGCAAATTATGAAATTTGACGATACCCCCAACGTGCGAGCTGAGGCAGCAAATTCTTTATCGCTATTTGGCAGAATCGCAGTTTCTCATCTAGTTCTGGCATTTTATCAGGATGATCACTGGCTAGTGCGGCGGAGTATTTTGGCCGCGATCGCCGAAATGGATTGCCCTGAAGAACTATTTGATATCTGCGTTCAGGGTTTAAAAGATGAAGATTTCACAGTTCAGGAATCCTCTGTTGATGCACTCGGCTTACTAGCTGATTCTAGCCAACATCGTGCGGCATTATCCCAAATACTAACGCTGGTGAATGTTGAATCTTGGCGGATGCGTGTGCGAGTTAGTTATGCCCTGAAACGATTTGACGAGCCGGAAGCCAAAGCAGCCCTAAACCAACTCAGACAAGATGAGGATCACCGAGTTGTTGGAGCTGCTTTAGAAGACTTGTTGCCACAATAGCGGTGTGGATTTGTTCTGAATATTGTGAGAAAACACATTTGACCAATAGCCAACAGATGATTATACCTTAAATTTGACAAAAATATCCGGTTATATCATGTCGGCTTCATTACTTATTAAACCCAAAGAACCCCACCCCGCCAAAGCTGCGTTTTCTCTCCCTGCCCCTAATCCCCAGAGGGGGCAACGAGTTCCCCGCCGGCGGCTATCCATTACCCGGATCTTTCTCAACAAAACTACAACTTACTTAAAAATAAGCAAAAGGCTTGGTAGGTATAGTTTTGGAATGGGATAGTAATCACGGGTGAAGGAGAGGGATCGTGAGACAGGATGAAGTTTTGCATTTTATTTAATCCACGTTCCTTAGCGGCGGGAGATGTCATACATTCTCATCTAGGATTGTTCCTTCTATATTGGCTCCATCCAAATTTGCTCCGTTCAAATTTGTCTGGTTCAAATCTGCTTGAGTGAGATTTGCTTGGGACAAGTCGGCTACAGTTAAGTCTGCACCAGTCAAATCGGCTCCATCTAGATTCGCCGCTATCAAGCTGGCCTCGTGCAAATCCGCGTCACTCAAGTTAGTTTCAATCAGTTTCGCAACCGTCAAGTCAGCGTGATTCAAATTAGCTCCTTCCATTACTGCTCCATCCAAGATCGCTCCATCCAAAATAGCGCCGCTTAAGTTGCTACCAGTGAGGTTAGCATTGCTCAAATCTGCTCCATTTAAGTCTGTCTCAATCAAACTGGCTTGGGCTAAATTAGCGTGACTCAGATTAGCTCCATCTAAGATTGCTCTATCTAAAATTACGCCACTGAGATTGGCTTCCCTTAAGTTTGCCTCGCTCAAGTTGACACCAGTAAAATCTCTGACACCTGCGGCATAGTTTTTCAGAAGTTGATCTGCTTTCATATCTGTCGCTGCGCTAAGGAACGTTTAATTGAGGCTATCCATACAGGTATTAAATCCCCAGCACGCGCTACGGGGGATTGATGTGGTGAATCAAACTAGAGTGAACATCTAATCATATTTCTCTAGATTAACTATCCTTAACTAATGGCGCTACTACCTAGAGTTGTGAGTTACTTTCATACTTGAGAGGGATGTTGAGGAATTTAAAAACTTCAGCATTAGTGCAAAGCGATCGCTATACTCAATAATGGTGTTCGTCTGGCAGAGGTTATGGCAAAACCAATTCGTATTCTTTTGCAGACTACGATTCCTACGACTGAAAATGACTGGAGCATTTTTCGTTTCTCGATGTTACAAGATTACTTAGCATCGATTAAAGACGAAGCCGGAAACTCCTTATTTGAAGTTACGGGACGCGATTACGAATCAGATGCAGTCGGTGGCGACTCAGTTTTAAGTAGTCTCGACAAATCAGATTTTGATCAACTTTGGCTATTTGGCTTAGAGGTAAATAACGGTTTAACCGAAAAAGACATTGCTGGAATTAATGCTTTTCGGCTACGCGGCGGTGGTATTTTGACAACACGCGATCATCAGGATATGGGCTGTTCCATGTGTGGTTTAGTTGACATTGGTGATGTCCACTATTTCAACACCAAAAATCCCGATCCCGATGAATCTCGCTGGAGCCGAGATGACTCATACACAACTTATATTTCCTGGCCTAACTATCATTCTGGAGCTAACGGCGATTATCAAAAAATTACCATTGTTGAACCCATTCACGAACTTTTAAAAAATCCCAATTCACCTTCGGGAAGTATCGAATTTTTCCCAGCACATCCGCACGAAGGCGGTATTGGCGTGCCTCCAGGCAATGCAAACACGCGGGTAATTGCTCTGGGTAAAAGTTTAGTTACAGGTCGTAACTTCAATTTGGTTGTAGCGATCGAGCATCATCAAGATAAACAGGGGAATATACTAGGACGAGCAATAGCGAACTCCAGCTTCCATCATTTAGTCGATTACAACTGGGATATTAACAAAGGCTGTCCCACTTTTGTGGATGAGCCACCAGGAGATGGCATGAAAAAACAGCCATGCGCCTTAGAAGATATCAAAATCTATGTGCGTAACGTCGCTTTCTGGCTAGCAAATTGATTTTTTTACTAATTGCCGTAAGGGATTTTCAAGAAATACAGCAGATTGCAACAAGCGCCTCTGTACAGATTATTGTCAGGGCACAACAATGTTGTGCCCGCCGCTATACCCAGTATTTTGGGTTATAGCGGCGGATAGTTCACGTTTCCCCACCAACCACTACATCTCGAATTCGCAGACTAGGGCCACCACAACCCACTGACAAGCCGTTTTGCCCTCCCTTACCACAACCGCCGGATTCATCCCAGTAAAAATCATCACCAAGTGCCTCAATATCCGCTAAAGTTTGGAATACATTTCCCGAAAGCGTTACATCCCGCACAGGTTCAGCAATTTTGCCGTTTCTAATCATCCACGCTTCCCCAGCACTAAAGGTGAACATTTCCCCATTTGTCATCCCACCCAACCAATTACGGGCATAAACTCCTTCTTTGATATCGGTGAATAAGTCTTCGACTGGTGTTTTACCCCGTTCAATCCAGGTATTTGTCATCCGCACAATCGGAGTAAAATGATAGTTGAGACAGCGTGCGTTACCTGTAGGCGCTTCCTCCAATTTGCCAGCCGTTTCACGAGAATGTAAACGTCCAACTAAAACTCCATCTTTAATTAGTTGAGTAGTAGTGGCAGGCGTGCCTTCATCGTCGTAAAAATAGCTGCCGCGATGTCCCTCTGGGGCTGCACCATCAAAAATTTGCAGTTCTTCTGGGCCAAAGCGCCGGCCAATGGTCATGACTTCCAGCAGATCGGGGTTTTCGTAAGCCATATCGGCCTCAGAAAGATGTCCGAAGGCTTCGTGAACAAATAAACCCGTCAGAATTGGGTCAATTACTACGGTGTAAGTATTGCCTTTGACCGATGGCAGAGATAAAGCGGCGATCGCTCTTTGGGCTGCACCTTTAACCTGTTCATCCAAATCAGTTAAATCTTCGTAACCTTTGCGAGAGCCAGTAGTTTCCCGTCCAGTTTGTACGGTTTCGCCATTTCTGGCGGTGGCGGCAAAGCGCATTTCCATATCCACCCAAGATTGCTCGATCAAAGTCCCTTCTGAGGTAGCGATGATCACTTTTTGGGCGCTGTCACCGTAACGCACCGAGGTAGTGGTAATCCGGTGATCAACGCTTTTGAGCAATTGGGCATAGCGATCGCACAATTGTTTTTTCTTCGAGAGGGGGATTTTTCGGGGATCAGTGCCTTTTAGGGGTAGAATGCATACTGCTTGCATCGGGTCAATGGGTGCAAGTAAAGTTTCTTCATCACCAACCATCCGCGCCGCAGCGATCGCTTCTTCTATCCGATCTTTGATTGTCGCCAGTTGATTAAAGCAGCTTAACCCCCATCCACCTTTATAACAAGCGCGAATATGTCCACCAATGGAGATCCCTTCACTCAGTGTTTCTACCTTGTCGCCACGCAACAAGATATCAGTCCCTTCTGCCTCTTCAAGGCGAATCATCAAATAATCTACACGCTCTGAGTAGCGGGCAATCAAATCAGAAAGTAAATTTTGGGCGTCAGCAAGTGTAGTCGGCATTTCCAAGTAATAACAATGACGAATTGCATTTATTTTGCAATTATTTGGGGAATTTATGCTACTCAACCACGAGTTCGCCCATGAGGGAGATGAGGGGACAAAGGGACAAGGGGAGCAGGGGAAGAAAAAATAAATTCCCAATGCCCAATGCCCCATGCCCAATACCCAATCTTGCGCGTAGCACTCTAACTGTTAGTACTTCCTTTTTTACGGTGGGTAAGAACTGAATGATGTGCTAAGGTAATTAAGTGAGAATAAAATTCGGTTACAGTGTTTGTTTTTAGTATTGACAGGCTTTTCCCTTTTGGTCTTAACAAGCTTGTCTCCGAAATCTAAATCTCTACACACCTATGATTTTGGAGATAATGCATGTCAATTTATGTAGGTAATCTATCCTACGAGGTCACACAAGAAGACCTCACTTCTGTTTTTGCCGAACATGGTTCTGTAAAACGTGTTCAGTTACCTACTGACCGTGAAACCGGACGTCCACGCGGCTTTGCTTTTGTAGAGATGGGAACAGAAGCCGAAGAAACAGCTGCCATTGAAGCTCTTGATGGTGCTGAGTGGATGGGACGCGATCTCAAAGTCAATAAGGCTAAACCGAAGGAAGATAGAGGTGGTTCCTTTGGTGGAGACCGTCGCGGCAACAGTGGTGGTGGTGGTGGAGGATACTCCCGAGGACGCTACTAAGCTTTAACTAAGCTTTAAGATAAAAAATTCAGTTTTAACGTCTTAAGGGCAGAATCATTATCTGCCCTTTTTGCACTCCGGTATACTGGATGGCCTAAAATTGCCCAGTACCAATTAAGTAGGAGATGAAAATGACCCAAGTATTTGTGGGCGAAAATGAAGGAATTGAGTCAGCCTTACGTCGGTTTAAGAGGGAAGTTTCCAAAGCAGGTATTTTTCCAGACATGAGAAAGCATCGTCACTTTGAAACGCCTTTGGAAAAACACAAGCGCAAAGAAGTCGCAAGACACAAGCAACGTAAGAGAAATTTCCGTCGTAATTGACAACAAGCGATACCTACGGTAAGCCACGCGATCGCACTCTCTCATTAAATTCTTAGCCGTCAAAGAGGCGATCGCTATACTCCATGCATGTGAATCTAAAGGGTAGGTTTTGGCAAAGCCATTACTAATTATAAGATGGGCAATTTAAATAAGGGTGTGTCCCCCAACTGACAAAAAACTTGTTATCCTTACTTCTGGGGTGGCGATCGCTAGGCTGAATTTACTACATTTGGCTGAGTCGCAAAGCGATATGCTGTGCGATCGCAAGACCCTTTGCAATTTGATTTATACCCAGTAAAGCATAAGCGCTTTTTGCTTGAGGATAATTTCCCCTTAGGTAATCTATATAATTATTTATGCTCAATTCCCAAGATACAGAAGTTTACAACCAATTACCTACTAAGACAAATGGTGCCCAGTAGTAAGGATAACGATAATTTGGCGATCGCAACAGCAACAACTGAGCTTGGCGAAGTGCCTCAGCTTTAGTTACTCCAGGTTGGCTCAATTCTGAATAGAACTTGTTCATCAGCTCAACTGTAGATTCATCTTCTACTGACCAAAGGGTTCCTAATGTACTACGTGCCCCCGAACGCACCGCCACCCCTGCTAGTCCCAGAACCGCTCGATTATCACCTGCGGCGGTTTGGCAAGCACTCAAAATTAACAATTCTAAAGGACTTCGATCTGGGCGATCGCGTGTTTGCAATAATTGGTCTAATTCTTTAACATTGAGGAATTTCCCTTGTTGACAAATCGTTTTTTTAAGGTTTGCAGTTCTTCTTTTGTGATTTGGCAGTTTTGATGATCAAGCTCTAAAGTTTTTAGTAAAGTCTTGCAAGCCATTGGGTAAAGACCCAAGTCTTGCATAGCTTGAGTTTGGTTAATCTGGTTTTTAGTTACAGCATTTTGATTGCCGAGATTTTGATAAATTTCAGCCGCCTGTTGCCAAGTTGCTAGGGCTGTTTCTGATTCTCCCACTGCTAGTTGCAACTGTCCTTGGATGTCCAATGTGGAACCGAGGATTTGCGATCGCTCTGGTGTTTTGGGCTGTGTTTGGAGGATATTTAAACTGGTAGCGATCGCTTTTTTGGCTTGCTCCCACCTACCGAGTTGTTGAGCTGTCAGGGCAAGATTACTCAATGCCATTGCTTGGTTGAGTTTATCCTCTCGCGCCGCCAAAGCCGTAGCAGCCTGTGACCAAACTCTTAGATCTGACTCAAATTGTCTGTTTTGGTAAAGCGATTTGCCTTGTTCTACCAACTGTAAAGGCTCTTGTTGAGTTTGGACGATCGCAGTTGATGCCCAAACTTGAGTAGTAACCAGCACTCCTCCCACAGACAAGAAAAATAACAGAACTGCTAAAATTAGCGATCGCACTTGATTACTATCGAGTCTCTTGAGGATGAAATCACTCTGTTTATAACGGCTAATTTGTGAGAAAAATCTTCCTTTGAGCGTAGGCGTAGCCCGTCGTAGACATCGCCATCTCTGCTTTTTTTAGCCATATTTTATTTATTCTGTCAAGCAATTCACGAAAATACCTTTTTTCTGCGTCTCATCGTGCAGGACAACTACCTAAATTTTTAGGTAGGCGATGGGTTCCAGTGATGTTGGGATTGTAGGCGGTAAGAACTACTTCACCTTTATTATTGAATACCCATCCTTGAGCCGGTACAATCCGGCTGGGGATTTGGGATGGGGAATAGGAGGTTTTCGGCGCTGGTTTGAGATTACTGACGGTTGAGACTGGTTCAACTAAACCAACCTGAGTAGCTTCTTGGGTTAAGTCTTCGTTGGGACTAGGAGGCAGCCCCCCACGTCCTGTGATCGTGAATTCACTACCAACACCTTTACTACAGGGATTTTGGGCGATTTGGTCATTCGGATCGACGACATTTGCAGGTAATCTCACTAAATTCCGGCTAGGATCAACCTGTTGATTGATGTTTACCACTCCCGGATTGCCACCAAACTCTGAACTAGCAGTGATGTCATTTAACAAATCCCTGGGCTTGTCCCGAAATTCAATCCCAAAGGTCCCAATAGCTGTAATATCAACACGACCACCGTTACCATAAGTTGCATTGGTGATTATATCACTACCCTTTGGTTTTGAGGGTGATGCAATTAGAAATTCGGTGTTAATGCCAATGTTCCCGCCAGCACCAATTGCCCCTGGTTGGCTTTCAATGCCTGCACTGGTAGTAATTTTGCTCTCGTTTCGCATCTGGAATAAATCTGCTACCTTTAGCGTGATATTGCCGCCTGTTTCTTTGGCGGTTTCGGCTGAGATCGTTCCCTGATCCAAAGTCAGAGAATTGGCTTGCAGAGATATATAGCCTCCTGTACCGCTTCCCTTGCTATTCACAGAAAGTTCAGCACCATTTTGAATCAGAACATTTTTAGGGGAGCCAATCACGGAGATATTACCGCCATTACTGGTAGAAGTGTTTTCAGTTTCAGCTAAGACTGCTGTCCCCAAATCAGTTAGACTAAGGCGGTTTTGCGCGTTCAGTATGATATCGCCTGCTTTGGAACTAGCTGAAGTGTTAGTGCGGATTTTTCCGGCGCTGGAGAGTTCAATAGTGTCAGATGTGACATAAATATTACCAGCATTGCCATTTCCCTTACTATTGGCGCTGACAATAGCCGCATTACTGATTTGCAAGCGAGGAGCGTTGATTGTAATCCCTTCGGAGGCTCCGGTGGCGCCAGTCCCAACTTCACTGGCGATCGCAGACTCATACCTATAGCGATCGCGAGATGTACCATCAACAACTACGCTATCAGTAGCTGTGACTCGAATCGAGCCGGAATTGCCCTTCCCTAAAGTATTAGTATTTATTTGTGCACCATTGGTAACTCTCACGATCGGAGCATAGATTTCAATCCCTGCTGAATTGCCCGTAGCAGTATCTGTCACTTGGCTAGTTGCAGCACTGAGATAACCTGTTCTCGATTTGCCATCAAAGATTACCTTATCAGTGGCAGTAATGCGGATTGCGCCTGCATCACCTGAACTTTTGGTACTGGCATCCAGAAATGCACCATTCGTCACCTCTAAGATCGGGGTGTTAATCACGATCCCGCCAGATTTACCATTTGCTCCGTCAACAACTTGACTCAATGCAGCAGTGCGATAATTGCCTTTAGTAGACTCTCCATCAAAGAGTACCTTGTCAGTGGCAGTAATGCTGATCGCGCCTGCATCACCTGAACCTTTTTTGGTACTGGTATAAGGATGACATTTCCACCTACCAGCGCCAAAGTGTTTGTTTGCGGTAAGTAAAGAACAGCAGATGATTGATTGACAATGCTCGCTGAATTCTCTCTCAGGCGCAATCCTACAGGAATATTCACTGTGAGCAGTGGCGGGGAAAGCGGGTTTGTGGCGCTAAACTCTAACCCATTATCAAACACTAGGCTATTTGCGGTAGAAGCTACAAAGGAACCTCCCATATCCAAATGGGCATTGGGGCCAAAGATAATTCCATTAGGATTAATCAAAAATAGGTTCGCTGGACCCAAAACCCCCAAAGTTGCCAGAATATTCGAGGCATTACCTCCTGTTACCCTAGTCAAAATATTCGTAATTTCTCCTGGATTTGTAAAATAGGCTTTTGCTCCTTCACCAACATTAAATTCTTTGAAACTGTGGAATAGGTTACTTCCTTGAATTGCTCCCCCATTAATCCGGTCAATAGCCCTCTTCTGTCACTTTCCGGGAGGGCGATCGCTAGAAGCCTCATGAGGCAATCAATACAAGCTATACTATTAGAAAAAAATTGGTCTTGTATTT
>NZ_JBALCS010000064.1:0-9288 GCF_036919555.1 Nostoc sp.
TTAATAAAACAATGGCTAAACCTTTTAAGTGGACTTACAAGGGTAAAGTCCTGGCTATCTAATAGTCTGTTTATTTCCGCCAAGCTGTACTAGTCTAAACTCCAGTTTTGAGGAAAAAGTGCCACAAGACGCCCGCCAATGAAAGATTTTCACACTTTGAAGAGACCTTCAAACGAGTCACGCTAAATCATCCCACCATTAATCGAAATCACCTGCCCGCTGATATAGCTCGCGCTTTCCGATGCGAGAAACCCGACCAGCGCTGCAACTTCTTTCGGCGTTCCCGCACGTTTCATCGGTACGATTTGATCGATCATGGTTTTGTCGAACACGGCGTCTGACATGGCGGAGGCGATGATGCCGGGTGCGACAGCATTCACGGTGATACCGCGGCTCGCGACTTCGATCGCCAATGATTTCGTCGCACCGTGTACACCGGCTTTCGCTGCTGCGTAATTGGTTTGTCCGCGATTGCCCGCGACGCCAGCGATGGAGGTGATGCTGATGATGCGTCCATAGCGTGTGCGGATCATCGGCATCAATAGCGGCTGTGTGACGTTGAAGAATCCGTTGAGTGAAACATCGATCACGGATTTCCATTGCGCCTCTTTCATGCCGGGCATGACTGCATCGTCAGTGATGCCGGCGTTGTTGATGATGATTTGAATTGCGCCGTTTGCCTCAACCCATTTCTCAAGCGTCGCGCGACATACATCTGCGTTCGTTACATCAAACTGTAGTGCTTCTGCATGGCCACCTGCTTGTTTGATTTCCGCGACAACTTCTTCAGCCTTCGCAAGATTATTATTGGCGTGCACGATAACGTGTAATCCATCGGCCGCCAAACGTTTGCAAATCGCGCGACCAATCTCGCCGCTACCGCCGGTGATCAATGCGTTTTTCATCCCACGATTCCTGTTGCGTTAGCGTCAATAAACACTGCGGCGCGACCTTCTGCACAAAGCGATGTGCCGGCATGAACCTGAAATGCGTACATCATCTGTGTTGCGTCACCCAGCAGGCGTGATGCAATGATGACCAGTGGTGTGTCTGCGGATTCGAGCGAGGCAACATAGCAAGTGACATCGCGAACGCTGACAAGATAGCCCACTTTTGGTTGGCCAAATGATGCAGCATTTGCGTTGGCATCTGTATTGGCTTCGGCGATCAACGCGCCGTGCATAGCCATTGCCTGCGCGGCATATTCAATCGCAGCAAGGGTTTCCAGAATACCCCCCTGCATGAGTGGATGATCGTCCGCATGGTGGTTGATCGCTTCGCATTGAATCTTTTCGTTGTCCCATCTGACCACGCGTTCGAGCAAACACATCGGCCCGCCGTGGGGAATGCGTGCTGCAATTTCCGATTTGGTAAGCGAGGTCTTCATCATTTATTGACGATATTTACCTGAATTTCCAACTGCGCGCCGTTAGTGCTCTCAATAAAAATTCGATCATTGCGATGAGCTGCAAGTGCAACAAGTAAAGGTAGGCTGCGTGCAGCGGGATTGAGGCGCCGAAATTGTTCGAGAGCAGTATCATTCATGGATGTCGAGACCGCATCGGGTTTCGCAATATCCACATCCAGGCTGAACTGCGCCGCTGCGCGCGTGGTAGCTGAAAGCAGCAGTGCAACAGAAAAGGCACCGCTGATGTGCTGGGCACCGTTTAATGGTTCGGGATAACGTAGATCGTGCGCCAGCAACAGCACCGGTTGCTCCGTCTTGTGGGCCTGTGCGATGGATTCCAGCAACCCGGCGGCAAAACTCGCATCGTACGCACAAAGGCTAGTTGAAGGCCACTCATTACGCGTGGCGATACCCCAATAGCCGGCTGGCGCGTTATGCACAGAGTTGTGAAATCGCGTCGGCGAAACGTCGCGTTCGGCAGAAGCAAGGGATTCGCCAATTTGATTGATGATTTCGCCGCTGCCCCCCGATGACGTGAAGACAGTGTAGGTATCCGCAATCGGTTGGTTGATGCTCTCTAGTGCTTCGCGCCCGGCACACAAAGCCAGTTTGATGATGTCACTGGTGCGTCTGCGTTCTGCCGGTGGCAGCCATTCAGGCGCAGGTAGAGGGATATCGCTTGCGAGATATGGCTGTTCGCCCCGCAAAACGGGTTGTGCCGTGTTCCAGTCAGGCAAACCGGTTGCGAACAGCCCAACGCTTTCGACAAACACGCGTGGCATTATGTGCACCGCCCAAGAATAATGCTGCAATTGCTGCCGCCAAAGCCGAATGAATTGCTCATCGCGTATTTTATTTCTGCCGCGCTGTTTTCAAACTGGTAGTTAATTGCAATATCGCTATCGAGATTGGCTGTGTTGAGGCTGCCCGGAATCATATGGCGCTCTAACACCATAGCTGCGATCGCAATTTCGGTGATCCCCGCCGCACCCAACGTGTGGCCCGTAAAACCCTTGGTTGAGCTCATCGGTATAGTGCGCCCGAACACCGCGCTTACTGCTACACCCTCAGCAGAATCGTTGTTTCTGGTAGCGGTGCCGTGCAGATTGATATAGCCAATGTCTTTGGGTGTCAATGCGGCATTTTTCAATGCCTGCGTCATGGCCTTTTGTGCGCCGCGTCCTCCGGGATGCGGCGTGGACATATGGTACGCGTCGCTGCTTTCGCCAACACCGAGCACGTCTATCCCCGCCGCATCGGCGGTGCGTTTCTCAAGCAACGCGAACCCTGCTGCTTCTGCAATCGAAATGCCATCCCGTTCTTTGTCGTACGGCCGACATGGCTTTGACGATACCAGGCCAAGCGAGTGAAAGCCATAAAGTGTAGTCAAACATAAGCTGTCAACGCCGCCAACGATCGCGGCGTCGCACATCCCAGCAGCGATCATGCGTTCGGCGCTACCAAACACTTTTGCGCTGGACGAACACGCCGAGGAAACCACAAACGCAATCCCACGAAGACCAAAGTAGGCGCAGACAAATGCGGCAAGTGAAAATTTATTCTGCGTTCCCGCGTAGTGAAAATCTGCTGGCAGGCCCCCGGTAGTTGCGTCGCGTTTTCGGTAGGCGAGTTCGGTTGAAAAAGAACCGGAAGTGCTAGTACCCAAAAACAAACCGATGCGCGACGCCCCGTAGCGCGCAATGGCTGTGCGTACATGATTGGCGAAATCATCTGTTTCAAGCGCCAACTGCGCCAACTGATTATTGCGACAGTCGAAATGGGAAAGGTCATTGCGAATGGCTGGCAGGGAATGTGCGGGAACTTCGCCTATGAAAGTATCAACGTCGGCGGTTTCAAAATTGCAGTGCTTTAAACCGCCCCTGCGATTGATGATGGCGTTCCAGATGGCATCATTGCCAGTACCGAGCGCGTTGGTGATGGTGTAGTGTGTCATACGTAGCGAGTTCAATGGTATTACCTTGTTATGGTGAAGAATCTGTTTGTGTTGAAATCGAGTGCGACTGTACAAAGGTATCCCACAGCGCGCGCCATACCGCCCACTCATGTCCGCCATCGATGGCGTGCACGCATGCCGGATTCAGGCGCGACTCGAGCATCCGGTGAAAATCGACGAAGCGGTCCTGTTTGCCGTACATAAGGTTGATGGGCAGAGCCGGTTTGGAAGCCGGATGGTATTTTTGGATCATGGTCCAAATGGAACGTTCATCCTTGTCTAGTAAGGGTTCTGGGTCCCATGTGGCAAGCCCACCAGCTGATTCAATCTCGGCATAGACACCGCGATTGCCGATGTAAGGTGCAATCAGCACCAATCCCCGCAGTGTTTTCCCGTATTGCTGCGCATACAACAACGATCCATACCCGCCGAGAGAAATACCACCCATCCAGATCGATCGATAGCCACGTGTTTTGGCGGGCATGACCACATCTTCGTGCAAACGCTTCCGCACGGTCATGCTAGTGAAATAATTTTGGTGGGCATCCACCGCTAGAATATCAGCGTCAAAATGGGCGGCGCGCGCAGCGTCGATACAGCCATTTTTTTCAAACGCATCATGCTGATCGCCAATCGGCGGCATCAAAATCAACAGCGACGAACTGCGTTTATCTGGTGTGGCGAGATATTCGATTTGCTCCATTGTCTCCATTGTCGGCGCGTCCGGGATCTTTCTGGATGTTGATGGTAAAGCATACATGGCATATTTGGTGTTGTCAATTATCGAACGTGATCGGGAATATACACAGCGAAAAAATCAGCGAAAGCACCGCGCCAATTGCAACCGTTCCGCCTATCGCCTGCAGCACGGGCATGGATGAAAACGCCAACACGCCAAATCCGAATACGGTCGAGAGATTGCACACCATCAAGGAGAGTGATATCAGACGTTGCAATCGTTGAAAATAAAGTGGCGTCACGTTTGATGCGATCGCGTTGTGTTCGCCAGTCAGCGTTAGCGTCTTCGCTTGCGGGATAATCAGCCATGGAATTCAAATATGCCCTTGGCCGCAATGGTACCCGAAACCGTGCATTCAAACGTGATCACCATCTGCGGTTTGTCCGGCGTGCCGTCTGTTGGCGTCAGCGAAATCGTCATGTCTTCACCGGGCACAACAGGACGTAAAAATTTTGCCTGGCGCAGTTTGTAGCCACCACGGTTCATTGGTTTTTCGTTTGCAGTGAGTGATGACCAGTTTGCGCGAATCGCCTGCACCACATCAACAAGAATGGTAACGCCCGGAATAATCGGGCATCCTACGAAATGCCCTTCGGTTGCTTTGTGGTTGGACAAGTACGAATGAAGAATTTCTATTTTACATTTTCGTCCACTCACAAACGTACTCCTGGACGCGATCAGTTGGCGAATGTCCTGCGCAATGATTTTGCCGGTTGCGTTGCGCGGCAAGGAATCAACCATATGCAGGGGCCGCGGCAAAAATGCGGGATCTATACGATCGCGCAATGACGCTAGAATGCGCTCCGCCGTGAGTGAGCGCGATACGACGAACGCCGTCAAACGCGCCGAGATACCGTCGCTGCACTCTTGCGGTGCCATGAACAGCCCGTCATCAACACCCGCAATGGAATTCAAATGAAAATTCAAATGCGCCAGTGAGGTACGCTTGCCAACAATATTAATCATGTCCCCGGTGCGGCCGAATAAACGGAAGGTATTGTCGCCGCAAATTTCGATCTCATCGTGAAGCCTGCGGGCATCGCCAACATGGCCGCCACCGACCCAGGTCTCGCTGCCACGGTTGCTGAGTTCTACATGCGGAAACAAGGTCCACAAATCACTGCTGGTGGTGCGTCTGGTCGCGACTGGCCCAGCTTCGGTGCAGCCATAAATCTCGCATACGATTGTCCGGAATTGCTGTTCTGCGCCTTGCGCCAGCAGCGGCGAAAGCGGTGCGGTAGCTGAAATAATCAGATCAATTTCAGGAAATCGCTCTTTCGATTCCAGCAACAATCGCAAGTGAAATGGTGTCGTAACCAGCACCCGTGGACGTGGCATGCGCGCGAGTGAGAGTGCCACATCGGCTGGATAAAAACTGTGATCGGTAGAAAAGGCCTGCCCGGTTTGCATCGGCAACATCACCGTCGATTCAAGCCCGTACGAGTGCTGCGCAGGCACCGTGCCAAGAATCACAACAGGCGCACCGCCACCCAGCGCGCTCAAGCCCAGCACCTGCGATTCGGCCCGCACACCCTGGCAAAGCGCGCCCCATGTCCGCTGATTGGGCACGTGATACCCGGTAGAGCCAGAGGTAAACAGCACAGCGGCGATTTGCTCTGCGGGAAAATGCGGTATCGATGTTGGGCAGTTATCTGCGCGATCATTTGTCACACCGAGCAACTCCGGCAGAAAAGCCGCGTTCTCAAAACCGCTGTCGTGGTGATCTACCAGCACGCAAATATCGCTGAATTGTTGTTTGAGTTGCTGCAATGTTTCAGCAGTGGTGTTGGGCGGCAGCAGACTGCGTGCGTCTCGCAACATGACCGCCATGAGTAACAAAGTGATGTGATAACGATCCGCGCAAATATTCAGGTAGTGTTTCGCTGGTGGTAAGTTTTTGGCAAGCGTATGGACATCACGCAAAAACTCTCTGGCCGTGATGACGACGCCTTTGCGGTAAGCGACAACGTGTGTGTCAATGGCATCGGGTGCACAAGCTATGAGCGGGAATACGGTAGTCATGTCAAGTTGCCCAGTTACAGCAAATAAGTCAAAAGTGCGCTCTATTTGGTACGGTTCGCTTCTATGTAAGCGCATAAATTGCGCACAGAGCGGTAGATGACCTTATTGTTTTGGTCATCGGATTTCATCTGAAGTCCGTAATGTTTCGAAATAGCCAGCGAGACTTCAAGAATGTCGATGGAATCCAGACCAAGTCCTTCTCCATAGATCGGCGCTTCAGGGTCAACATTGGCAGCAGCGATTTCGAGATTAAGCGTTTTTACCATCAACGTGGCAAGCTCAAGTTCGGCAGGATTCTGTGCAAAAATGTCGGACATGATGCAACAAAAATATTCAAATAACTATTATAGAACCCATTTGGGATCTGTGACGACGAGCTTAGATAAAAAATAAATGCCATACTCCAGTAGCTTAAGCGACAAAGAGTGGGAACTCATAGAACCATTACTGCCCCAAAAGAAAAAAACTAAACCACCTTTGTGGACAAAAAGAGAGATTCTGGATGGCATCTTCTATCAACTGAAAAACGGCTGTAATTGGTGTGAGCTGCCTAAAGACCTGCCTCCCTACTGAAGTGTATTCTGGCATTACAAGCAGTGGCGGGCTGAGGGAGTAATCGAACAGATGATGACGGCAATGCAAAACCAAGGTGCGTCAACAAGTTAAAAAAAACCAAAGTGGACGCGTTTGCTGATCATCGATTCGCAAGCGGTCAAAAATACGTGCAATGCTAGCGTCGAGTCCAAAGGGTTTTGTCATTACAAATGCACCAATGGCATCAAACGCCATCTCGCTGTCGATACTCTAGGGTTGCCGTTTTTTACTCAATGTACCAAAGCCAATATGTCCGACGATTAAGGCTTGATTGAACTGCTGGGCAATCACCTGGATTACTTTCGAGCCAAGCCTGTCAACATCCCCAAAATCACCATTCTGCTTGATCATGGGTATCACCCAGATCCCATCACCGCCGCCTTGCAAAACCTCTATCCCCAGATTATGACCAAGATTCGGTTTGAACTAGCAGCCAAGCCCATGAAAGCCGAAAAGGCAGCACTTGGTAAAACTGGATTTGTCCCAGTAGCAACTCGCTGGGGGAAGAGAACGGTCTAATTCTTGGATGGAACGGTGTAAAAGTTTGGTCAAAAATTTTGAGAGAACCCTCACCCATGCCACAGCAAAGCTCAACCTTTGTTTCATCAGATTGATGCTCAAACGGCTAGCTAACGAATAGATTCCAAATGGGTTCTATACGATTATACCTGGAGTTTAGACTAAGCCATGCAAAATGACTCAGCAGGGCTGAGTGAATCAGAGACTTAGCAAAAGTATGAATAATCTTAGGTATTAAATAGCAACGGATGGTTCTTTAGGGACTTCCAAAAAATAAAATCAGCAATAAATAGAATAATAATCATTTTTAAGGGGGGAGGGAAGGAGCAGCCAATGGCTGCTCTTTCCCTCCCCCAGTTGTAGTAAATTTAACTTACGTATTTCTTCGAGGGTGGCATCAATAATTTCTTCGACCGCCCCGGCTTGTTTATTCAACGTCCATTGCGGACACACATCTTATCTGAAAGAAAATAAAAGAAATCAATTAAAAGATCCTAGCGAATGGACAACTATTAAAGATACCCATCCAGACCAAAGGCTGATGACTGATGAACAGGCAGCAGAAATTCGATATCTGCTTTCACTCAATAAAAAGATAGGTAGCGGAGCCTTGGGACAAAAAGCTGATGCTAACAATCATTACCGAGAGTATGCTTATCAAGCGGGAATGATTTTTTGTGCAGAATGCGGCTCCAAATGTACTATTAAATACGCTCACAGCCAGAAAAAACAGTATTCTTACTATGGCTGTAGACATTCCCAATTAGGTTGTAGTAACTCTCGCTCAGTTGTCCGAAAAAAAATTGAAGATCATTTAATTAAAATTTTAGTTCGTCAGTCTCAGCTGCTTGCAGAGGTATCGTCCCTTGATGATGACTATATTTCATCCAACTCAGACCGAGTAAGCACATTACAAGCCAAGCTCAAAGCGGTGTCAGAAATTTCAGACTCCGATCCAGATTTGGAGAAATTTAAGCAGAAGCTACGTCAGCAGATTGCATCGGCGGTTAATTCATCTAGTTCAGATTACCTGAGTAATTGTACAGCTAGTGAAATTCTGCGGGCTGGGAACAATTTAGCTTTCTGGCATACGCTGTCTAACGACGAGAAAGTGGGAATTTTTCCCCGATTGGTTGATCAAATTTTTATCAACGATGGAGAAGTAAAATCGGTTGTTTTCATCGATGAGTAGACCTGTTTTTAAAGTCTATTTCCACTCAGGATTGTGAGAGCAGCAACCCATGTACTCTGTTTACAACATAGGGCATTGGGCATTGCTTGAGAGATTTTCATCTTTCCCTTGTGAGTGCAACTCATGGAGTCTCTTGTAAAAGTACATGAACTACTCTGTTTGGGGGAAAATCTAATACCTTTAACCCTTCTCCCAACCCCCCAACTGAACAAAAAGTTTAATTTCAGGACTAGGAGCGTATTAAAGATGATAAATTCTCTTGAACAATTTGAACTAAATAAACTTAGAACACAGATTGCTTATGCTATTGTGCTGAAAAAAGAGAATTTCCCGGAACCAGAGGTAATTGGTCGGCTTAACTGTCCCTTTTGTCAATCCCAGCAAGTTTACCAGCGGATGCGCCGCAAAGATGGTAATACCCATGTTTGTCGCCAATGCCGACACGACTTCTCATTGGAGTTGGTTGATGGGTGTAGATGTTGGTTTCCAGGAAAACTTGCCAAATGCCATGATTGTTCTCGCTTTCAAGCGATGCTACTGCTGCTCAAGGAAGCGAATGATGGTTTGCGTAATCTCAGTCGCCAAGAGTTAGAAAGCTTATTGTCCGATCTCTACAAACACTAAAATTCAATAGTCTTTGAGCCGAGATGCGCGACTTTCAATTCGTGGATCTCGGCTCAATCGCTAAAGCGATCGCTACTACCAATCACTAAGGGACTTCCCAAGTCTTAGAAATAGTAACTTTTTCAGCTTCGCTACAACACCCTAGTACAGTACGGCGTAAATAAACAGACCATATTAGTGGGAGAATAAATAATCAGGTTAAAACCAGTTTCGCAGAGCATATCAAGGAATCAGGG
>NZ_JBALCS010000065.1:0-17282 GCF_036919555.1 Nostoc sp.
ATGTTTGAGTGGTTTATTCGACACACTACCTTTGATTTTGCCACTCTTCAGATGTACGGAATTTGTTCAAAAATCAAATAGGAGTCCTATAGCTAGTTCTGCTATCGAAGAAATCAATTATTTTTTTCTTATACTGTTGTTCGTATTGGCTATTTTGCATGATATTCTCGATTTTCACTGGTCAATTATGAGAATAAATTGTGAGTGAAACTTCTGTCTTCTGAAAACTTGCTTTCAAAATGTTGAAATCTTGCAAAATCACAAAATTTATATCATCTCTCTATATGCTTTGGGTGTGATTCCTATATGCTTACGAAAAAGGGTAGTAAAGTTGCTTTGGCTAGAACAGCCAACTTGAAGTGCAATTTCGATAAGAGCTAATTGAGTATAAGTGAGTAAAAATTTAGCTCGTTCAATCCGACATTGAATAACGTATTGATGTGGAGAAAGACCAATTAAACGTTTAAACCAACGACAGAATGAATAGGAGCTCATATTCACTAGACTAGCCAGTTCTGCCAGCGTTAATTCTAGTGCTAAGTTGTCATAAATATAATCAATTATCTGCCCTAATTGACGGTGAGAAAGATTAACCTCAAACTGTGAATTTAGTTGCCATGTTCCAGAATAAGTTTTGAGGAGATGGGCTGCTAGAGCAAGAGCAACTGATTCACCATATAGTTTACCAGATGGACATCCGGCTTCAAGCTCTGCTTTGAGTGCCATTCCCAGATGAAGAATTTGGCGATCGCAGACTCCGCGCTGTGGGATAATTTCGATAGTGCGATAGCTCCCAACAATCAGTTCATCTGTTACTCTCTTAAATAGACTCGAATCAAAAGAGACTAAGAGAAATTTTATTTCCTGATGCCAACGGGCTTGAGTCGGAATCCCCTTTGGAGTAACATTTACCCAACCTCTCCTCATATGCGTACTATGCAACCTTCCACCGGCTAGTCGCCAGTCTATTTGACATGAATTACCAAGCCAAATATTAATGCTGTGCTGCTGTAAGCAAAGTTCTGGACATTCAAAGGCGGGTAAATGGTGCTGTTCAAGCACAATCCCATTCCAGTGATTAGTACTGGACAAAATAGGAGGTTTGCTGGTCATCGGCACAAGATTTCCGCTTGCTACATGAATCGCTGAGAGTTGTTCAAATTTCATGTTGCCTAATAACTTGTGAACTACTACAAAAAATATAGTAAGCTAATGCGTGATAAAATTACACTATTAATTTATTTTCGCTAGTGCTGGGAAATGACCCTATTTATATTCAGTCGATTCACTTAAAACAATCATTTATTCCTCAGCGTACCTCTGCGCTTCCCTTCTCTGCGAGACGCTTTGCGAACGCGTCCCTCTGCGTTTAAAAAAATAAAAAAGGTGGGCATTACCCACCCGACAAATTTATCCCTTAACACAAAGAACTTGCTTAAGTGTTGCTACAACTTCAACCAAATCCGCTTGATTTGCCATCACTTGTTCTATCGACTTATAAGCACCAGGAATTTCATCTAACACACCCTCATCTTTACGGCATTCTACGCCTTGTGTTTGCTCAATCAAATCATCAAGTGTGTAGACATTTTTTGCCTTATTTCTAGACATCAAACGCCCTGCACCGTGGGAACAAGAACAGAAACTGTAGGCATTACCTTTACCTTTAACGATGAAAGACTTTGCCCCCATCGAACCAGGAATAATCCCATAATCTTCAGTCTGGGCGCGGACTGCACCCTTACGAGTAACGTATACATCCTCATCAAAATGCACTTCTTTTTCGGCGTAATTGTGATGACAATTAACCTGCAATAAAGGTTTAGTTGCCTTTCCACCTGCTAAATGCTTCTCAACTATGTGCTTAAAACGCGCCATCATCACATCACGGTTGACACGCGCATAGTTTTGTGACCATTGCAAATCGTGCCAGTATGCTTGGAATTCTGGCGTACCAGCGACAAAGTGAGCCAAATCAGGGTCAGGCAATTTATTACCTGCCATCTTTGCTAATTCTCTAGCTGTGTGAATATGACACTGGGCGAGTTTATTACCGATGTTGCGCGAACCAGAATGCAACATCAGCCAAACTTGATTCTCGGTATCAAGGCAGACTTCAATAAAGTGGTTTCCTCCACCGAGAGAACCCATCTGTTTCATTGCTTTACTTTGTAGGTCTTGCACGCCGCGATGCAAATCTTTAAAATCATCCCAGTGTTGCCAGTTGATAACAGATTTTTCAACGTCTTTGTTTTCGTGGAATCCAGTAGGAATTGCTGCTTCAATATCCAGGCGGATTTTCTTCAGTTTCCCTTCCAGTTGTTCAGCGGTAAATGATGTTTTGATAGCGCTCATCCCACAACCAATATCCACTCCGACAGCAGCTGGGATAATTGCCTCTTTGGTCGCAATTACAGAACCCACTAAGGCACCTTTTCCTAAGTGAACATCTGGCATCAAGGCTATGTGCTTAAACACAAATGGTAGCGATGCCACATTTTTTGCCATCTTAGTTTCTTCTGGCCCCAAAGAGTGATTTGCCCAAGAGAAGACGGGTGTTGGTGTGGTAATTTCTAATTTTTCGTAGGGCATAATCTTTTCTATTTTTGATTTTAGATTTTGGATTGGGTATATGACATTGATAATTATCACTATGGTTTATAAACCATTACCTAGTTAGTTGTAGCAATTTAAATGTTATATTGTCTTTCATTTGGCTGACTCCATTTTCGTAAAGCTGAAGAACTACTTTTAGGAGTAATTCTTATATACTACAAATGTAACTAAATAAAATACAAACGTCAAGCCGATCGCCACGGCAATCAGGTATGATTACCAGAACTACTAATCAGGGTGTCGTTGCCTAAGCTCGCGTCAAGTGAGTATGCTACTGGTAGCGTGGAAGCAAATATGGGTGCAGTCGGATTTGAAGCTGTGCGATCGCAAGATATATGATGGATAAATCAGGTAACTAGCGGCGTTAAACCGATCACAACCGAAAATGTTCGCCAGTATGCTCCCACATCAATAGATAATAATGATTTGGAGGGACTTGGATCTCCAGTATTTGGCATAATGGCATGAGTTTAAAGGCAGTTCTCTTTGATTTTAATGGTGTGATCATTAACGATGAGCCAATCCACCTGCAACTGATAGATGAGATTCTCATTGAAGAAAATCTCCAACCCCAACGGGTTGATGAGCGTCAAGCTTCTCTTGGACGCAGCGATCGCGCTTGTTTTCAGCAATTACTCGCTAATCGTGGTAGAGTGGGTAACGAAAACTATTTAACTCAGTTGCTGTACCGGAAAGCACAAGCCTATACGGTGGAACTAGAGAAAATAGAGAAACTGCCTTTATATCCAGGTGTAGAAGACTTAATATTTCAAGTGCGATCCCGCCATATAAAAATCGGCTTAGTCAGTGGCGCTATTCGCAAAGAAATAGAATTGGTACTCCATAGAGCTAAACTGGCTGAACATTTTAAAATTATCGTCGCGGGTGATGACATCACCACCAGTAAACCAGAACCCGATGGTTATTTACTGGCAGTGAAACGCCTGAATAAAGAATATCCTGAATTAAATCTTCAACCACAAGAATGTTTGGCAATTGAAGATACCCCAGCAGGTATCGAAGCGGCGAAGCGATCGCAAATGCAAGTTGTTGGGGTAGCGAATACATACCCATTCCACATGCTCCAGCGCTGCTGTAACTGGACTGTTGATTATCTCAGTGATTTGGAACTCGAACGGGTACAGAAGGTTTATTCCCAAAAAGAGCCTCAGCAATCGGTAACTGAATGTTAGAATATTATATGGTGATAATGTATTGAGTTAATGAGTAATATTACTCTTGACTTAGCACTAATTAAGGGGAATTAGCTCAGTTGGTAGAGTGCTGCGATCGCACCGCAGAGGCCATCGGTTCAAATCCGTTATTCTCCATGTGTCCATTAAATAATTATTGTCAGTTTTAAAGAATTATTGTCCAATTTTACGAAATTCAGGAACATAAGTTACGCATTTCCGGGACTTTCAGCAATTAAACCAGTTTTAAAGAATTATTGTCTAGAGTTGAAACCAGTTTTAAAGAATTGTTGTCCAAAATCAGCCTGTAAAACTCGGACAAATATATGTTTTCTAATTTAATAGATTACAGCAAGCCCAAGGCTCTTGAATTACAAGACTAGCTTTAAAGCGCTTTATTTGCAGTCTAATGACAAAAATCTACTACCTCTTCTTTTCTTGTTTTCACTCAAGCAGAGGCATCACTACTATGAAATAGCTGCGTCTTACGTGCGATCGCAGCGCTCCTTTCAAACCACCCTAATACAAGATTATATAGCCAAAGCCCGACTTCGGTGATCAGAACTTTCAACCCACCACCTAACAAGAGGGCTTTGGAAACCGATCGCCATCGCCACATTTGCATCTAAGACTTCTTTCAACCCACTACCTAACGAGAGGGCTTTGGAAACTCTTGAATGTACTAGTGGAGGTTTTCACAGGAATACTTTCAACCCACCACCTAACGAGAGGGCTTTGGAAACCACACCCGTGAAAACTCTTGCCAACAAGGGCTTTTGAAGGCAAAATTGACAAGCCTTCTTTAATTCCTATTTTCTACAGTCAATGAATAAAATTTTATTCATTACTAAAATAGTAATACCCTGTGCAGAACTCGCCACAACAATAATCTATCGAGACATGATTCTACCCTGACAAACTACTACCCCTTGTACAAATTCATAAACTAAAAATTGCGCCGTTTTTTGCTAACCACTCTTTTCTATCCACGCAGTCAGGTAAGATTCGCTCTACCCTATCCCAAAAGTCTCTATTGTGGTTGGGTTGAATTAAGTGAACCATTTCATGAACGACTACATATTCAATCATGGAACTAGGAAGCAAAGCAACACGCCAGTGGAAATAAATATCACCTTTTGGATTACATGAACCCCAATGATTACCGAGTTCGCGCACTTGCATAGAAGTCGGTTCTTTACCTATTCTGTTAGTGATGGATGTAATAATTGATTCTAAATGCTGTTGAAGATGACCGCGATACCACTGAATAAATAAATCTCGACCTTGCTCTTGATGCGATCGCAAAAGTTCAAAGCGTCCTTGGTAAAGTCTCAGGGGGTTGTCTGCGGTGTCTACTAACTTGAGGCGATAGCTGCGTCCTAAATAGTGGAAGCCTTCGCCAGGTAAATAAGTTTTTTGTGCTGATGGTGGTTTGATAGCTGCTTTTTTGAGGAGTTTGCTGTAAATCCAGAAGTAGCGTTGTTCGATAATTTGTCCTAGTTTTTCTACAGGGACTTGAGGTGGTGTTGTTATGATTAGTTGACCGTCGCGTTCGATGGTAATTTCAACTGTGCGACGACGGGGACTTTCGCGCAATTCAAAGGAAAGTTCTCCAACATTAATGGTTTTCATCTGCTTCGATTTGCATCGTGTCGTTCGGCTAATTGGGTGATTTGGTCTGCTAAACCATCCAGTTTACTATCTGGGAAGACATTTAAATCTTCTAATTTCAGCCAGATATTTTTGCAGAGGTTTTCCCTGGCTACCAAGTCGTTCCAGAAGCCAATTACATAACTTTGGTTGTAGATAAAGTCTACCAGTTCGGTGGTAAAGGTTTGTAGTTGGGTGGTAATTTCAGGTGTTGATGACTCCAGCGTATCTATGAGAGCATTGAAGAATGGGCGAATTCGGGCTGATGGTTGATTTTCGCTGACTTCGGTGTGTTCGGCTCGGACTTTTTGCGCTAGGTTTAAAAATTCTGTAGCGATCGCATTCCAATCTGCACCCAAACGTTGTAAAATTTCTTCTAGTTTGTCGCTGAGATTGCGATAATAAACTGGGTCATCGTCTAGATGGGTGCGGATGTGGTAACGGATGGCGTGTTCCATTTCAGCCGCACGAGTTTGGACGGAACTTCTTTGTTGTACCCGTTGCTCAAAGTCTAGGTCAAGGATATTTACTGGTGAAACTTTCAGGTTAATCCCCTGAGATTGAATGTGTTGGTCTATCAGGGCTTGAACTTTTTCTTTAGCATCTTCTGGGCGTTCATCTCGAAAAATATCATCGACTAATTTCTTTAATTCTCCCAATTTTTTCGCATCCTTCAGGTAGCGCAAAGCTTGGGGACGAGGTAAAAAGGCATCCATTGCTTGCAGAAACTCCCGTAGAAGTTGATAGAATTCTGCACGCGCTCGCTCATCATGATTTAGGATATTTATACAAGCTTCTTTGTCATCGTAAATATTTAAGTTGCATTCTTGCCAAAAATTCATTACCCGGTGGTGGGCTTCATGTAGTTTGGGTAGTTCTTCTTGGATATCAAACCAAGCACCATCGACATCTTCTTGGTCGTAGACACTCATCGCGGCGGCGATGTCGATACCGTAATAGTCTACAATTAAGCCGTAGTCTTTACCTTCGGCGGTGCGGTTGGTACGAGCGATCGCTTGTAATAAATCATGTTCTACTAAGCTGCGGTCTACATATAGCACTTGTTCTAAAGGTGCGTCGAAGCCCACCAAGAGTTTATTATTCACAATTAAAAAAGCTAAACCATCTTCATCTAAGTTTTTCCAGAAACGGTTTTTGTAGATGGTATGGTTATTTTCATCCGTCCATTGTTTCCAGGCTTGGGGGTCATTTTTGCTGTTGGCGGAGATAATCGCCGCAAATTCTAAGCGCTTGATGGTATCGAGGTAAGGATAAGCTTGTACAAGGGTGCGGTATTCGGCTGGTGCTGATTCTAATTTCAGACTTTGCAGAATGATAGCTTTTGATTCTAATTCTTGAATCAGTTCGTCTTTGGCTGCGGTAAGATATTGCTGGTACAAAACGCAAGCTTGGCGATCGCTTGCTGCTACCTGAGCTTTAAATTTACCCTGCATGATCCGGGTGACATAGTGGCGTAAGATATGCCTAGCCTTGTCCTTCATCAGTTCTTTGGAGTTGAGGACGTTTTTCTTACCAACGTATTTGGATTTAATTGCTGCGCGTTCTTTTGCGGTATAGTCTTGAAATAGCACCTCAAAAAGTTGGTCTAGGGTGTTGGCTCCTTTGACTGCTCCCATTGTTTCCAGCCCTTCGTAGAAAATGGGAACTGTAACTTTATCTTTTTGAGAATCGCGGATACTGTAGATATCAATATAAGGATTTTCGTCATTAGCAAAGATGTCTTTTGTTTTCTTTTTCTTTGCGGAGATGATGGGAGTTCCTGTAAAACCAATTTTGGCGCAGTTGGGTAAGGCTTTGGAAAGGTAAGCGTGAAGGGTGTTGCTGTGGGAACGGTGAGCTTCGTCAATTAATAGTAAAATGTTTTCCGAGGGATTCAGAGCGTTGTTTAACTTATCAATATCAGCGTATTCTTCGATATCTGTAAGACCCCTCTCCAAACCTCTCCCCGAAGTGGAGAGAGGCTTTAAACCCTGATTTTCGCTTTCGCTTTGCTCCTCCCTCTCCTCGTAGGAGAGAGAGGCTGGGTGGGAGAGGTCTTTCAGTTCATTAATTTTGTTAAATTTCTGAACCATCCCAAAAACAATACCCGGCCCTGTTTGTCGCAGTTTCTTCGCTAAATCTTTGATGCTTGTTGCTACTTGCAGAGTTTGACCGGAAAGGGTTGCTGTTTGTTGAAGTTGGTCTTCTAAATCTGTGCGATCGGTAACGATGACGGCTTTAAACTGTTGAAGTTGGGGAATTGTCCGCAGTTTGCGGAGGATAAACACCATATCCAAGCTTTTACCAGAGCCTTGGTAGTGCCAGATAATACCGCCGCGCTGGTCTTCGCTACCGTGTTGTGTTTTAGTTTTACCGTGTAACAAGCGGTCAACGGCTTTGGATACGCCACGAAATTGTTGATAGCGCGGGACTATTTTGATTCGACGGTTGTGTTTGGTTGTGAACAGGATGTAGTGGCGCAGGATATCCAGCAGGTTGGCGGGGTGAAGCATTCCGGCGATGAGTTGCTGGCGGCGGTTAAGTTTGGATGGGTCAATTAAATCTTCTAACTTTTCGCCGCTTTTGACTGCTGTTAAAGTTTCGTCTTCCTTAGTAGGGGAAGATTCAGGTAATAAGTAATTAGATGCACTTGAGATTAATTCCTCTTCGGGAAGGGTAGGGTTTGTGATGTCTAAAACCTGGGCTATTAAGTTGGAATCAAAGGGGCTGGTGTCTTTCCATTCCAGATAATGCTTGGGTTGACTCCCCACCGTACCCACAACAGCCCGCCCGGAGGTGCAGGAAATCATCAATTGGTTGTAGTGAAAAAGCCGCTCAATTCCTTCTAGTAGCGGGCTGTGGCGTTGGTTGGAGTATTTGAGCAAGTCTTGAATCCCAGATTTGAGCATATCTGCACCTGGGGCTTTGCATTCGATGACGACGAGGGGGATACCGTTGACAAACAAAATGATATCGGGGCGATAGTGACCTTTTGGGCCTTTTACTCCCGGTGGGTCGATGCGGAATTGGCTGATGGCGAGGAAGTCGTTACGTTCGGGGTGGTCGAAGTCTATCAGGTTGATGGTAATTTGTTTTCCTGTGAGTCCTTCGACTTTCACGCCTGTGAGGAGGAGTTTTGTCAGGGTTTCGTTTTTCTCCATCAGTTTACCGGGGCCGAGGTTTTGCAGTTGGCTGATGGCTTGGTTGATGCGGCGTTCGTCTAGCCAGGGTTGTCCGTTGTCGTCGAGGTTGATTTCTCTGAGTTGGCGCTGGAGTCGGGGAATTAGGAGAACTTCGTGGTAATCGTCCCGTAGTTCGGAGATTGCTGCTAAATGGTTTGCTTCGATATGTTCCCAGCCTAAACCGCCGGGAAGTTGTTGCATTTTTTGGAGTTGTTCTATTGTGGGTAATTCTGTATATGTATATTCAAGTCCCGTCATTTTGCGCCCCCTGTGGCGAAAATTCTACGTCTTCGTACAGCAGTTCTATAGGAAATTTAAACTCAATACAAACTAACTCAATTTTGTCGCCGTTGGTATAATAAGTTAGTTCCCATTTGCTGCGATCGTTGAGGCGGAAGATGTCTAGACCAATGCTTTCGGAATTAATTAGTACGTATTCCTGCAAACTTTCTAGACGGCGATATTGGGCAAATTTAGCACCTCGGTCGTAGGCTTCAGTTCCGGGAGAAAGAACTTCAACAATCAGTTTAGGGAATTGAATGACTTGAATCGCTTGTCTATCTTGGGCGTTGCAGGTTACAAGTACATCAGGATAAAAGAAGGAACCTTTTTCTGTAATTCCCACTTTGGCATCAGAACTTAAAACCCTGCAAGAACTTCCTCTGACATGGGGTCTAAGTGCGGCGATAAGGTTAACAGCTATGGCGTTATGGGGAATTGTCCCTCCTGTCAGGCGTAAACTTCGCCATTTATATACTGGTGTTTAATCTTCCTGTCTCGCTTCCCATTGGAGATATTCGTCGGGGGTTAAATGGTATTTATTGGGTGTTGCAATCATGACGTTTTCTTCGAGCTTTTCTTGTATTTTATATTCCAATACGGTTGGGTTAAGGCTTAACTCTTTATCAAAGTCAATTTTTTTAACGAACCGCCAAGGACGCAAAGAACGCAAAGGAAGAGAAGGAAGAGAAGGAAGAAATGCTTAATTGAACTGGATTGTTTTATATTCTTTTTAGTTTTATCCTTTGTTGGTTAAATTTTGACGCGCACCTGTCCGGTTAATAGGTCTAACATTAAGCCTTTTTTTAATAATTTGAGTTTATTTAAAATATTGACTTTCACACTCAGCTTTTGAGACAAGGGCTTTAAGCATTCAACAATTCTGACTTGCTCATATAAAGGTGGAACATGAACCAACTGTCTGCGAATGTCTCCAACACGAACATGCCCAACAGTTGACCCACCAGCTAAATCTAAAAGCCTTGATTTAACTGAGTCTGACAGGAGCGACAACAACATAAAATCGTTGCCGATAATGTCAGGATTTACTTGATACATCATCATGCGTTGTCCTAAACAAGCGTGTGTCATATGTTCAGGAAGTAGACAAACTTCACCAACAGGGGCTTCCCTTGTAATCAGAACATCCCCATAACGCGGTATACCTTTTCTCGTCCATTGCAGGTATGAACGATGATCAGTAAATTGCAAGTCTTTATAGATAAAATTCCCGTTCCTGATGTTTGTTGTTCGGATAACAGGATGACCTTCATCTGTAACAGGCGGGGTTCTGTTCTTACAATCAACGACTGCAAGACAAATATTTTCGGCTGGTTGAACACCCCAATCTTTCGGAATTATCCCCAAGGGCGATCGCTTAAATTGTTCAGGGTTACGTGTGGGATCTCTCAGTTCGCCATGTTCGTCAATACCGCGTGTGAGGAGGTCGTGCAGTAGTCCGGCTTTGGCTTTTTTGAGTTTTGTGATGTGGGTGTCGGTGAGTGCGATCGCTTTATCAATCGCGTCTAATATTTTAGCGATGTCAGCACGTTCTTGTGTTGGAGGAAAAGGAATTAAAAAAGCACGAAGCTGTTGATAATTTAATCCTTCACGATTTCCACCTGCATTGAGTTTATTAATCTGAGATTCGCCAATATAAGATGCAAGGACAGATGATAAAAATATTGCATTCTCTCGATTAGGATTAGGTAAACGAATAGCACAAACATGTTGATTTACATTAGCTGTTCCAAGTCCTTCAGGGAGTGGACAGCAACGACCTATTGATGCACCTGTGATATTTAAAAGAACATCATGGGCAAAAACCTCACTGCGTTTCATGATTTTGTGAATTTTTTTATCAATGTGGGCTACATCATCTAGCAATAAGCCCTCAAAAGTAACATTTTGACTTCGGATGAATAAAATTCCTTCTTTCTTATAGATATTGCTTCCACCTTTAGGAGTTATTCCACTACCCACATAAGTAGCAATATCACCGATGGTTACAATATCCCAATCTAATGGAAAATTTCCGATAGGTGTATTATTGAAAGTCTCAGACTTAACGAGGGTTTTAGACATACCCCAACCCCCTCAACAACTCAGCCAACTTTTGATTAACTTCCTCCTCTTCCTTCTCAATTTCCCCCAACGTCACCCGATACTTATCCCACCAATTCTCTACAGCAGCAATCACCATCTGACGGTGTTCACTCACATATCTCTCCAACTGCATCAACAAATCCGCCTTAAACAAATCCAAAACCAACCCCTGCGCTTTCTCCTCACTCAAACCTGCACTCGCAGCTTCCAACTCTTTTACAAGCAACCCTTTCAACTCCCGCACAGACTTACGTGCTTCCTTCAACCTTTCCAAAATCTCCTTATAGGGTTGTAACTGCACCTCAATCTCGGCAATTTCCTGCTCTTTTGGGATCACCATTGATTGCAGATTAGCCAATTCCTCTTCTAAAACAGTCGCATCATTACCCTGCTTTTTCTCGTACTTAATCGACCCCTTTTTACGGTCACTTCCCAGCAATTCCTTCAGCCGTTTTTGACCATCCTTAATTGAATATTTCAATTCCTTCAGTTGTTCTTCTAATTGCTTGACAAAGTTAACAACTTCCCCATCGTCTGACGCTTCCCCTTCCTCCCCTTGTTCAAAGGCTTCCTTCTCCTGTTCCAACGTAGCAACTTCCGCCTCAGCATCTTCCAACTGTTGCAAATACTGCGGAACCAGCGCCGGGACAATTTTGTGACTCAAAGCGTCAAACTTATTACCAGATTGCTTACTTTCCGTATCTTCCAAAGCATCCCGAATTGTATCCACCCAAGAATCAATCAAACCTTTAAAACCCAAATTCGCTAAACGTTTCAAATCAGCAGAAACCTCATAAGCATCTTCCCACCAGCTAGCAATGACTCCCATAGTCTTAAACCTATCTAACAAACCAATGGGACGCACCGCCGCTTCAAAGGTCTGTAAAAATTCTGCCCGTAGCTTCATCAACTGCTTGTTTTTAGGCAAATCAATTAAACGCTGTTGATGTTGCTGCCACCAATTGAGAGTAACTTGCCGTAGTTTGTCCTCCTGTTGTCCAATCCCTGCATCAGTTTCAATGCGCTGCTTAATTTGGGCGCGTTCCGTTAACGTTGGCTGAAAATCTAAATATTCTTCCATATTTATTAATTCGTATCAGCTTGTTATATCATGTCCACTTGATTGCTTATTTAACTCGAAGAACCCCACCCCCAACCCCTCCCCGCCTGCCTACGGTGTATACACAAGTTTGAAATAGTTTACTCACCTGGTTTTTCGCGTCAGTTTTACCCCACCCTAACCCTCCCCTTTCTAAGGGGAGGGAACTGTATTTCTGGTTTCCCCCCTTTCTAAGGGGGGATTAAGGGGGGTAATTTGACTTGTGTACACACAAGTCGGAAAAACCTCATCACCAAAGATTTGCAGTATTGCAATAAGGACGATGCCTGCGGCGGGCTACGCCTACACATTTGTTACTTTGGCGAACTCATTTGTTATTTCAGCGAACGCATTTGTTATTTCGGCGAACTCATTTGTTATTTCGGCGAACTCATTTGTTATTTCGGCGAACTCATTTGTTATTTCGGCGAACTCATTTGTTATTTCGGCGAACGCATTTGTATGTACACCGTAGTTACCAAGGGGAAGGGAAACAAAGCGTAGCTTTGGCGGGGTGGGGTGCAATCGTTTTTCCACGTTTACCCTACCCTTCGTTGTAACAAAGTCATCGGGTCAAAACCGTGGCTAGTAAACAATTCTTGCTTTGCATCTACCTCAGACTTGGGTACACCACCCAAAAGATGCGATCGCACATCTTGAGGTTCTGGTGGTGGGGTATTATCAGCATAGCGGCGAATATTGCAGTTGTATTCGTAGTCAGCCAATTGTTGTTGAGTCACCACCGCCGCATAACCAGCAATCCCAGGATAATCAGCATTAGTTGTAAAATCTTGATAAGCTGAGACAATTTTTTCTATATGTTCGGGACGCAAAGAATTTTGAGCGCGTCCAGCCTGAAATTCAGCATCAGCATTGATAAATAACACCTTACCTTGAGTCGCTTTTGGTTTGGCACCTGTGGGACGCATCACCAAAATACACGCCGGAATCCCAGTACCATAAAATAATTGTGGTGGTAAGCCAATCACCGCCTCTAAATTATCTTCTTCAATAAATAACTGGCGGATTTTCTTTTCTTCTCCACCGCGAAACAGTACCCCATGCGGCATTACTGTCGCCATAATCCCATCTTGCTTTAACACCGCCAGCATGTGCTGGGCAAACATCAAATCAGCTTTTCCACTTGTAGGGCAAAAAACACGGAATCTCTCAAGAAACTCCATCGGGTTATCTTTATTACCCCGGCTGTAGTTTTGCGAAAACGGTGGATTACTCAGTATTCGGTCATAATGCTTTAAATTCCCCCCCTCTTTAATCGGCACCATCAAGGTATCGTCGTTCTGAAGCACAGCATTGGGGATTCCATGCAGCAATAAATTCATCTTGCAGATAGCCCAAACTCCCCCGTTATTGTCTTGTCCGTAGAGTCTCAAATCGCGGGAATTTCCACCGTGTTCTTCAATGTGCTGCTTAGACAAAATTAACATTCCCCCCGAACCCACACAGGGGTCATAAACCTCCATCCTTTCTTGGGGGTTGACAATTCGCACCATTAACTTCACCACTCCACGGGGAGTATAAAATTCACCGCCCTTTTTACCAGCAGAGTCAGCAAAGAAATAAATTAAATACTCATAGGCTGCACCCAATAAATCGGGAAATTCTAAATCTTCATTCCGTAGCGATCGCTTGTCAAAATGTTCTATCATTTGGCGTAATTGCAAATCGCTTAACGTACTCTTGCCACCTACCTGGTCATTAAAATCAATATGCTCAAAAACATCCCGCAACACCGCCTGATTAGCATCAGCAAGACTGTGTAAGGCAGTATTAAGTTTATTGCCTATTTGTTGATGAAAGGTGTTAACTATGGTACTCCAACGAGATTGTGGTGGCACAAATAACGTATAAGCTTCTGTATTAGTTGGAACATAGCGTTTAGGGTTGTCTGCTTTTTCCTTAGCGGCTTCTTCACTCAGACCTTCATCCATAAATTTCTTGACAAGTTGCTGATAGCGCCCATCAAATACATCAGCAGCCCGCTTTAAGAACAGCATCCCAAAGATAAATTCCTTATAGTCAGAAGCATCCATTTTGCCGCGTAAAATATCAGCCGCCGCAAATAAGTGACGTTCCAGCTTTGGAAGAGTGAGTTTTGCCATAACAGTAGAATCTCCGGCTTTTGATGATCACAAACTTGCCTTTATTTCGTAAGTGTTAACATTTATTGATAATAAGTATAAATAAAGGCTGAATCAATTACTTTTTTCCTCTGTGTTTAACCCATCAACTAGACCTCTTGCAAAAGTCCCTAACACCCCACCCCCAACCCCTCCCCGCAAGCGGGGTGGGGTTCTTATTTTTGATTTATGCAAGAGGTCTACTGTATAGGTGTCTTTTTATAGACAGTCAATCATATTACCAACTGAAATGCAAAAATGGTATTTTATACCGGGATAATTGGTTTTATTTTTGTTAGAGGTTATTACGAACCAACTGCCAACTGTGAAGCGCTGACATCATTTGATTTAAAATTGTTTGCAGAATGATTAAGATAATAAAATCGTCACAACCCTTGACTATTATGACTTTTGACGATTATTGCTATTCATTGCAAAGATGACAAGAATTATTTAAATTGGACAATAATAATTTAATGGACAAATATGCCTATATGTGACTTATTGAGTCATATATAGGCATATAGTTCAGAAGCTTATCAGCACTCAAACTGCTTCTGTGTTCTTTTCGCCAGTGCGAATCCGAATCACTTGCTCAACAGGCGAGATGAAAATTTTACCATCGCCGATTTCACCAGTGCGGGCAGCAGCAATAACTTTGTCCACCACCATATCAACCTGACTATCGTCAACGACGATTTCCACTTTGAGTTTTTGCAGAAACTCAACGGTATACTCAGAACCGCGATACCGTTCAGTTTGACCTTTCTGACGTCCGAACCCCCGAACTTCAGAAACAGTCATCCCAACAATACCAGCGTTAACTAAGGCAATTTTCACCTCATCTAGCTTAAATGGCCGGATAATAGCTTCCACTTTTTTCATCTTCTTGACTCCTGACTTCTACTAGCTTCGTTTATATATCTAACCAGATCCGTTGTCTGAAGCTGTAACTAGCAGTGCTTTTCCTAAAACATATGTAATAATTACCACTTTTTTTAAAGTGTAGATGCTTTGCTTGAGAATTTGGAACATGAGAACCAGCAAGGATTTATTAATTGGATAATTTTTGAGGTTCTAACATAAAGAAGTTGCTGTCAATTTAGCATTTTATGTAGCTTTTATAACCTAAAAATAAATAAATTCCGCCATTTAGCAGATTTGTTCGGATATTTAGAGAGTGATTGTAGACAAATTGCACGGTAGCCCGAAAGCCTCTTGCTGCTAACTGTGGGAGTGTCAACTAACCTTTCTGATGTTCAAACAAGGGACGCACAACGAAATATCCAGCACTAAAGGCAGTCAACATGATTAACAAGATGGTGATAATTAACCACCAGCTATTGAGTCCCTTAATCTCTGGCTCAGTAGTGGAATAATAACTGACTTGTTGCTCTTCTATAAAAACTGGTTCTGGTATCGGAAAATTCATTTCCATTACAGGTGGAGAAAAGTCTTGGTGGCGGCTTTGTTCGCGTGGGGCTTTGGGGATAACGGGTGGATGGGAACGATAAACCTGCTGACGTGGACGCGCTTGTGTTACTGGCTGTTTGGTGGCACTTTTAACGTCGCCAGAAGCTTGGGTAGCTTGGTGATAACTAGGCGTAGCATGGGAATTCACAAACTTTTGCAAGTGAGAAAAAGACTCAACGACTTTGATAATTTCTTGTCGTAGTAGTTGATTTTCTTGTGCTAATTGCTGATTTTGGGTGGTGAGTGCATTTAGCCTCACCTGTGTTGCTTGTAACTCTGTTGACAATTCCCTATATACAGATAGTGGTACAGAGGGAGGGTAGGCTTGAGTAGTCGGTGTTGGCGAATTCCTGTGAACAGAACCTATGGTTGTTCGCATCGGGGACTTGGTATTAAAAATCAAGGTAATTAGATCGTACAGAGATGCTAACAGAGATAGTCAGCCATGAAACTATGCCCAAGAATAATAGAAAAATGCCGAAAGGGCAAAGATTTATTGGGCATTGGGAAAGAGGAGGCAGAACTTATTCAATTTTGAATGCGTGAATTTTGAATTTATTTCTCTCCATACGCCAGTTCCCAATCCCCTTGATCACAAAAGGTTAATTTCGTAACAATGGGAAGAAGTGTCCCACGGGGCCTTGCCCTTGGCCAATATCTAGGGCGTAAGTGAGTGCAGTAGTCACATACTCCTTTGCCTGTTGCACAGCCTGCCACAAGTCTTTTCCTTTAGCCAGATTAGCAGCGATCGCAGCCGATAGTGTACAACCAGTACCGTGGGTATTTTTAGTCTCTACTTGCTTTGTAGTCAAAACTTCCAACTTGTCCCCATCAAACCAGATATCAACACCACGCATATCTCCCTGCATACCTCCGCCCTTGACTAAAACAGCCTTCGTCCGTAAAGTCTTGTGAATAATTTCAGCAGCAGCTTGCATATCCTCCAAAGAATTAATTTGTAAACCACTCAAAATCTGGGCTTCGTAGCGATTCGGCGTAATGATAACTGCTTTGGGAATCAAGGCATGGCACAGGGTCTTCACAGCATCATCATCAATCAATTGTGATCCTGTACGTGACACCATTACTGGATCAACTACTAGATTAGCGATTTGTAAAGCTTCTACCTGCTGGGCAACAGCAAAGATAATTTCCTGATTGAGCAACATTCCCGTTTTGGTAGCTTGTACGCCAATATCCTCAACTACTGCCTGAATTTGCGCCACAACAGCCTCTCTTGGCATGGCATCAATCCTGCTCACTCCTAGAGTGTTTTGTGCCGTGACGCAGGTTATAGCGCTAGTACCGTGGACACAGTGAAAAGCAAAGGTGCGTAAATCAGCTTGAATTCCTGCACCGCCACCGCTATCGGAACCAGCAATGGTTAAAGCAACAGGTATTCTGGAGTTTATTTCAGTGTTCATATTATGAAGATTAAGTAAGTTGGCGCAATCAAACCAAACTATCTCAAAAATTGATCAACTAGGCTAAAACCCTCTTCCTTCCTACCTCCTGCCTGATTGAAACCACAAATATTTACGGA
>NZ_JBALCS010000066.1:0-17491 GCF_036919555.1 Nostoc sp.
TTGGCTTTCTCTATTTTCACTGCGATATCATTGTCCTAATCACAAATGGTCAAACTTTTCATTGTACCACAAAAGACTTTTGCAAGAGTTCTATACGTCCTCATCATTATTTGCGATCTTGATGACCGATGCCTGAGTGCTTTTCGCAAAGAACTACTTGACATCGTAAATTCTTGTGAGCCTAAACCAAAGACACAATTTTGTATCGCTATTGAGGAAGGAGAAGCATGGTATCTAGGTGATTTAACAGCAGTGAAGGCAGCTTATCCCAGCGCCAAACAAGCAGTCCTAAATTCATATACCAATGATGATATTTGTGGCACATGGGAGAAGTTAGCCGATACAGTATATTCCGGTGGTGTCCAAAAATTATCTAAACTTGGTTGGCAGGGAATTGGTAAAGAGAAGGCAACTTGGGCAGAAAGGATCTCTCCCCTTATGGACATTGACAATAATCAATCACCAAGCTTCTGCTATTTTCGAGATCAGCTTCGACGTTTAAGTGGGCATTAGGGCAAACAACAAATAATGTAACGACTTGGCATTTTACCCTCTGCGTGTCCCCCCAGCCATCAATAAACCAATTTCTTCTATCGTCGCTATCTCTGCATCCAAAATAGCGACAAACTCTCCTCTGTAGATTACGGCAATGCGATCGCTCATTGCCATCACTTCTTCTAACTCTATAGAAATATACAAGATTGCGGCACCGCGATCGCGTTCTAACAATAAGCGAGAATGAACTGCGGCTGTCGCTCCTACATCTAATCCCCGCGTGGGTTGCATCGCGATAATTAAATTTGGTTCTCCCGCCAGTTCTCTTGCCAATACTACCTTTTGTTGATTTCCCCCCGATAGTTGGCTTACCTTGATATCTTCCCCAGTCGCTCGAATATCAAATTCTGCCATTGCAACTTGGGCATGATTGTTTATTGCTGGTGGTTGTAATAAAAAATGGTGGCAGAATGGCAAGTTTTTAAAAGCTTTCAAAATCAAGTTTTGGGCAATGCTAAATTGTAACACCAAACCTATTTTTTGCCGATCTTCAGGGATGTAACCTATTTTCTGCCGAGTACAAGAGCTATTAAACTCAATTTTACCGTTGATGATGCTTCTTACACCTGCGATCGCATCAGCTAATTCTCGTTGTCCATTGCCATCTACACCAGCAATTCCTAAAATTTCCCCAGCCCGTAATTGAAATGAAACATTGCTGACAGCAGGAATACCCCGATCATTAGCAACTGACAAATTTTGTACCGACACTATCACTTTTCCCGGTACAGATGCAGATTTATTCACTTGTAAAACTACTTCCCTCCCCACTATCAATTCTGCTAATTGCTGAGGAGTCACTTCTTTAGCTGTGGTTGTCGCTACTACTTTACTTCGTCGCAACACTGTTACTGTATCACAAAGATTAATTACCTCTTTTAACTTGTGACTAATAAAAATAATCGTCTTTCCAGCCCCCGCCAGTTGTCGCAAAATATTAATTAATGATTCAACTTCCGTTGGTGTCAAAACTGCTGTTGGTTCATCGAGAATTAATAGTTGGGCTTGGCGATATAAAACTTTGAGAATTTCTACTCGCTGTTGTGTCCCTACTGGTAAATTTTCTACTTGAGCTGCGGGGTCAATTTCTAGACCATAGGCTTGGGATAAAGCAGCAATTTCTTCTTGTTTTTGACGCAGATTTAAACACCAACTATTTTCTGTACCCAGGATGATATTTTCGGTAACAGTTAACTGAGGCACAAGCATAAAATGTTGATATACCATGCCTATACCGAGTTTGATTGCGCCCTTTGCAGAGGTAATTTTTACTGGTTTATCTTCTAGATAAATTTTTCCGGTATCAGGTTGATATAGACCACTAATAATGTTCATTAAAGTCGTCTTACCTGCGCCATTTTCACCTAAAATTCCATGAATTTTACCTGCATCAACACTGAAGCTAATATTGTGATTAGCAACAAATGAGTTAAAGCGTTTACTAATATTTTCTAAACGTAAATACATTGATTTTCATACTTTTTTCACACAACGGGTATCTTTACCAGCTTCCTGACAACTTTCAAAGATAATTTTTTTCTCAATAATTTCCTGTTGTATTTTCAAAGCATTTTGTTTAACCGTTTCCGGTACTGCTGCTCCAAATCTCCCTAAATAGAATATATCTTTTATTTCTAAACCTATAGTATATATCTGCCCTTTGAGTTGTTTTTGTTTTGCGAGTTCTGCTAAATAAGCTATTGCTATATCTAATCGTTTAACCGCACTTGTTAACACTGCTTTGGGAGCAACATCTAATTGGTCTTTTGTATTCCCAAAAGCATAAACTCCTCGATCGCTGGCTGCTTGTAGAACTGCGGGTGAAGCACTATCTAACCATTGATAAATTACATCCGCACCTGAAGAAATTAAGGCAAGTGTAGCTTCTTTTGCCTTAGCAACATCATTCCAATCACCTAGAAATGTAGAAGTAATTTGAATATTGGGTTTAACTGATTTTGCTCCTAATTTAAATCCCCGTAGTTCTTCTTGGGTAGCGGGGAATTCTTGTCCAGCAATATAAGCTAATTTATTAGATTTAGTCATAGCCCCGCCAATACTGCCACATAAGTAACTACCTTGCAAATGATCTATTCGCAAAGAGGCAATATTTTCTCCCTTGTTGTTACCATTTACACCCACAAAAAATGTATTTGGAAATTGTGCAGCAACTTGCTCTATGGCTGCATCAAATTGTCCACCGTGGGCGAATACAACATTATAACCCTTGCGGGCAAAGTCTGTTAATGCTTCTGTTTGATCTGATTGGGCGACTTGTTCCAGATATGCAACTTCTGCACCCAGCTTTTGTTTAGCAAGGGTTAAGCCTTCGTAACCAGACTGATTCCAACCTTTATCAGTGATCGTTCCAGGAAGTGCGATCGCTATTTTAAAACCTTCCCCACTACTACTAACTGTTGGTGTCGTGCTTTGATTGCTCCTGCAAGCTTTCAGTAAGAGGCTAGTAGCGAAAGTGGCTGAACCATATAAAACAAATTTACGTCGAGGAAAATATAGTGTCATAAGCTAAAATGATGAGCGATCATCATTTTAGTTTAGACGAATGTTGCCCCACTGATTGATTCTGACGCCTCGGCGGAGCTTTCCTTGCTACACAAGACTTTCATTTCAAAAAGATGATTTTAGCCATAATGTTAGAAAATAAAGCTCCAAACCCAGTTGCTGTACCTTGTTTATAAGTTTGCTGAAATTTTTATTTGACCAGAGTGATGAAAGAGCGTTAGGTAATGAACATTAAATCTGTTTATCTTCAGCTTTTGCTCTTTGATAAACAGATTTGAGTACATTTTAAAGAACAGTGTTGTAGTATATCTGAAATTTAGCTGTGGATTCTACCTCAGCATTTGTTGCTTGGGGCGTTAGTTGCAAATTGTTCTGCATTGCCTGCATCTGTAACATCATCTCTTTAATTTGTTTTTGCAACTCTTCAAATTCTGATGGCATGATTGCTGTTTGATTCACTTCACTAATAGCAGTTTGTTTGATGTTGTTCGGATTTTCTTGAGCATAGCTAAGGAAAGCTTGGGCAGATGCAAACGCAGAAGTAGCAGCAACATTTCTCATAGTCGTAGTGGTATTTTTTTGAGTTGCAACCTTTGGTACAGGCTTTACTGGCTGTGCGTACATTGATGTCGGGGTTTGAGCTGCAATAGGTTGAGATGCAGTTATTGCAGAGCTTTTTGAACTGAGAGCTTGGTCAAAAGACACCTCGTCATCTAAAAAAGCGCTCAATCCAGAAATTTGCAGCCGAGGCTCGGAAACTTGCCATTCTTTTAGTAATGCTTCTTTTTGCTGTAGCTGTTGCTCTAGATTAGATAATTCCTGCTGAATTTTCGCTGATTTAGAGGAAGAATTTCGCCAACCACAGAAAGCGAGTGCTGAAATTCCAGACCCTATACTAAGTGCAGTTGCAAAAATTACGTAAGGAATAGCAATATCTCTAAGCTTGCCGTAAAAAATGGGTTCTTCCTGGAATTTGATGGCAATTTGTTTATCGCCTAATGTTGCAAGGGGAAATGACATTAAAGAAAATATACTTAGGGAAGCGATCGCAGGTGGCAGTAAGAATTTTTGCAGTGCAGAAAGTGTCATAATCAGAAATGTTTTGTTAAATAAAAGACTATGGATAGATCGCAGTAGATATAATCACCGCTTGTAACATCTAGCTTGTTTAGAGCTTTCACGGTCAGTCAGTATGTGTACTGCCTTAGTATCTAAATTATCCTTTGTTCAAGATTTTTTCAATATAAAACTGATGAAGAACTCAGTGATTTACGTAAACTTTCTGTAAATTAAATAACTATATTTGAATATATAAAGGGAAATAAAAAAATATCGATATAAGCTTATACGTCTTACCATTCAAAGAATTTAGCCCTATTGGCTTCCAGTATCCAATTTTTGAAGATACAGAAACAATAGCAGCTAAATATTGCTCTAAGATTAGTAGGATTATTATATGTATAGAATGTTAATTTAATAACTAATAAGCTGTCAAATAAATGCATTTTAGTCAGAATACGAAAATTTATGCTCGATGAAATAGTCAGATATATAAAAATATTTTTTCAGTGAAGATACTGTAATAATATATTTAATGTAAAAATTATTACGTAAAATTTATAAGTAATTTAGCTTAGATATCGTTCTCCAGTAAGGATAATAAAATTATGGGATTGAACTCTAAAAGTAAACCAAGAACATTCAGGTTACACAAGCAATTCCTGATATTTTCCTTAAGCTTAGTGGTATTTTTAGTAATAATTTTGACTAAACTACCTGCTAGTATCCAGCTAGATGCTTCTAGGGCTGCGACACCCATAGAGCTACCGCTTTCAACGATTGGCAGAACAATTGTGGATGCGAAAGGCAAGGTTGTATTGCCCAGAGGTGTTAACTGGTTTGGTATGGAAACTGATACACACGCCCCTCATGGTTTATGGAAACGAGATTATAAAGAAATGCTGGCGCAGATTAAAAGCTTGGGATATAATCTGATCCGGCTACCTTATTCTGTGTCAGCATTGCGATCGCCTAATATAAGTGGCATTGATTTTGGAATTGGCAGCAACATAGAACTCCAAGGTAAAACCCCCTTAGAGGTAATGGACTTAATCATTCAAGAAGCAGGACACCAAGGATTACTGATCCTACTCGACAGCCACCGCCTCAACGACGAGCAAATTCCAGAATTATGGTATGGAGATGGGTTTACCGAAGCAGACTGGATTGATACCTGGAAAATGTTAGCCATCAGATACAAAAATCAAGCTAACGTGATTGGCGCAGACTTAAAAAACGAACCTCACGGGAAAGCTAGCTGGGGTGATAACAACATCAATACCGACTGGCGACTAGCAGCAGAACGCGCAGGCAATGCTATTCTCAGTGTCAATCCTAATTGGCTGATTGTCGTTGAAGGAGTAGAAAAGAATGTCCTAGGTCAAAAACTGCTACAGCATTGGAATGGTGGAAATTTAGAAGGTGTAAAAAAGTACCCAGTACGTTTATCTCGTTCTCACAAACTAGTCTATTCTCCTCATGAGTACGGCGCTGGGGTGTACAATCAGCCCTACTTTTATGACTCTAACTTTCCTAAAAATCTAATTGAACGCTGGCAAATAGGATTTAACTATATCGCTAGTGAGAATATTGCTCCGATCTTAATTGGGGAGTTTGGGGGACGGAAAGTAGACTTAAATTCCAAAGAAGGAATTTGGCAAAATGAGTTGGTGAAATACATTCAAATAAATAACTTGAGCTTTACTTACTGGAGCTGGAATCCTGATAGTATTGATACAGGCGGAATTTTACTAGATGATTGGCAAAGTGTTGATCTACCCAAGCAGCAATTACTGTCCCAACTACTCTCACCTGTACAAGTTCAACTGACAGACCAACCGAGTAATCCTCCTGTTTCCCCAACTCCGACTCCTTCTGTCTCCCCAACTCCGACTAGTACTGCCCAACTAAAAGTTACTACTGAGATCAATTCCAACTGGGAAACTGGATTTTGTGTCAGTTTCAAAATTACAAATCAGGGCAATACCAAGGTTAGCAATTGGCAACTGGCATTTAATATGAATCAAGCTAAGATTAATAACTCTTGGAACGCAGATTTTAAGCAGCAAGGAGCGATACAGTATGTAATGACTCCCTTGGACTGGGGAAAAACAATTGAACCAAATCAAGTACGGGATAACGGCTTTTGTGCCAATAAACTTGGTTCTGACTACCAACCCCAGCAAATAGCTGCCGTCTCCATTTAAAGCGAAAAGGGAGTTGGAAGTACAGCCACTAAGTTACAGCCCGGATTTCTCACCACTATTCTCAAAACCTTATAGAATCTAGATTCCGGTTTTTTACACTGCATCAAAAAATAACCTGTCAAAAATGCCCGAAACATATTCTGGGTAAGGATTATGAGGAGTACCGCAGCTACGCCCGTCGCAGACATCGCGGGACTTGTGAGAAATGCGGACCAGGTGCTTGCTTCTCCCAGCGGGAGACGCGCAAGGCACTGCCAGACAAGAGCGACGGGAAACCCGTCTTCTCCTGGCAAAGATGCTGCGCGAACAGTGCTGGCTACCCAACGCACTGGCTTGGCTACAGGAGACTTTACCCACCGACATGGGTTAAAAATCCTTGATTTTGCATGCTTTCCACGGAGGTGGACTTCTCTGCGAGACGCTACGCGAAGGCTTGTGTAGTAGCGAATTCTATGAGACTGTTGGCGACATTCACTCTCTTGTTAAACCCCCCACCCCTAAAACCTTAGTTTGGCGTTGCTTTCCCGCCCTGCAATAAATTGCGGGCTAATAGCTAAAGTGCGTTGAAACGCACTGAAAATTAAAGAAATTAAGATGGATTCAGGCTGAGGGGTTATATTATGTCCGTTTGATTGCTCATTAAACCCGAAGAACCCCACCCCGCCAAAGCTGTGCTTTGTCTCTCCTCCTGCTTGCGGGGAGGGGTTGGGGGTGGGGTTCTTTTATTATGGGTAATTTGGCGGACATGATATTAGACCCCCTATCAATTCGCCAACAGTCTCATTCTATTCGCCCAATACTTTTCAAACATCCTCTAAGCTCGACTTTATCCATTTTTTGGCAACCTCAAGCTAACGCTGAAAGCTTTATGGGACGGTAGTTTTACTTTTTCGTTTTCACCGAGAATCAGTGACATGGAAAAAATTTTTACCAAAAAGCTAGAGTTTTGCCGTATCAAGAGAACCAAGTTCTTAATTTTGGATAAAGTCGAGCCAAGAGGTTTGACTACCAGACAAACGAACTTGACAAAAGTGTAGTTCCATAAGATGCACTCATGTAGCCGTTGTCTACGATCGCCTCTAGTCATCTACAATTTGTAGGCGACACAAATAACGTAATTACAAGGTTTCCAGACATTAATTCTGAAAATTAAAGAAAAAAATCATGACTAATTGCCTAAAAAGTCCGGTTTTTTTGGCCTTGTGATGATAAATAAAAATAATAGCGTTGAATATCATGCTTCCTGCCGCGAAGGATTTCTGAAATTCTTCACTGCTTTCAGCATGACTACTGAACATTAAATTTTTGCTGGGGATGCTTCTCCACCACAAAAAAAGGAGATGGAGCTACATCAAAAGGCTCAACTACAAAACTTACTCTAGATGTATTTGTAAAGATGTCACGGTATCTGGGAGCAAATTTTAAAGCAATTGTAAAAGACTTGGTGCCGTTTTGGCAGGTTTCTACCCAAAGTATGGGATATTAGTAGATTGTACAAATCTTTATTGTTATTTACACATCAGTTACTATCTACCGAAAGCTGCTAAGACCAAGCAAATTTGACACAGATTAGTTTAAGTAATTTATGAAGTAGGAAATAATACATGGTATTATCACTGTCTTCTCATAACGTTATCCAGTATCTGCAAGACGCGGGTCTGTGTAGCTCAGAAGATGGCGCATCAGATAAATCTGAGTTGCCAGGAAGTAGTAAGAATAATTTCGATTTACTTGTGACTCTAGCAGATAATCGAAAACTGCTCCTTAAACAAGAACGTAACGTAAACAACAATGACGCGCTGCCTCATGAATTGTTTCAGGAATGGCTATTTCATCAGTTGCTCCAGCAGTTTCCAGTTCTCGGCAATATTTCAGCGATCGCACCGTTGGTAGTGCATTTTGACGAAGAAAATTCTATCCTGGTTCGCAATTACCTGAGTGAATATCAAGAGCTTGGAATATTTTACCATAACAATGATATTTTTCCACAAGAAATTGCTTCTGCGATCGGCACTACTTTGGCACAACTGCATCGTGCAACCTTCAACCGCCGAGAATATAAGGATTTTATGGCAACTGCTCCTCAAGGAGAGTTTCGCTATGGCTTTTACAATCCGGCGCAAGGAGTAGGCTCAATTGAGCCGGAGATTTTTGGGACTGTTCCCACGGATGCACTGAAATTCTATGTTCTCTATCAACAGTATGAGAGTTTGGAATCAGCGATCGCTGATTTGGCATCTAACTGGAATCCTTGCTGCTTGACTCACAATGACCTGAAATTGAACAATATTTTGCTTCATTCCAGGTGGGAAAAACTAGACAATTGCCTAGTACGACTAATTGATTGGGAAGCTTGCTCTTGGGGAGATCCAGCTTTTGATTTAGGAACTTTATTAGCAAGCTATTTAGGAATTTGGCTCAAGAGTCTCGTCGTAGACCCCACCATTGAGTTAGAAGAATCTCTACATCTAGCTTTGACACCGTTAGAGATTTTACAACCTTCAATTATTGCCCTAATTAGGGCTTATATAAATGCTTTCCCCATGATTTTGGAATACCGCAGTGACTTTATTTCGCGTGTTATCCAGTTTGCGGGACTGGCACTGATTCATCAAATACAGGAGATGATTACGTGCCGCAAATACTTTAGTAATGCTGACATCTGTATGCTCCAAGTAGCTAAAAGGTTACTCACAATGCCGGAGCAAGCTGTACTGACTATTTTCGGGATATCAGAGTCAGAAATCCTGAATACTGTAGCAAAAATCCATCAACTTCCTCAACCTCTAAAAGAGCCGCAGTTACTTCGTATTTATTACGAAAAAACTCGGCTTCGCGGTTGTTAATGGCAGGGAGCAGAACAATTTGAAGAAGAACACAGAATCCAGAATCCAGAATCCAGAATACACAATCAATCAACCGTTAACTTCTCTATTGGACATTGCTAAGAATATCCAGATTGAGTCAAATTTTTGTATTTACCATCCTAATTATCAACCCTTTGCTCTGCCGAGTAAAATAGCCGACAGATTTCAGCACAATTCTGTAGATTTACAACATAAGTATCTCACTCTATTGCTGCGAAACTTTCTCTATGGAATTTATTACAATGGCTCTCTGCAAAGTACTTTGATAGTGAATACTGATAGTACTAATCGCCCGCCAAAGCATAATTTAGCAGATAATTCCATTTTGGAGATTGATTGGAACTTTTACGAGCAATTGCACGCCACTAATCACGGCATAGGTTATTTTGACCCGCAATGGCAGGTGTTGCGGAAAGAACCTGATGGGACTATGGCGGTGACTAAAGGCGGTTTAACACTTTATGTTGAGCCAGACTGCCATCTAGAATCTAGTAAGAAATCTACGAAAGTGGGTGACATGGTAGCAATCTGGATGCCCAAAAATCGACTGCAAAATGGTTGTTACTTGGCAGTTAGTAATGTCGGACAGGAACGCCAGAGCAACCCCGATACTGATTTGGGAGCAGGGCGAATTTACTTTAACTTTACGGCATCTGGTGCGATCGCTCTCATGGAAAGTCTGACACTGCAATTGAATGCAGCCTCGATTCCCTTTAGCTTTCAGGTTCTTCACAATCCTTCTGCATACGGACGCTATGATTCGGGGCTACTCTACTTTGAACTCCCCGACTATCCGGCAATCCGCACAATCCTTCAGGTTATTTATCCAGAAAATCAATCCCATTTCCAGCCTGAAATTCCCTTGTTTACCAAGTTTTTAGCTCCAGGGTTAGGTTTAGCCGAAGAACCAACCCAAAAATTTGCGGCACAAGAAAGTTTTGGGATGAACCGTTGCCAAATTGTCGCTAATGCTTTGTTAGAAGCTTGGCAAAAAGGTAAAAATGTGATGGAGGAACGGATGAGAGTTATTGACCAACACTTTACGCGACACCTAATAGATTTACAGCGTCCTTATCTTAATCCCAGTTCTGAGGATATATATAAGCCGTTAAATCAATACCTTCGCTAAAATAAGAGCCTACAAAAATCTTGGCAAAACTAGCAAAATGACCCATACATGAGCCTTTAACTTACAAGGTAGTTTCGACTCTCAAACCCTTTATACTGCGGGCAATACGTTAAAAAACCTTGCGGTAAACCTTGAAGGAATTTTTAGGACTTTGTTTTTGCCAAGCCTTAGAGAAAAGGGAGTTCATATATCAACTCTCCTCGTAAATTAGCGAAGGTATTGTTATAAGGAGTGATTATCTGAAAATTTACAAGCTGTCAATCTTCATCCATTTCATAATTCTGAATATCAATTTCTCCTGTAAAAGATAGAGAAGAAGGTTTTACAGACACTGAATCAGGAGAGATGCCCTTTGGCAATTCTTTAAAAACTTCTAAAATTTTACTGGCAAAGCTTTGAACGCTGGCTGCGATTATCAATTTAGCACGATCCTGATTCATTCCAATGCCTAAAAACAAAATAATTTCCTAGACTGATTTGTTGTAATTAATTTACATATTTAGGTCTCACTCCTGCCAATATACTTACTCATCTGCTAGAGATTCTAAAGGTTTAGGGCTATAGAATAAATAACTCGTGAATGAGTCTTTGAACTCCGTCAGGACTTACGCAAACAATAGCCGAAATCCTGATTTTCTTCTTAGGGCAATTCATGAATTGCCCCTACTAGCGTGTAATTTTGCGTAAGTCCTATCCGTTAATGAGTCTTTGATACTCGTGAACAAGTATAAAAACTCTACTCTTTTTTGTCCAATATTCAATGCCTAATAGATATCTCCAGAAATTAAATAAATATGCGTATCCATAACCCTTGTAGAGACATAGCACTGCTACGTCTCTACATTCATTTTCACCAGATGACCAATGCCCCATTTAAAATTCTACAATTACCGGCACATGGTCGCTGGGTTGGGTTAATTTTCTGGGTGCGACATCAATGATGCAACTTTTAGCACGCTCATATAGCACGGGTGTAAGATAGTGATGGTCAATCCGCCAACCTAAGTTGCGACGGAAGGCGGCGGCGCGATAATCCCACCAGCTAAAATTTCCGCCTTCTGTAGTGAATTTGCGAAAAGCATCGGCAAATCCCAGTGTCAGAATAGCCCGTAAGGCTTGGCGCTCTGCTTCTGTTGCCATAATATGATTTTCTGTACTCACTTGTTCGTGAATATCCTTGTCTTCCAGTGCGATGTTGAAGTCTCCGCACACACAAATTGGCGGTTCTGACAGCACGAGCAACCGCAAATACTCGTGTAACGCTGTCAACCAGCGCAGTTTGTATTCGTATTTTTCAGTTCCGACTGCTGCGCCATTGGGAACATATAAGTTCACAATCCGAACACCATCAATTACACCTGTAATCACCCGCTTTTGATCATCCCATTCGTGGTGTAAATCTGGTAAGATCGCCCGAAACCCGCTACTTACCTCTAGGAGTGGCTGGCGACTAATCAGAGCTACACCGTTATAAGATTTTTGTCCTGAGATATAAAGCTTATATCCTAACTGCTCAAAAGGCGATCGCGGAAACTCAGCATCCACAACTTTGGTTTCTTGCAAGCAGAGAACATCAACAGGATTCAGGGTTAACCAATCGATAACCTGTTCGAGGCGAGTGCGAATTGAGTTGACGTTCCAAGTAGCGATTTTCATTCGTTAGTTATCAGAATTTTTGTAAATTACTAATTACACGTTATGTAATTTTTGTACAATTGCTTAATACTTATAATTTCTGTTCCATTTCCCAATTACGTTTAAACGAAGCTTTAATGACTTGATCCCATTGAGTATTTTAGTATTCTCAGCTACAAATTCTGCCATTTTGTAAGTTCTGCTACAAAATATTTTACCTCATTATGATCCCCAAGACAGATGCAACAAGTAATAGATTAGCTATACGGTTAGAAGGGTAGCTCCAGGTTGACTTTTGCCGATAGTCTATTAGATTTGTCGGTAGAAAATTTGCGGTAGGGTTAACTCTTATTGCGCTTTTAGTAGCCTGTTAGGTTAATTTAAATGTCAAGAGAGTAAGTGCAAATCCTCTTTCCTTATAATATAATGATGAAGCTCATTATATAGAGGACAATTTCATAGACTGAACCAAAACAACTTATGAAAATCGCTCAAGTCGCTCCCTTATGGGAAAGGGTTCCACCTCCTAATTATGGAGGAATCGAATTGGTCGTGAGTCGCTTGACTGATGAACTTGTTCGTCGCGGTCATCAGGTAACTTTGTTTGCCTCTGGCGATTCTCAAACTTTAGCTCACTTAGAAGCAGTTTTTCCGCAGGCATTACGCTTAGATCCAAATGTCAAAGAGTATGCAGTGTACGAAATGTTGGAACTGAGCAAAGTTTACCAAAGTGCTGCCCAATTCGATATTATCCATTCTCATGTAGGGATTTCGGCATTAGCTTTAGCAAGTTTGATAACAGTAACTTCTACAGTCCACACCCTGCACGGTAACTTTACAACGGACAACCGTCACGCATTTAGTTACCACCAAAAGCAACCATACGTTAGCATTAGTAATTCGCAGCGTCAATTCGATCTCAATTATATTGACACGGTTTATAACGGAATTGACCTAGCGGATTATCCATTCGTAGCCCAACCGTCAGAACCTCCATATTTGGCCTTTTTAGGTCGTTTTTCGCCAGAAAAAGGACCACAACATGCGATCGCTATTGCCAAACAGAGTGGTTGGCGCTTGAAGATGGCAGGAAAGGTTGATCCAGCAGACTCTAAGTTTTTTGAACAAGAGATTGCCCCCCTGATAGATGGTCAGCAAATCGAATATCTAGGCGAAATTAACCACGCCGAAAAGACTGAACTTTTGGGCAATGCTGCCATAACTCTTTTCCCTATTAACTGGCAAGAACCTTTTGGCCTAGTAATGATTGAATCAATGGCAACTGGTACACCAGTGATTGCCATGAATTTAGGCTCCGTACCGGAAGTGATTGCCCACAATAAAACAGGTTTTATCTGCAAAAGCTATACAGAAATGGCGGCAATGATTCCACTAGCTTTGGAACTCAATCGTCAAACCTGTCGAAAATATGTGGAAAAAAACTTTAGCGTTAGCCAAATGGTTAACGGATATGAAGCTGTTTACAGACAAATTATTAAAGACCGCATAGAATCAAATGGCCGCATTCGTGCTGCCAAAATTCAGTTTTAATCAACTGCTTTTTTATCCAGCTTAAACAATAACTTTTTTTAAGGAGCACATTGGTATGAGTACGAGAACTAACACCTGCCCATGTTGCGGTGGTTCCCTGCTGCGTCATGCCCGTCATGGTGAACTATATTGGTTTTGCCTGTCGTGCCGACAAGAAGTACCGCTATTAACTGGTACTCGTTTGCCTAATCTGGAAACTCGGAACACCGGAGTGGTTCCCCAGCCAGTAGTGAATACCTAGTTTTTCGACATAATAAAGCCTAATAGAAATCGAGTTTATACCTATCAATTAGCTCCAACTGATAAAATCGGATGGAGCTAATTGATAGGTATAAAGCTTTGTTAGCAGCCTTACTTTATGGTCAAGAAGATTTACGCTTAGAGGAAGTTGCTGACCCCACTCCGGCGGCTGGCGAAGTTGTGATCCAGGTGGGGGTAGCAACAACTTGTGGTACAGATTTGAAAGTCTGGGGGCGTGGTGGTCATGCCAAGATGCTGAAACCGCCGTCGCTGTTTGGTCACGAAGCTGCTGGGCGAATAGTTGCCTTGGGTGCAGGTGTCACTGATTGGCAAATAGGCGATCGCATTGTCGCTAATAATTCCGCCCCATGCATGAAATGCTTTTTTTGTCAACGCCAAGAGTATTCATTATGTCCGAATCTGACCTGGAATAATGGAACTTTTGCGGAATACTTGAAGATTCCCGCACCGATAGTACAGCATAATTTGTTGCAGATTCCTGATGAGTTGTCGTGGGAATTGGCAGCGATGACGGAACCCTTAGCTTGTGTGTTGCATGGTGTAGCGCGTTCTGATGTCAAAACCAAAGATCAAGTAGTCGTCTTAGGAGATGGGGCGATCGGGCTGATGTTTGTGGCAGCATTGAGTGAGAAAGCTGAGGTTTTGTTGTGGGGAGGTAATAACCACAGGCTAGAAATTGGTCAGAAATTGGGTGCAATCCAGACCTTTAATTATCATCAAATCGCAGATATTCCCAGTGTGGTGAAAGAACTCACTCAAGGATGGGGCGCAGATGTAGTAATTGAAGCCACTGGTGTACCAAGTGTTTGGGAAACTGCGATCGCCTGCGCCCGTCCTGGTGCAACAGTCAATTTATTCGGTGGATGTCCACGGGATACCAGCATTACCGTTAATACAGAACAGTTACACTACAGCGAACTCACTATTAAAGGCGTATTTCATAATACACCAAAGTATGTGCGGGAGGCGCTTGCACTGATCGCTAGTCGCAAAATTCTCTTTGAGTTACTTATTAGTGAACAGCGGCCATTAAAAGATTTAGAACAGGTATTTTGTGAGATGAAGGCGCGTCAGGTTATTAAGGTAGCGATGATTCCTTAGTTTTTTAGGGGGTACAGCAGATGCTCTGAGTCTAGACTTTTTACATTTACTGGAACAAAGCGATGCCAGATTATTATTACCTTTTAAGCGAGCAGCTGATTTTTGGGCAGTGAAAACTTCTACAAAAATTTCAAACAATTCAACAAATAAGTAATGAATTTTAGTACTTATTTAGCTCCACAGACCAATAGTGTGATCGTCTAAGTTGAGCTCTGCCTACGCAGCGATATCTAGTAACAAATTGCTTTGTGTCTACACACTTCCCAACAAACTGGAGCGGTCTAAGTCGTGACGGGAGCGGTCTAAGTCGTGACGGGAGCGGTCTAAGTCGTGACGGGAGCGGTCTAAGTCGTGACGGAAGCGGTGTGACTCGTGACGGAAGCGGTCTAACTTGTGACGGGAGCGGTGTGACTCGTGATGGAAGCGGTATCACTCGTGATGGGAGCGGTCTAACTCGTGACGGGAGCGGTGTCACTCGTGCGTTTTTACATTACTGATATGAGAAATTACCTAATTTGTTGTAATTTGAAATGTGGCATTGTTTAAGCTAAAAAAACACCATGTTCCACAAAATTTTTGCAACAAGTGTTGTAACAGTTGGATTGATGATGACTGTTTCAATTTCTGCGGCTCAAGCCAACCCTAAAGCAATGACCTGGAAAGTGTTCGGAAAACCTCTAGTGCTTAACTCTAAAACCTATGTTTTGTTTGGTTCGGATATTGGTCAGCCAGGTGGCACTGATCCTTATCAAGGCGACACTAATATCAACAATTATCGTTCACTGCTCTGCATTAAAAAGACAAATGATCCAGCACCAGCAGGTCTACCTCCGTCCATTATCAGTCCTGGCGATGCAACTAACAACTCTTGGTCTGGTGGTACAGTGTTGGTGATTCCCAATATACAAGGAAAACAATTAACGTCTCAAGCAGTTGCAGATAATATATGCAACCAAGTAGGACAAATTGTTCGTGGTACCTCTGGATATCGGATGGCAGAATTCCATGATGGTACTGGTATTAATGCTGGATGGAGTTTCTGGGCAGAAGCCTATGGCGATATAAACGGTTTAGCACGGTGTACCCGCTATTGGGTTAACATTAACGACCAACCTGCTGCAACTCCTTGGTAGGGTAGGTTGTGCTAAATCGCAAGTTCGCGATCGCTCGTATAATATTATGTTGACACGCATATACAAATGTACGCCCCTACAGCCGATTGATTATGTTGCAAAAATTTTTGAAAATGGTATGACAAAATATTAGGCAAAGGACGTGAAGAAAAATGAAAGGACTTTGGCTCGAAAACAAGCAGTTGCAATTACGCACAGATATTGCCATTCCTGAACCACCACCGGGGGAAGCCTTGATACGTGTCTTGCGTGCAGGTATCTGTAACACTGACCTGGAACTACTCAGAGGCTACTATCCTTACAGTGGTATTTTAGGTCATGAATTTGTCGGCATCGTGGAACAAGGGCCAGAACACTTAGTTAACAAACGCGTAGTTGGAGAAATCAACGCTGTCTGTGGGCATTGTCGGTTTTGTCGCAATGGACAACCAACTCACTGCGAAAATCGCACAGTTCTAGGTATTGTCAACCGGAATGGAGCTTTTGGTGAATATCTCTGTTTACCGATAGAGAACTTGTATCTCGTACCTGATAATGTGTCAACGGAAGTAGCAACATTTACTGAACCTTTAGCAGCAGCTTTGGAAATTCAGCAGCAAGTACCATTGCGTCCAAATGACCGGGTACTAGTGGTTGGAGATGGCAAACTAGGGCAGTTGGTAGCCCAGACACTAGCCCTAACTGGCTGTGAACTCTTAGCTGTGGGACGTCATCGAGACAAACTAGCTAACTTAGAGGCACGGGGAATAAAAACGAGTCTAGCCGACGCTGTTACCGATGGATATTTCGATATCTCAGTAGAATGTACTGGCAATCCAGAAGGATTTGCGATCGCCCGTCGCGCCCTACGTCCCCGTGGTACGCTTGTACTTAAAAGTACTTATTCTGGCAAACTCAGTCTGGATGCTTCTTCTTTAGTAGTGGATGAAATCACCCTCATCGGCTCTCGTTGTGGACCCTTTCCCCCAGCCCTCCAGCTACTAGCCACAGGACAAGTTGACGTGCAACCCCTGATTCATGCTACCTACCCCCTGATTGAAGGGCTTGCAGCTTTTGAACACGCTCAGAGTCGGGGTGTTTTGAAGATATTGTTAGAGATTGGTTAGGAGTTGGATGTAGTCTTGTCGAGGTGAAATATAGATTGATCTATCAGGGGGACAATGGCAAAGATTAGCGATCGCTCGTGCTTTGCTGCGACTAAATGGGGAGTGGGAAAGATGAGCAGGGGAGCAGGGAGCAGAGGGGAAAGAGGTAATTTTTAATTCTCCCCCTTGCCCCCTGCGCCCTGCCCCAATGCCCAATGCCCAATGCCCAATGCCCCCTGCGCCCTGCCCCAATGCCCAATGCCCCCTGCGCCCTGCCCCAATGCCCAATACCCAATGCCCAATGCCCAATGCCCAATGCCCAATGCCCAATGCCCAATGCCCAATGCCCAATGCCCAATGCCCAATGCCCAATGCCCAATGCCCA
>NZ_JBALCS010000067.1:0-36992 GCF_036919555.1 Nostoc sp.
AACTGAAGCATTTATTTATGTTGCCATGATTCGATTAATGCTCAAGCAACTTGCGTGATGAAAATCACATATCTAAAACTTCTCAGACATCCTCTTAGCATTATTAGAGCGTGGCGAAGGAATTGAGGCATATCAGTTAAACTTCTACTGGATGCTGCCCATAATATGGCAAAGCCTCTGACCAATTAGGACACTTCCCCTCTTGCCAATCGAGATTAGCTAATTCCAAAATACTTGTCACCGTCGCTGCTAGCCCAGATTGAGCTTGAATCAGCTGATAATTAGTGTTCCAATTCGCTAAAGTTTCCTGCCATGCTTCTGGTGTCAAAACTCTATCTGACAAACACGCTCTTAGTTTAGAATCATCTGGCTCAAACTGATAAATAGCAGCAAAAATTTGACCTCGTTGTGCTGGCATTTCTATAGCAAGAGTTTTGGGATTTTGACTTTTGCCTATTTCTGACCAAGCTACCGCAGCCAAAGTTGAAATCGCAAATACAGGAATATCTAACTGTTGCGCCAAAGTACGAGCAGTGACAACACCAATCCGAGTTCCCGTAAAGCCGCCAGGGCCTTTTGCAACTGCGATATAAGACAAATCTACCCAAGTTTGGGGTTTGATAAATTCAATTAAATATTGATGTATTAAGCTAGATAAATCACGCCCCAAATTCCAAACTTGAGAGCGAATTTCACCGACCAAATTACTAATTGCCAAACCCAATTCGGGAGTGGTGGTGTGTAGTGCCAAGGCGTATTTATTTATTGCAATGTCTTGTAGTTCTGTTGTCAAAGTTACTTAAAATATCTATTTTTATAGAGTTAACGTGATTTATTCAAGCATATAACATAGCGGTTCTTAATTGAATACACTAGACTTTTTTTCTTGTGCTATGGACAGAAGATTATCTCGTCAAGAGTCTCCAACTGGGAATGCCTAATGGGGGGCTACCGGCTCAAGACTAGCGGCAGAGCCGCAATTGAAGTGTATTTCCAGCCAGAGGCTGGAAACGAGGTTTTAAAAGGGTTTTAGCTTAACTTGACACGCATGAGCAATGCTGTGCCTCTACGATAGATGTGGTTCAAATAAGTGAAAACTGCTGTAAGTAGCCAATCTTGTTTTTGAATGCTCTTTTCAAGAACGCCGGATATCAATACCCTCCTTTAATCTTCTGGGGTACAAAACCTGGGATGTCACTACTGTCAATTGCGAAGACGAAGAACTTGTTTGGGTTGTCGATACCTGCTGGATGGTAAGTGTCCGGCGTTATGGTACCAATGAAGTCGTTATCGTTGGTGATGAAAAGCGTATGCTTGATTACGCGGTTGATAACCACATCTGATCCGAAAGCCAAACCTTCAAGCTTGGCAGGTATGTCCTCTGTTTTGATCCCATTCTGAGTCAGCGTAGCTACTACATCGAGGAACAGGGTCTTGCTAACTGCCTTGCCAACAAGGTTCTTTTCCCCGGTGATATTGCTTACTTCTTGAGCATTCGTCAGATCGATACGGTATATCTTCTTGAAGGCAGCCTGAGAGCCGTCGCCCAACCCCTTGCCATCTCGTTCGTCTACCAGAAATTCGCGATTGTTGATGGACAAAATCTCACTTACTGTCGGGTATTTCGGTTTAGCTGCGGTGCCGATATTATCTAGCTGATAGGCGTATTCTTGGGTGGCACCTGTTGCAATGTCGATCTTAACAATTCTGGTGTAAGCGCCATTAGTACCACCGTCCTGAAGCAACGGACTCTGCATGATGCCGACTAGAGTCTTGCCATTAGGGGTAATAGCGAGTCCTTCCATACCCTTGTTCGCAACACGTCCAGACGTGTTACTGCTAATCTCTGTAGCACCAACAGGACTTAGGTTTTTGACTGCGAACTTGCTGTCGAGCGTAAAGACCTTGATGCGCTTACCTGTCTCGCGGTTGAATTCGTACACATAGGGGCCGTATTCATCGGAGATAAAGATGGACTCACCGTCATTGGATACACGCACGCCCTCAGGATCGAAGCGGGCATCATTGGGATTGGTCGATATCTGGGTGGGGTCGAAGTTGTCTGAGCGTCCAGTGAAATAGTAGGTATTCTTGGCATTTAGGGCAGGGACGCCGCTCGGCAGCCCCAGTCCCATCCCAGTACCATAGTCTAGAGGTTTCTTGCTCGATAGCAGGGTTGTGTCAATTAGAGAAGGAGTAAGAGTAAAGGGCAACGCTGAACCAAGGTGGCTTGGTACGAGTTTCAGACTGATGGTTTGAAAGCGGTTGATGTAGGATGTTGTGTCATCCACAGCGCTATTGTATGCCTTGGCATTCGGGCCCCGATCTGGGACAGCGATGAAGGTGTTACGGCCAGCGTAGGCCAGTCCTGACCCAAAACCACCGAGGACGTTTCCTGGAACACCGCTTTCGAGCGGAGCGGAGGTTTTTCTGGCGAGATCACTGATGTTACCACTCAGGCTCCCAATTGCGATCAGCTTAACCTCTGCGTTGGCGGCGGGGGCAGCAAAAAATGACGCTAACAAGAACAGAATGAGATTTCTCTTGAGCATATCAGTATTCCTACTAGGGGTAATATTTACTGAGGGACATTGTATTTTTTTTACATTTTCATTATCTATGCCTAATGATTAAGCTATTCTTAAGCAAAGATTAAATAAGAGTTAATTCATGAATTGCTCATGTCCGCCAGTATTAAATGAAGCTGTGGACTGGGCATAATATCAAGTCCGCTTAATTGCTTATTAAACCCGAAGAACCCCACCCCGCCAAAGCTACGCTTTGTCTCCCTGCCCCTAATCCCCAGAGGGGGCCCCGAGTTCCCCGCAAGCAAGGAGGGGATTAAGAGGAGCCAGTGCGGTCTTGGGGTTCTCCCCAAGTGGAGCATCTGGCGTGTGGGGTGTAATGACTGTGGTTAGCATAACTAATTATGCGGACATGATATAAGAAGGGAAACGAGAGTACATACTTTTTTACCCGCATTTCTCACTTATGAAAAATGCGGGTAAAGTTACCCTTATAGTTATTTACAAAAATATCTACGACTACTGCTGTTTGGTGCAGTAGTCACCTTTAAGATACACTGATCATTTTCTATCAAGTCGGCACTAATTCACCAGGACGCAACTTCGACCACTTACCTGTTTCCCGCTTAAAGCTGAGACAACCAACAACATCCCATTCCATTTCAATTACATCCTCTTTAGTCCGAATGTTGACATTGATCGAAGGTTCATTCGGATCAAAATTTGGTGTTTCGGTCAAGTGAGGCTGTTGGTGCTGCCCTTCTACGGCATGATAGGTAAAACAGCTGTCTACATAGTGGCAGTTCACGCAAATACACATAATAGAACCAACTCCAGGTGCCTTTATTGTTAATCTAGCTTAAGCCCAACTGTTATTCATGAGTTGCTGGGTTGATTTTTATTACAATTATTAGAGCAGAAAGCCCATGAGTATGTGGGTGATTCAGAAACCCACATCCGTCCTTTCGGCGTGAAGACACCAGACGAGAGCGACGGGAAACCCGTCTACAGCGCTGGCTCATGAATGCATAGCGGCAAAAGAGACAGTGTGGTATCATTACCTGAGTGGTTAGGGTATTCAACCACTTAAAAAACCCAGAGCCGAGAGGCATCACACCTTGAAAACTAAAGATATGGGGTTCTGTGCAGGAATGCTTGCACAGGTAAAATCTTTAAGCACCAAGTACCAGAAAACCAAAGTTTTTGGTTTAAGCAGTACGCTAGGGCATACCGGATCTGGCTTCTGCAATAATGAAGCAAAAAGCTTGAGGACAGACCCATCTCTGGCATGATTAGGAAACTAATCATGGTAAATGGACTGGATGAACCAAGAATCCCACTCCTTGAAGGAGTCGGGAGTGTCAAAATGCAGGAATCAGTTCTTTCTACCCTAGCTCCCGAAAATTGGCCTTTTAGCTTGGAATGGCTGCCACAACCCGCTTACATGGTAGGTGGCGCTGTCCGAGATGCTATCCTTGGCAGAACTCGCGAATATCTGGATCTAGATTTTGTTATACCATCTAAGGCGGTAAAGGTAGCGAGAGCGATCGCTCATCATTACAAAGCTGGTTTTGTGTTACTCGATGCCGAACGACAAATTGCTCGTGTGGTTTTTCCCCACGCCACAGCTGATTTTGCCCAACAGGAAGGAAATAGTTTAGAAGTTGACTTGCACAGACGAGATTTTACAGTAAATGCGATCGCCTATAATCCCCATACGCAAGAAATTATCGATCCTCTGCAAGGTTGTCTAGACTTACAACAAGGCATTTTGCGAATGGTATCACCCGCTAACCTAAAAGATGACCCTTTGCGGTTAATGCGAGGTTATCGCCAAGCCGCCCAACTAGGTTTTACTATTGAGCCAGCTACCCAAGCCGCAATTCGTTCTTTGGCATCACATATCACTAAAGTTGCAGCCGAACGAGTTCGGGTAGAAATTGGCTATCTACTGGCAAATTTTCAGGGTACTCCTTGGATTACAAGTGCTTGGGAAGATGGTTTACTTGCCCCTTTTTTCAAAAACGCCACCCGTGAAAGCTTGATCAAACTCGCAGCAGTTGACAATGCAGCTGCCTTACTCACCCAAAATTGGCCACAATTAGGGGCACAACTGCAAGAATATGTCCGCGATAGTATCAAAACCACTTGGTTAGGTATTGCCAAACTTGCTTGTCTTGTCAACCCAGATCCAGAATTAGCAGAAATAGAGCTACAGGAATTAACTTATAGTCGTGCCGAAATCCGGGGTGTAATCACTGCTCTGAAACTATTACCGCAGCTTCAAGTAGTTGATATGTCCTTACGAGAACAATACTTTTTGTTCCATGATGCAGATATGATGTTTCCCGCTATGGCAGTACTAGCTGTAGCAGTTGATAATTTTGTAGAGGCGATGTCTGGTGACAAGCCACTACACACAGCAGTTGCTACAACAGAGGAAACTAAAGCAAGGGGCTACCAAGTCTTGGCACCTTTGATCAACCGCTACTTGAACCCTGATGATCTGGTCGCTCATCCCACTGCACTAGTGAGGGGGAAGGAGTTGATCATAGCATTAAATATTCCAGCTTCGCCAATCATCGGCCAACTGTTGGCAGAAATTGCCGTAGCACAAGCTGAGGGAAAAGTCTTAACACCAACAGAGGCGATCGCATTTGCACGTCAGTTACTTGAGACTTGATCAATTTCTATTGTTCTTCAAATCTACTAGCGAACCCCAACGAAACCAGCTTGTTCAATTGCCTTTTGCCCCTGGTCAGTTAATAAAAGTTTGGCATAGACATCCCCAATCTGCTGTTCCCGACCTTTATTTTGCTTAATAATCACAGACAAGTTAGCGATAATGGGATAGCTGCGATTTTTGATAGCCTGAATATTTAGCTGGTTGCGCTGACGTGGACATTGCTCAGGCGACACCATAGGTTCGCGATAGGGGGAAATTAGCTGACCAGAAGTCTGACCCAATGGCAAAGCCTTCACACTACATTGAGGTACTACTGAACGGGCAGAAGCGTAATATATACCACCAGGGGTTTTGCTAAGTTGGCGCACTGCCTCTGTAGTAGAGTAGACATACTGCACATTAGAGCCAAGTGCTTGATCTTTCAAGTCGCTATTGCTAGGAAATATTACTGTATCTGCGTCCTTTTGTTGTTGGGATAAAGGTGTGATGGGTAAGTTTGGCCCACCTACTTGATTCCAGTTAGTAATTTGCCCCAAATAAATTTTCTGCAATTGGTCAACAGTTAAACCTGACACATTGAGTGATGGGTTGACTACCACTGCTATCCCATCCATACCCACCTGACGTTGCTCAAGGCTAAAGCCTCGCTCTTTTGCCATAGCTTGTTCTTCATCTGTAAGGGGACGGGAGGACTGAGCAAAGTCCAGTTGTCCATCAAGCAACATCCGAATGCCTGAGCTAGAACCAGGGCTACCATTAACAGGGTCTACGTAACGTAATTGTAGTTCAGGGCGAACGCTCTGGATCTGAGAATCTACCAATTGCCGGATAGATGCCCAAGCTGTACTGCCTCCGTAATTAAATGAGCCAGTGGGGACATCAGCAACTGTCTGAAAAGCTGATACATTATTAGAGCCTGCATTGAAACTTTGATTAGAGGAAGAGTTAACGCTATCGCGGGACAATAAATTCGGCTTGAGTAACCACCAAAGCAGTCCGCCAATAACTATAAGTGTCAGCACTTTACCAATAATCAAACCTCTCAGAAAGAGGGCTATTTCGTTATTAATGATAGCTTTTTTTTGATTTGTATTGTCCATACCTTTAAATGTGGTTTATTGTGTTTATCTTACAGGAATTTATAGGTATTTATCCTCTAATAATGTCTAGAAATTTAAGTTATAAGTAAATCTTTAATAAACCGCTTAATAGACAGTTTTATGATTGCTAATACATGATTAATTCTTTCTAATCTAGTGAGATTCAATTTGCTTTTTGGTAGTCTTTGTAATGGTGGAATTGCTTTTATAGACTCCTCTGTTAGTTGCTGATTTGGCTACTAGGCTATTCACATTAACATTAGTGAACCGTGGGCCAATTAATTTTTCTATAGAATTATTTAATTGAGTAGGTTGGTTTGAAGGCGATCTCCCTGTATTAATAAATGTATAGATTAAAACTATTACTATAAAACTAGTAATAGTACCAAGCCCTATTCCCAGCAGCAAAATAAAGTTTTTATAAGTTAGCAAATAGCTATCATCAGTGTTTTGGTTTATGGCAGCAGATTGTGAGGACTGTGACAACACCAGAACAGAATTAAGCGCTTGCAAAGCTTCTGTGGCAGATTGGTAACGCTGGCTAAAACGATCGCGAACCATTGTATCTAAAACATTTGCAAGAGCGTCACTTACCCGTGCCTGATCGCGCCAGATAACTTCTCCAGTATTGGGATCTTCTTGTAGTTGCTCAGGTATTAAACCTGTCAAAGCTTGAATGCCAATCATACCTACTGCATAGATATCGCTGCAAAGTTTTGGCTTTCCCTTAGCCTGTTCACTTGGCATATAGCCAGGAGTCCCAACAGCAATTGTTAAGCCTCCTCCCAAAGCACCAATTCTCTTAATACTCCCAAAGTCAATTAGCACAATCTTCTGATCGGAGTGCCGCCGCATTAAATTTTGGGGCTTAATATCCCGGTGAATAATATTGTGTTGGTGGACGAAGGCTAGCACTTCCAGGATGTCTTTTAACAAATTTAAGACAGCATTCTCGCTAAGACGTTGACCTAGTACAATTTCTTGAGTCAAGGCATCGCCGTCAATAAATTCCTGGACTAAATAGAAATCCCCATCTTCATTAAAATGGGCAAACAGTCTCGGAATTTGATTGTGGTCATTGCCTAGCTGGTATAAAACTTCCGCTTCCCGCTCAAATAGCTTTTTAGCAATGGGTAGAACAGCAGGATTAGAATCTTTTGGGTGGAAATGTTTGACGACACAATGGGGTTGTCCTGGTAAATCCCGGTCTACGGCTAAGTAGGTATCACCAGATCCTCCACTTCCTAAGTGTTTGACAATCTCAAAGCGATTCCGAAGTGTTTTTCTGGCGAGAGAGGATTGATGTTTGTTACGTCTAGCACTTGGTAACAAGTAAGTATTACCATAGCCTCTGCTTCGCAACAGTTTCACAGTCTCAAAGCGACTTCGGAGTGTTTTTCTAACTAGAGGGTTCTGGCTCATATGGCATATACTACTTCTTAATTTCCTGACCATTCAGAGCTTGGGTGAGGGTTATGAATACCTGGCGCTAGATTTGTTGGTATTTGAGGCAGTCAGCTTCTGAGGCTTCATATGCTTTGGAGTAGTTTTATAATTAGCTGCTTAACTAGTTCATTTAATACTTTGCTTTATAGGTATTTTAATATAAATTTATTTCTGGAATATTTCAATAATCTTATCACATGAACTACCCCAATCTTGCTTCGCCTGAGATTGGGGTTTCTACATTCCCCAAGTCGTTAGTGACGAAGTTACTTTGAGATTTCTGACGCTTCTTCGCCTTTAGTTGCTTCATAGTTCCCGCAAGTTTTGGGGTGTGTGAAGTAGAGCTAGACGACTCTGCGCCTACGAGACTGATTCCCAATCCCGGTAGAGTATCGCCCAATAAAGCATTACTTCAGCAGCAGCGATGTCCCTATCCTGAACATAATTACAAATACCACATTCATGAACTCGAATATCGAGTGTCTTTTTGTGCTGATTTCCACTTTTAGGACAGGTTTGAGAAGGTTTTACTTGGCGTGCTGGAACTTCGATAAACACACCACCAATTTGCTCGACTTTATATTTAATGGCGCTTATGGGCATTCCAAATCCAACATCAAGAATAGACTTATTCAGTCCAGCCTTTTGCTTTTTGCGCTTACCTTTCTTGACGCAGTTGTTCATGGGGGAAATCGCCAGACACTCGCTAACGCTTTTAGCGTCTCACGCCACTTGCTCCCCTTGGGAGAAGACCACACTTTTCGCTCCGTCTGAAAATATCTTTAATTTTGAATTGTTAATGGTTTACTCTGTCTTTAACATATAAGTTACAGGATATTAAGTAGTTATTCAATAATTTCTACAAAACATCCCACTTTTCCGACTTTTCCCACCTTTTATTCGCGTCTATATTACTTGCAATAACTCAGTTGCATTTAGCATCCAGATCCCGTGAAAACTAAGAGGATGTTTGAAAAGTCCTCTCGTCGGTATCAAAACTTCTAGATACCTCTAAATACCCCGATAAATTGGGGGACTTTGATTCCGGTTCCCGCCTTTTTAAGGGGAGCCAGCGCGGGAACAGGGGTCTCCCCAAGTGGACTGGCGTGGGTTAGGGGGGATATAAAAGTGCCTAAAGTCACAGCAAAACACTTTTCAAACAACTTCTAAGGGTAGCTAGCTGCAATAGCAGCGTTCTGTTAATTAAAAAAGCCCCCAAAGGAGGCTGATTAAGTTGTTCGCGTGGAGTGAACAACTAATAATTAATACTTACAGTAAATACAGTAATCCGAACAAAATAATCCAAATCACATCAACGAAGTGCCAGTAAATTTCGGCTGCTTCAACGCCAAAGTGCTTTTTGTTACTGTAGTGGCCCGGAACGCGCGATCGCCACAACACGGCAACAATCGCCAAAACACCGATGGTAACGTGCAATCCGTGGAAACCAGTCAAAACGTAAAATGAACTAGCAAATAAATTGGTAGTTAAACCAAATTCTAAATGGGTATATTCATATACTTGACCTATCAAGAAAATAGCACCCATTATAGCGGTAATTGCTAACCAGATTCGCGCACCCCGCGTATCGTTCTTTTTGATCGCAGTGTCGGCATTGTGCATGACAAAACTACTAGAAATTAGATTGATGGTGTTGACCCCAGGTAGCAATAGTTCTAATTCTGGGGTACCGGCTGGCGGCCACACAGGTAAGGTAGCACGGAAAGCCAAGTAGGCTCCGAACAGTCCCATAAAAATCATCCCTTCAGCAATTAGAAAGACAAACAGCCCAAACAGGCGATGGTCTGGATGTTCTTCATGATGACCGACGGACGCTTCCGCCGCTTGGTGATGATTTAGTTCAGTTTTAGCTGGGTCAATTATTTGACTTTGCATGAATTTTGATAAGTGGGGAATGGGAAGGTGGGGTCCCCTCTGGGGATAAGGGGTAATGGGGAGTTAGGAGTAGAGACGCGATTAATCGCGTCTCTACAGGAGTTAGGAGTTAGAAATTTTGAAGTAAACCTCATCTAAGTTAAGAACCGTAGTTTTCGCCCTCACCCTAAATCTGTAAGAAGGGGTTGGGGAATGAGGGCAAATCCTTTTCATCACGGAAGAACTACAGGTTTCAAGATAGACGTGGTTTAACAACTTTATTAAAGTCATAACTCTTCACTCCTAACTCTATTTCCGGTCTTCGGGATTGGCGGCAACTGCTGGGTCGGGTTCTGCTCTTAATACTGAGTTTGGGCCAGCAGATAAGAATGGATTGGGATCAGATAAGGGTACACCTTCTTTAGCCTTTTCCAAACCGTAATCATAGGGACCTGTAGCCAGTACTGGAGTTTGATCAAAATTCTCGATCGCTGGCGGTGAGGTAGTCATCCACTCTAAGGTAAGTGCCCTCCAAGGATTATTACCAGCTTTCTCGCCATACAACCAACTCCAAATCGCATTGATGATGAAGGGGAATGTCGAGACTGCCAGTATATAAGAACCATAGGTGCAGATTTCGTTCAGTAAGGTAAATTTGGGGTCATACTGGGCAATACGGCGATTCATGCCCATTAAACCCAGCTTATGCATAGGTAAGAAGGTCATGTTTAGACCCACGATAGTCAAGGCAAAGTGAACCTTACCCCAAAATTCGTTCAGCATTCGTCCCGTCATTTTCGGGAACCAGTGGTAAATCGCCGCATAAATGCCGAGAACACTACCACCAAATAGGACATAGTGCAAGTGTGCAACGACAAAATAGGTATCGTGAACGTGAATATCAAAAGGCACTGCTGCCAACATCACGCCACTGATCCCGCCAATCACAAAAGTGCCAACAAAGCCGATGGCAAATAGCATAGCGCTGTTAAGCTGGATTTTTCCACCCCACATGGTTGCTAACCAGCTAAATATTTTAATTCCCGTGGGTACGGCAATGATCATGGTGGTGATCATAAAGAACATCCGCAACCAACCGGGGACACCACTGGTAAACATATGGTGTGCCCAAACAATTAGCCCTAAAAAGCTGATAGCGAGAGAGGAATAAGCGATCGCTTTATAGCCAAAAATCGGCTTGCGGGAATGAACGGGGATAATTTCTGAAATTCCGCCAAAGAATGGCAAAATCATGATGTAAACTGCTGGGTGGGAGTAAAACCAGAACATATGCTGGTATACTACCGGGTCGCCACCGCCAGTCGGGTTAAAAAATGTTGTCCCAGCAATTAAGTCAAAGGAAAGCAGAATCAAACCTGCTGCTAATACTGGGGTTGATACCAAAACCAGTGACGAAGTGGCGAACATTGCCCAGCAGAACAAGGGCATTTTGTGTATGTCCATGCTGGGAATACGCATCTTCAGCAATGTGACAAGGAAATTTATCGACCCCAAAATTGAGGACGTACCCAGTAGTAGGACACTCATAATCCAAATGCCTTCACCCACTTGTCCTGTTACCAAACTCAGGGGAGGGTAGGAAGTCCAACCGGCATCGGGTGCATCGCCCACTACTAAACTGGCGATCAGCAACACACCCGCAGGCGGAATCATCCAAAAGGCAACAGCATTCAGCCGAGGAAATGCCATATCTTTTGCCCCAATCATCAGGGGAATTAGATAGTTAGCAAACCCTGCCCCGGTTGGCACGATCCAGAGGAAAATCATGATCGTGGCGTGCAGCGTGAATAGACTATTGTAGACTTCTGGGGTAACAAAATCTACCTCTGGGGTTCGCAGTTCTGTACGAACCAATTCAGCCATTACGCCACCAATGCAGTAGAAAATAAACGAAGTAACTAGGTATTGAATCCCAATCACCTTATGGTCGGTGTTGAAGCCAAAGAAGTCTTGCCATTTTCTGATCCCTGATTCCTCAAGAAGGGCGGGGATATTGGCAGTTTCTTGCAACTGAGCTTGTGTCATAAGAGTGCTGAGTGCTGTTAGCGGTGCGTTTAGCCTGTGCTGAGTTATTACTTTTGAGGTGGACTCTTGATTAATGGTGAACTTGATGGAGGATTTCTGGCTGAATTCCCATGTCCTTAATGTAAGGAGCAAGAAATTCATTTGGGGATAGATCGGCAGGATTAACAGCAACGGCTTGATTTAGCGTTTCTTTGCTGGCAACTAGCTGTTCTTGCACCCATTTGTCAAAGGCTTCTTCTGTCTCAACGATTACTGGTGCTCTCATCGCACCGTGATATGGTCCACAAAGTTCAGCGCAGATCAGAGTATAATCGCCTGCTTTTTTGGGTGTGAAGCGAATCTCGCTTTGTCTACCAGGGATCGCATCTTGTTTCAGGCGGAACTCTGGCACCCAAAAGGCATGAATGACATCGTTGGCTGTCATATTGATTTGCACTTCCCGTCCGATTGGGACGTGCATTTCACCTGTAGTTATACCAGTTTCAGGATAAGTGAAAATCCAGGCATATTGTAGACCAGTGATGTTGACCCGTAATTCTGGTGGTTTGCCTGCTTTTTCAGGAGTGCCGCCAATTGTCGGAGCAACAATACCTACACCTGGGGCATTCCGCAGTTGGGGAATTTGGTCAGCATTGCGGACTTCTGCGGTAGCTGGATCTTGCATTGCCTGATCAGATTTTTCTTGATTGAGGTTGGGTTCGCTGCTGGGAGGAGTATCGCTTAAAGTTGCCGCGAGTGCGGTTCCCGCACCCTGCGCCATCGTAGCCCCATGCATTTTCATCGATTCCTGATTCATCGGTGCTTCATGGATTGCATGGGGATCAAAGCCACCGATTTCGTTGTAGACATCAAAGCTGTAAACTGAAATGCCGAAAACGATAATTGCTGGGATTGCCGTCCAGAGAATTTCTAGAGGTACATTGCCCTCAACTGGTGGTCCGTCTTCATTGTCACCTGCACGCCGACGGTATTTAAATGCAGAGTAAATTAAAATACCTTCAACAAGCAGGAATATACCTGTAGAAACGATCATCATCGTGTTGAATAGACCATCCACCAAAACGGCTTCATCCGTTGCGGCTACTGGCAACAGACCGTGATTTTGGCCGTACCAAAGGCTGGCTAGCGTTAGCACGATGCCAATCAGTAATGTCCAGATTGAACTTGGAATCTTCACGGCTTACTTAATTGAATTTACTACGTTATCTTAAACCTGCCCACTTACTAAGGTAGTCTAGGCTGGAAGGCATAGAGTCCAAAGGTCTGAAATTTTTATTAATTTTTTTAACTATTTTACTAATTTTGAGTACAAGGTGACTATCAGATACTGCCAAAAGTAGATATGAATCAGTAGAAAAATTTAAGGAAAAATTTAGAATGCTTAAATTAATTGTGATCAATCAATTTCTCACATCTTGAAAAATACCTAAAGCTTCAGGCAAAACCTTTCTGGAGTGATTCAAAGTATAAGTGAGTGCTAATCTATAAACCCTTTGCCTATACGCTAGGGTGAAGATGGGACGCCAAAAGAAAATTGAAAATTTTAACAGATCCACCAAGAGCGGGCAGAAAGTATCCTTCATGAGCGAATTTGTCCTACAACAACAAAATGAAGCGGCAGTTGAGCAACAAAAGCCCAAGGAAATGATTCGGCGCTTGGTGTGGAAAATGTGCATAGCCACCTTAATTTTGATGGCAATAGGCAGTGCCACCCGCGTGATGAATGCTGGACTTGCTTGCCCAGACTGGCCCTTGTGCTATGGCGAACTCGTGCCAGCCAAGCAAATGAATCTCCAGGTGTTCCTGGAGTGGTTTCACAGATTGGATGCAGCTTTAATTGGTGTAAGCGCGATCGCACTCTTCGGTTTGTCCTGGTGGCATCGTCGTTTCTTACCCTCTTGGCTACCTTGGGCATCCACATTCGCTCTGTTTTTAATCGTCTTCCAAGGTATCTTGGGGGGACTCACCGTTACCGAACTGTTGCGGTTTGATATCGTTACCGCCCACTTGGGGACGGCGCTGTTGTTTTTTACCACCCTCCTGATTATCGGCACGGCACTTACACCCTATCAGGGGAATGGAACCGTTGGTAAGTTGCCTTGGGTCAGTTTAACTGCTGCTGTTTTGGTTTACCTGCAAAGTCTGCTAGGTGCTTTGGTAGGCTCTCGCTGGGCGTTACACCAATGCCTCGGCGGTTCTCAACTTTGTAATGTGATGTACAGTCATATTGCTGGTTTGATGCCGCCAACAGTGGCAACCTTGGCAATGGTATTTATGTGTTGGCGGACACCAGCACTACATCCAGCTTTGCGGCGACTGGCAAATATGGCTGGTGGGTTGTTGATCTTACAAATCTTGTTGGGATTCGCCACTTTCAAATTACATCTCCAAGTCGAGCCTCTCACCGTCTCTCACCAAGCTATAGGAGCTACTTTGCTGGGTACTTTGGTGGCTTTCACAGTTCTTGCACTGCGTGACTCAGTTAGTGCTAAGTCAGTTAGTGCTGAGTCACGAGTGCTGAGTGCTGAGTAGGGAGTGGGGGAGATGAGGGAGATGGGGGAGTAGGGGAAGAATTCCTAACTCATAATTCAGCACTCATAACTCATAACTCATAACTCATAACTCATAACTCATAACTCAGCACTCAGCACTGATGATGGCCGCAACGGCGAGTATTGCGACCCACGCAGGTGTAGAAAATCTGTATTTTCATTTGCCTGAAAGAGCCAGCTTGAGCAGGGGCTGCATATAAGTTGTTGAAAAATAAGGAACCAGAGCCAAAATGATTGAGACTAATGTCTCTCGCCACCACGAAACATTTTTACAGGTAATTCAAAGTTACTACCAGCTAACGAAGCCTCGGATTATTCCCTTGCTTTTGATTACTACGGCTGGGAGTATGTGGATTGCTGCTAAGGGTGAAGTAGATCCATTGCTGTTGCTAGTAACTCTCACTGGTGGCACCTTGGCGGCTGCAAGCGCCCAGACGATTAACTGTGTCTATGACCGGGATATTGATTATGACATGGAGCGGACACGCCATCGTCCGATGCCTTCCGGTAAGGTGCAGCCACGCGATGCTCTAATTTTTGCGATCGCACTGGCGACAACTTCCTTTACACTCCTGACAGTATTTGCCAATCTGTTAGCCGCCCTATTAGCCTTTTCTGGCATTGTCTTTTATATTTTGGTCTACACTCACTGGCTGAAACGCCACACTACCCAAAATATCGTTGTTGGTGGGGCTGCTGGGGCAATTCCGGCGTTAGTGGGTTGGGCTGCTGTCACAGGCACTTTAAGCTGGTCAGCATGGTTAATTTTTGGCATCGTCTTTTTGTGGACACCACCCCATTTCTGGGCGCTAGCTCTGATGATTAAAGATGACTACGCAAAAGTTGGGATACCAATGTTACCTGTGATTGAAGGTACTACGGCAACCGTGAAGCAGATTTGGTATTATACCCTGCTTACCGTAGTTGCAACCGTGTTATTGGTTTATCCCTTGGGCGCGAGTGGAATTCTTTATGCTGCGATCGCCGTAATTCTGGGAGGATTATTTATCCACAAATCTTGGCGTTTGTTGCAAAATCCAGAGGATCGCACTGTAGCTAGAGAATTGTTTCTCTATTCCATCTCCTACATGATGCTGTTGTGTCTGGGTATGGTGGTAGATAGCCTGCCGATTACCCATAATCTAATTAGTGCGGTGAGGAATCATCTGCATTTTATTGGTTAAGGGGAGAGAAATTTTAGCGATCGCGTTGGTAAAAGCGCGCGATCGCATTTTCATAGATTCTAAAATCTAAAATCTAAAATTTTATTAATTTTCAGCAATACACACTAATTATTGCTAAACATTGCCTAACCGCATCTAACCGCATATGTTTATTCTGTTTTCTGCCATCCTTCAAGAGCGGCTAGGACTATTTTAACCACAGGTTGAGCTACTATCATCTCTTCCCAAGCTTGAGCAGCACCAGCTTTAAGCGCTCCTAATATACGGACTTTTAGAGTTATATCTTTTTCTATTTCTTCAACAGCTTTAGCCGCGACTACCATTTTTTCAGCATTACTTGTACTAGGATAAGTCTGTTCAATTTTTTGAATAAGTTGTTGAATTTCTACTGCTGTCAAAGCAAGATTTTCTTTTTGTTGGGATGTTTGGTTGATAACTTTACTCCTAATTTGGCTAGATTGAACTTTCTCTGTATTTGGTAATATCTCATTTTTTTGAACAGAACCATCTCTATATATCAAGATTCGGTCACGTTTGTTAATCACGCCTTTAAGCCGTAACAGCGATCGCACCCTTGCCAACATCTCATCTGTATCAAATGGTTTTCGGATAAAATCATCTGCTCCAATATCTAAGCCTTCTACAATGTTAGCTTCATGAAATGCTGAGATCAGTAGGATCGGAATGTAGGGAAGATTATGGTTATTGCGGATGCGGCGTGTAACCTCATAACCGTCCATTTTTGGCATTCTTACATCTAGGATAATTAAATCAGGTGGAGATTCTTTAACTAGTGATAAAGCAGTTGTACCATCTGCTGCTAAATCTATCTCATATCCCTCACTTTCTAAAATTACTTGTATTAGGATGAGATTATCTGCTACATCATCCACAGCTAAAATGCGAATAGTACTGGATGATTGTGAAGAAGTCAAGTTAGTTGAGAATTGATTAATAGACCTAACTTCCTCAACAGAATTAGCTATCTGTCCAGGAATTGGCACGTTTACTCCCGCAATCTGTAATTGAGGCTCCTGGTTTGCTAGTAACCCTATAATCTGTGTTGTTGCACGTTCTTGATTACCACAGACAAAGTTTGCCATTCCACGAGCATAAATTAGTAGAGGTTGGAATTCTGCTAATGGCTCTGCAAAAGTCTCCACCAGTGATGCCATACGAACCCACTCTGCCTTTTCTTCTAACTTCAAGCTTGCAAGAATAGATGCTAATTCTTGTGCCGCCTCGCTCGGTTGCGTATAAGCTAATGCTGTCCACCTCTGGGCTAGAGCAAAATCGCGCATATCGGGATCGTGGCTCTCAAGCTGCTGTCGTACATAGATCAGCAAAAAATCAGACAATTCATTAATCCGCTTCTGGCCAAAACGGGGATTCGCTTTCAACTCTCTCAACAGGGCATTTCGCACGGCTGTATCCATCTCGTAAAGTTCATGCCCCACTTCATCACAAAGGCTAGAAAGTAGTAAATCAGCCACAGCCAACCAGGGTATTTTCAACTCTTGCTTCTGAATATCTCGTTGAAAATTTGCCCACAGCCGATAAAGTAAATCTGGGGTGAGGGCTAACGGAAAAGCAGCATGGTAAGCCAGATAAAGGTGCGGTTCCCCGAAACGTTGACCAAAAGACTCAATTCGACGACTAGCAACTTCTGGCTTCATGCTCTCTACCCTTGAAATACTTGCAGTTAAGTTAATTAAAGCCACTACTTTAATTGTGCATTGATTCTCCGACCCCGCAACACATCGATCGCACCATCAAAACCCTGTCGGTTAACTTCAAACATCGGCATCAAACGGGCAATTTCTCCTGCTGTTGTGCCAAACCAGCGCTCTATTGCCATCGGATTCAGCCATGCAATATAACGCGCTCGCTGTTTCAACTGGTCTAAAAATTTTTGGGTTAACTCTAGCCGTTCCAGACTAAAACCGCCCCGTGCTGCACCCCCATCACTAAAAATTAATACAGCGGAACGTTCTGGACGCAGCTGAGCTAGAAAATCTGCGATAGGTTCAGCTTGCTGGCGCGTCTGGTCATGGTAAAGATACTTAGTTGGGCAATTGTGAAAGTAGTAAATACTAGCTTTTCCTAAGCGTCCGCCTCGTAATGCTGTCTCAGCTAATCGCTGGGATAGTGCGTGAAAGGGAACCATCGACCCCTTGTGGTCAATCAGCAAAAGTAGTTCAGTTCTATTCACCCGACTGGGCATCAGTACAGGCTCTAGCAAAACTCCCTGCCGTACTACTTGCTCAATAGTTGCTTCTATGTCTAACTCTGTGGGCAAACCTTGGCGTACCATTCGGCGTAAATGCCGCCAGCTTTGTTTCATCTGCTGCCGCGTCACTGGAAAATACTCATCGGTTTCGGTAAAGCGATTAACAGTAATTTCCTCATTGTTTTGAGTAGTAATTTGTATTGCTTCAGCCACTTGCATCTCATCCTGTACTTCCATCAGTTCCGATGAGACGGGTACAGTGGCGGGTGTTGTGTTGAGCAAATCAGGTGAATAATTATCGTCACTTTCTACCGCTTCTTGCACTCTAGAAGACGTTTTCTCTTTTTCCTTCCTAACAGAAGGTTTTACAGAATGAGATTCTGTTATTACCTGCTGAAAGTGATAGTTGAACAGAAGTTCTTCATCCTGGGATTTTACCCACAAGGTACGACACAGTTCTGCTAACGCCTCTTGGTCAGTCGTGCCAAAGCCTTCCTGTAAAGCCTTCAAAACCAGGCGGTATTCATTGATACCCAAACGTAAACCTGCCTCGCGCAGTTGTGTAAAAAGCTCAAGTAGTGGTAGTTCTTCGTGAAGAGTTTCTATCTTCATGCTTCTGGCTGCGATCGCATCTGTTCACCATAGCGACGGTAATCATCCCAACTCTTCAGCAACACCCCAGGATACAGAAGTTTAGTTTTTAACTTGCGGAGAATTTCATCATCTTGATGATTGAGAATCCGCACCCAATCCATCAGTTCGCTGGTGCTGACCTTTTTACCAGCTTCGCCCTTATCTCGCCGCATTTGTTCACAGCAGTTCTAAAAAGCGGTCAATAATTGCGTCCACCAATTCCAAAGACGAAACTGGAAACCGAGTTTTGACAATCTCGATTAACTGTTGACGTTCGGGGAATTTGACGTAGTGAAATAAACAACGGCGCAAGAAAGCATCAGGCAAGTCTTTCTCATCATTACTGGTGATAAAAACAATTGGTGTTACTCTCGCCTGGATTTTCTTAAGCAGACTGTTTTGTTTTACTTCTGTGACTTCAAACCTTTGCTCATCAAGCTCTAACAGCAGGTCGTTAGGAAAGTCAATGTCAGCTTTATCTATTTCATCAATCAAAACCACAGTCTGCTGTTCATTGCGAAAGGCACGTCCTAACGGCCCCCACTCTACGTAAGCATCTGCATTTTTTGCTTGCACTGAGGCTTCTTCATCAATTTTGGAGGCAGCAAGTTGGGCATCCCGCAACCTGCCAACAGTATCATAAGTGTAAAGACCATCCCGCGCTCGACTGGTAGATTTGATGTACCAAGCTTCATAAGGTAAACCCAACTCATAAGCCACTGCACGAGCCAATTTTGTCTTGCCACATCCTGGTTCTCCCTTCAAAAGTAAGGGGCGTTCGAGAGCGATCGCTAAATTCACAGCTTCTACCAATTTCTCACTAGGCAGGTAGGGATACAAGATTTGCCCCGTCTCCGGGTCTTGCTCTCCTGGCTGGGGTTGAACCTTGCCTATGTATTTCAGCCGCTTTCCGTCTAAAGTTCTAACCACCGAGTTTCTTCCTCCTGCCAGTTACAGCCACACAAACCAAAAATTTGAGCAAACACACGCTCTGGAATGCCTTCACTCTTCTCTAGAATCACCTGAACTGTATAGTCAATTTTTTTAGTCATCTGGATTGGTAGAACATCAATTGCATTTTCCATCCAGTTAACCAAGACTTGCTCAGATAAGGGGTCGATCATTGGTAGCCTAATAGGAATATGGGGTTTCCATACCAGATCGAGCTGATCTGCAAACCCAAGATTCCAAGTGTTGACACAACCATCTTGGTCAAGCAAAAACATTAGTAGAAAAAATTCGTTGCTTGAGCAAATTTTCTGTGGGGTTGAGTTTACCAGGGGCAACCAAAAATCACGGATTAATTCGTGCAGATAGGTTTCATCAATGCATTCGAGATCGTGAAAGACTAGGATGATATGTTGAGTTTTCAATTGAGCTACTACATTCCTGGCAATCTCCTCATGGGATGAAAAATCTTGTACTCCAATCCGACGACCCAACTCTCTCCATAGGGCTGCAATATCAGTCCTAAGTGCCCTGCGTGAGAGATGAAATGGGATTGGGGGAGTCACTGTACTTTCAGGAATTTTTTGTAACAAACGCTTCAGTAACCAGATTTGACCATATTCTGGCAAACCATGAACTAAGAAAGCTCCTATACGCTTTTCTGTAATAAATTCTCGGAATAACTGTACCTGTGCTATGTAGTTGAGGCGAAACAGTTCACTGTGTATTCGCTCACTCTCGCAAGACCTCTCAATAATTAGAATCTGCTTAAGGAGGCGATCGCGCTCTACCTCAACCCGCTCAATTTCCTTGTCTAGCTGAAAAGCTACTGAAGCCCCTGCTTCAATGGCGTGTTGATTCCGCAACAACCTTATCTTCTCGCTAAACGCATCGTAGTGTTGTTGAAGTTCTTCCCGTCTTTGCTGTAAATGCCGAACTGAAAGCATCTGTGAGTTTTAATTCCCAACTATTGAGATATTACTATTTTTATTGCAGGCTGTTTTCTAGCTGCTCGATGCGTTGAGTAAGTTGTGTTCTTTCAACTTCAGCATTTTCAATCTGCTTTTCTAACTGAAACTTTACGGCAGCACCGGATTCTATCGCTAAATTCAACCGCAGGCGACTCAACTTCTGACTTAATAAATCGTACTGTTGCTGGAGGCTTTCGATTTCTTGTAAAATTCGCCCCCTTTGCCCCGGATTTAAATTAATTGACTGTGCATTTGATACTCCACCTGATTTTATCGAGGCTATCTGCTGTACCTCTGAGACTGGAGACACTAAGTTTTGTTTTGTGTACAGAACTGGAGTCAAATGTTGTGCAATGGCTTGCAATCTAATTTCTACACAACCGAACTTGTAAGCCTGATCTATTATCCGTCCTGCTGCCAATGCTTTGTAAAAACCAACAGCAAAAGCGATCGCGGCTTGATCTCCAATTGCTTTATTCATGCCAATGACAAACGGAATATGTTCTGCAATAGCTTTTGCTTGAGCTTCGGAATAGCAAGCATTCAACACCACACAATTTATTTGATTGGCTACCAGTTCAAATAACGCCGCTAGGGCATCGGGTTGTACAGGCTGGTATTTTCCGAGTAAATCTTCAAAGCAAAGCTCACCTGTACTGGTTCCATGTCCAGAAAAATGCACAATCTGCGGCTCAAGATCGAATATTGCTTGGCTGATATCCCCTGGACGGACAGACTCACGGGATTCTAGGACAAATCTATCTCGCTCTTTTGCGAGTTGCAGTCGCTCACGAATATCACGCAACTCCTGCCCCAAGCGTAATCGGGTAGTATCACTGGGATCTGCTGCCAGAAACAGAATTTTGATTTGACCATTACTGCTCATTTAGATGATCAACCCAGAGTATGATTTTTAACCAAGTTCATTTTCACATAAGTCAAGACTATAATTGTTACACTTTTGCCACTGTTCCTGCTTAAAATCATAAAAATCTGGCATTGAAGTTGAGAACTACTCAGAAAACAACCAAAGAATTAATTTAATTTCCAGGAGATAAACAATTTTCGCCATACCAGATAGGGGTTATTTAGCGATTGCGTTAATAAAAAGGTGCATTTCTGAAATCGCAATAACCACCTTCTGGATCTTATTCAACGAAAAAAGTTCATCTATCTTATCTGCATCCCTGGCTTCATAAGTTCTGCTAAATCCACCCTCACCCAAAAGTCGTATCACTCGGAAACGGTTTCTGAATAATGGTATAAGTGTTTGTCCACACTTAATGCAAAACTTATTGTCATCAGGGTTAAAGGGATTTGAACAGTTGGAATTAGAACAGTAAAGCATATTTAGGAATATATCAGCAGATAGTGTCTATATTCAGTTTTCCCATTTTCTGCTGACTGGGTTTCACGAGTCTTTATATTTTTGAGCAAATTTACTTCTAATGATGTCTACAATCTCAAGTCACTTTTGCTAGCTTAGTGATGTAGAGTTTATCGCTCCCCGGTAAGCGGCTGGAAGCAAAAGGATTAATATGGCTCATTTAAATCAACGTCGCTCCCAAAATGTCAACGGCGATTTTTATGTAGATACTACCTGTATTGATTGTGATACCTGTCGCTACTAACAAATGAAACGAGAAATATTAGAAATTGCATAAGGCATTATCAGTAGAACGAAAAGTTGGGAAGTTTGACGAAAAAATAAGGGTTTCAGCCGATGATGTTGGGTCTGGCGATCGCGACTAGAAGCGATCACTCTTAAGTCTATCCAGAACATAGGTACTTGAAAACCAGATTATACGGTAATTTTGTCAATGACATTCCCCAATTCAAATCAGAGTTGGTAAGGATTATGAAAAACTTTTCGGTCTACTGAAGGTAGAAAACTGTTCTAGGTCTAGAGATTCTGGATATTAACCAATGTGACACGATAATTTGGTGTGGACGTTCCCAACAAGCTCTCCACACGCATCCTGACACCGCCATTGGAATAGCTGAAGAGGCAATCTAACTCTTGGCAGCCCTCAAATTCTAGACTGGTTCCCTTGCGAACCTGAAACATCTGATTTACTGCATCGGAAGACGCATATTGTGAAGCAGCTGAGCGATTGCCCAATTGCCAGGCTCGCACTAACCCCAGTACAGCATCTTTAGGGGTGGGAGATAGGTTGGGAGATGGGTTGGGGAATTTAATTGACGTGACGCGGAAGCTTGGGCTAGATGTCCCTAGCAGCGATTGTACTTGCATATTGACAGTGCCATTTGAGGTGCCGAAAGAGCAATTATTCTTTTGACATCCATCAAATTCCCAGTTGCGGCTGCTTTGATAAGCAAATAACTGCTTGACTATATCTGCCCCAGCGTACTGCAAAGCCCGGCTATAATTAGCATCATGCCAAGCACCATAAAGTCCCAACGCTGCTTGTGTAGCATTACAGCTTGCACTATTAACTGGCGTTTGAGCCTGAATAACGCTTGGAACTGATATTGCAACGAGAGCTATCAGTCCAATCGAAGCGCTGTTTTTGAAGAGAATATTCATATTCTTAGAAGCTGTTTGAAAAGTTTTCCAGCAGACTTATCAGTTTTTGATTTTACCTTGAAAACACCATCCTCAGAAATGAGCTTGTAACGTTACTTAAACATTTTTATGCCTCTCAATCAACTCTTGTACCAAATAAAGCCACTTATCCTGTTCAAAATAAGCAATCAGGCGCGGAATTTGCGGGTGTTCTCCCAAGTCATAAAGTCGCTTCGCTTCTTGCTTAAATAACTCTGTAGCTTTCTCAAGTGCAGCCGTTCCTTGAACTTGCGGGACAAATTGCTTAATTACGCAAGGTTCATCTATCCTATCTGCATCCCTTTCATAAGTTCTGCTAAATCCATCCTCACCGAAAAGTCCTATTACTCGCAAACGGTTTCTGAATAATGGTGTGAGTGTTTGTCCACACTTAATGCAAAACTTATTATCATCAGGGTTAAAGGGATTTGAGCAGTTGGAATTAGAACAGTAAAGCATATTTGGGAATATATCAGCAGATAGTGTATATGTTCAGTTTTCCCATTTTCTGCTAACTGGGTTTCACGACTCTTTATATTTTTGAGCAGATTTACTTCTAGTGGTGTCTCCAGTCTCAGTCCACTTTTGCTAGCGTAGTGATATAGAGTTTATCGCTCCCCGGTAAGCGGCTGGAAGCAAAAGGATTAATATGGCTCATTTAAATCAGCGTCGCTCCCAAAATGTCAACGGCGATTTTTATGTAGATACTACTTGTATTGATTGTGATACCTGTCGCTGGATGGCTCCTGAAGTATTTTATGATGTTGATGAACAATCGGCGGTTTATCATCAACCAACGAATGATGCAGAAAGATTAGCAGCACTTGAAGCACTTTTAGCTTGTCCTACCAGTTCTATTGGCACAGTTGAGAAACCAAAAGATATCAAAGTTGCTCAACAACAGTTTCCAATATTAGTAGCGGAAAATGTTTACCACTGTGGCTATCATTCTGAAAAATCTTATGGTGCTGCTAGCTATTTAATTCAACTTCCAGAAGGTAACATTTTGGTGGATTCTCCCCGTTTTACACCGCCTTTAGTCAAGCGTTTAGAAGAACTGGGGTCAATTCGTTATATGTATCTAACTCATAAGGATGATGTGGCAGATCATCAAAAATTTGCCGAGCATTTCCAGTGCGCTCGCATTCTCCACATTGATGATATTACTGCGGATACTCGCAATGTCGAAATACAGCTAACTGGTTCCGAAGCATTTACTTTGACTCCAGATTTATTAATTATCCCAGTTCCCGGTCACACCAAAGGACAAACTGTTCTACTTTATAAAAATAAGTTTCTGTTCACTGGCGACCATCTCGCTTGGTCAGAAAACTTCCACCAACTGGCTGCATTCCACGGTGCCTGTTGGTATTCTTGGTCAGAACAAACTAAATCAATGCGGAACTTAGCTAATTACTCTTTTGAGTGGGTGCTACCAGGTCATGGGCGAAGATTTCATGCTGATAGGGAAACCATGCGCCAGCAGATGCACAAGTGTATTGAGTTAATGGAATCTTTGGATTGACATTAAATAACTGACAATTCAGGTCATGTGGAAAAACCTAACCCCCTTACCGACACGGGAAGGGGAAAAATTCAACGTTTCTCTCCTTTTAGGCTACTGTGTACACACAAGTCGAAAAATCCTCTAGTCACATTTTTGTCAGAGTGAAACTGTTACACTCACCGACATCCCGCCTCCCGCCCAGAACTGAAGTTCAAGGCTGATAGCGAAAGTCCACTCAAGTGGACTGAATTGATCATTTAGTCCACTTAAGTGGACTTCAGCTATGAGACTCGGAATTCATTCCGAGGCGGGATAGAAACGCAGTGCGAGATTTCTTAATAAAGATATAGCTGCGGACGATTCGTGAGAGGTTAAGACAAAATCATTTTTGTCAATCAGTAATATTGCTGGAAATTTGCTGAAGCAGTGAGTATTAAATTAAGCTTTGCACTGAATTTTGAGGCAAGAATGAATGATGCTTTTAAATCTGACGCGTAGGCGTAGCCCAACCTAGGCATCGCACGCCCAAAAATTCTGTTGAATAACCCGATTTTCCGCATATTTTTAAGTACTATTACTTATTGACAAAAACTTTACAAGCTTAACCTCTCATCGATGGCTGCGGACTTGTGTGTACACAGTGCTTTTTAGGAGAGAGATTTAGAGAGGTCAAAGTGTATTGCATAGAAACGAGCGATCGCTATAAGCTGGTTTTAGCGTCCTTTTAACTAGACACGGATTATGAAAAAGCTGATCAACAAGCCGGAAGACTTTATGCGGGAAAGTCTAGAAGGTCTGGCGGCGGCTCATTCCGATTTAATTAAAGTAAACTATGATCCCACTTTTGTTTATCGAGCCGATGCACCTATACAGGGTAAAGTAGCAATTATTTCTGGTGGTGGCAGTGGACATGAACCAATGCACGCTGGCTTCGTGGGCAGAGGAATGCTTGATGCAGCTTGTCCTGGGGAGGTTTTCACATCACCTACTCCTGACCAAATGCTAGCAGCTGCCAAACAAGTAGATGGAGGCTCTGGTATCCTTTATATCGTCAAAAATTACAGTGGCGATGTCATGAACTTTGAGATGGCAACGGAGTTAGCCCGTGCTGAGGGCATTCGAGTGCTAAATATTTTGATTGATGACGATGTGGCTGTGAAAGATAGTCTCTATACCCAAGGACGCCGGGGTGTGGGAACAACAATCCTGGCGGAGAAAATTTGTGGTGCAGCCGCAGAGATAGGGTATGATTTGCCACAAATAGCAAATTTATGTCGCCGAGTAAATCTGAATGGGCGGAGTATGGGAATTGCTCTAACATCTTGTACAGTCCCCGCTAATGGAACGCCAACATTTGAATTGAGCGATCGCGAAATTGAATTAGGCATCGGTATTCACGGTGAACCAGGAACAGAACGCACAGATATCAAATCAGTAGATGAGATTACCGAAATTTTGACGCGATCGCTCATTGAGGATACAGCATACAGCCGCACATTGCGCGAGTGGGATGAAGACAAAGGAGAATGGGTAGATGTAGAACTCATAAATCTCCCATTTGCAAAAGGCGATCGCCTGTTAGCTTTTGTCAATAGTATGGGTGGAACCCCGATTTCCGAACTGTATATTGTTTACCGCAAACTCGCCCAAATCTGCCAACAGCAAGGATTGCAAATTGTGCGAAACTTGATTGGGTCTTATATTACATCTCTAGAAATGCAAGGTTGCTCCATTACCCTGCTGAAATTAGATGATGAGATGATCCGATTATGGGATGCACCAGTAAAAACGCCGAGTTGGCGCAGGGAAATTTAACTAATTACGAATTATGTTGCTATGGTGAGTCAGGCGCAGATATTAGAATGGTTGCAGGCATTTGTAGCCGAGATAGAGCAGAATAAAGCATATTTGACAGAATTAGATGCTGCGATCGGAGATGCAGACCACGGGATCAATATGGATCGCGGCTTCAAAAAGGCGATCGCTCAGTTACCAACTCTTACAGATAAGGACATCAGCAATATTCTCAAAGCTGTGAGTATGACCTTGATTTCTTCTATTGGCGGTGCCAGTGGCCCTCTTTATGGCACTTGGTTTTTACGAGCCAGTACAGCAGTAGTTGGTAAGCAAGAATTGACAGAACAAGATGTGTTAGGGCTACTCCAAGCAGGCTTAGACGGCGTACTGCAACGTGGCAAAGCGCAACTAGGAGACAAAACAATGGTGGATGTGCTATCTCCGGCTGTAGCCGCTTTTGGGCAAGCTGTAGGAGAAAGTAAGGGAACGCTGGAAGCTATGCAACAAGCTGTAGCAGCAGCCCAGATAGGGTTGCAGGAAACTATACCGATGCAAGCGAAAAAGGGACGGGCTAGCTACCTGGGAGAACGGAGTATCGGACATCCAGATCCGGGAGGGACTTCTGCTTATTTAATGTTAAAGAGTTTGTTAGGGGTGTTGAAAAGTTCTGGTGAATTTTGAGTTGAAATTTATTCATCCCTATAAACTTCTCTACGATGCCCTAATCTGACAACGGTTACTACTAAGACATCATCGGAAATCTGATACAAAATCCGATAATCGCTTACTCTGATGCGATAACGATTTTCACCATTTTTTCATTTGCCGACACCATCAGGGCGAGGATCTTGAGCTAATTGTTGAATTCTGCTCTCTAGCCTTTCTTGAATATCTACGGGTAAATTTTTGATTTGTTTAGATGCACTTTTGGAAATTTATACTTGGTAGCTCATGCAATTTTTTGCTGATGTTCTGACCAAGTTAAAGTGCCATTTTCTGCGATATCTTTTAATCCCTCTTCAAAGTCTATTTCGTCAGACTCATCTTCCTGATTACAGATTTTTAACAGTGCTAAAATCTCTTGTAAGCTATCGTCATAAGACAGTTCTAATTGTTCATTAATAGCCTTAATTAACGCTTGCCTTTTCGTTGTAGTTTCCATGTTTGTCCTCTTTTTAACTGCTTGTCATTGTCTATAGTTTGAACACCTTATTTTACGATAAAAGAGTGTTTCACCGCTTCTAGAGAAATCAGAAGTTATTTGTCATCAAATTTACTTGATGACTAGAAGTGAAAAGCTGTTTCGGTGATTGGGTTCTAAATTATACGCCACTTTAGAGGATGTTTGAAAAGTCCTCGCCTAAAAATTCAAACTTATCTGATTTGATTGATAACAGATATACTCTGGATGCGCCATTTACCTGCTTGTCGAATTAAATCATACCGGACTCGCAAATTATCGTTAGAAGAGTTTTGAAACTGACCATTTTCATATAACTGCGACCCTTCCTTAACCGTAGCTTCCACTGCGGCACGATCTGCAAATAAATCAATTTTCTCTACAGATTCCACCTTCAGGCTATGACCGTACTTGCGGTAGAGATTGTCTGACCTATACTGTTGAGCAGTTTGCCGCAATTGAGACAAAGCTGAACCAGTTAAAATCTGCTCTAAATTATTAATCGCATGATTCGGCCCGAAAGCTGCGGCTTTGATAGATAGCCAAGTCTGAATGACTTCCTCTGCCGTTGCATCTGTTAAAGGACTATCTGATGATTGTGGCTTCCTATTTGGATCAGGAATAGATATTGGTGGTTGATTTATCTGTACAAACAACTGGGAATCACGCAAAGATGGTGTGGGAAAAAACAAATTTTTTAACCATCCAAAAGTTGTTGTAACTAACACCCAGAAAACTAATATACTCACCAAAGAAATAAACACCCTCCACACCACCCGTGTTTTTCCTTCTATGGTGTTAGCAAAAGTTCGTCGCCGCCGGGGACGACGAGCATGAGGACGATTATCTGGTACACGCTCTCGGCTAGCAGATGGAGTAGGTTTTCTCCGCCGACGCTTTTGGTTATGACTGGGTGCAGCAGTCTTTCCTGAACCGTTCAAATGCTGATTAGTGCCTCTGCTCATTCGTTCGGCAGTAGGAACCTCTGATTTTACACTCCCCGATGAATTCCACATGGGTGATAACAAGTTTGAATATTCGGGTGTTTCTTTTGTTGGTGTTTCTGGCAAATCTAGGTCAGGTGTTCTGCTGTAATTAAATTGCCCGGAAGTCTTTGTTGAATTGTTGTGGAAAGGGGGATTATTTGTCTGCGGCTGGGGAAAATGCTGGGGGTTAATTACAGCCCATTCATTAGTTGTTTCTGCATCCGTTGGCAATGCTTCTAAATAAGCTTGTACTTGTTGGTTAGCAAAGTAATCTTTTAGGAAAGCTTGCTGGTTTGCTAAATCTCGAAAATGTGGAAATACTTCGTGTTGCAACCACTGTTCTGCATATAGACACAGCCCTGGTAACAAATCTGGAGAGTCTTGAGATTTTTCCCGAATGAAAGCTAGAGCTTCGTACTCCTGACTAAGTTCTAAAACACGAGTTGCTTCTTGGGTTTGTCCTAAGAGTAACGCACACAGAGACTGTTCTAAATGTACATCTTGACGCTTGCCCAGACGTATGAGCATTTGTCTTGCTTGACGAATTAAAGCCGGTTGCCGTTGAGCAAATCCCCGTGCTATCAAGGCATAAACAGCTAAGTAAGTGGCAACAGCAGAAGGACGTTTGCTTTGGGTTTCAAATAACTTGTGCTGCTCTGCGACTGTTAAGTGGTTGCGTAATTGCTGGATAAATCGCAGAAAGTCATCTATATTTAAACCAGATTCATCATTGCTCGTGCCATCAATCCCACCACGATCTTCTAAAAGGTTTTGTAATAATTCCAAGCCTTGGTGTCGTTCGGCAGTCTTCTCTTGAGGTAGTGCCAGCAACTCCAAAATTCGATATGGTCGCAATTTGTAAAGATCCGCCTGAATTTCTGCCTGGACACTGGAGAATAACCCTTCGCGGGCTAGCAGTTCTTGACCAGTTTCTAGGGATATGGCGGCATTTTCATAGTGACCTTGCTGCCACTGTTCACGACCTAATTCTAGACAAGCAAGGGCTACAGTGAGAACAACATTTGGATGTTCAGCACTTTCATCTATTTCTTCGTCTACTAAATTATTGCCTTTTCTTGCACTTGTAGCACTATTTTTATTTACTAGGTATGGACGACCTAGTTTCAGTACAAGTTCGTATTCCCCCAACTCTTGCAAAATTAATAAAGCGCCAACTAATTCGTCTTGGGTAATTTCGATGCCCAGACTCTGGGTACTAGTACCCCTTTTGGTGCTTTCTGTGCGATTTTCCAGTGCTACTGCGGCAGCAGCAAGGTTATCAGGGTCATAGGCGTGGGCAAGATAAAGCTGATCGTAGGTACTGCGTTGTTTTGGATCTGATAAAACCACGTAAGCTTCTTCTATGAGTTGTTTACGAGAAGAAATTGCAGCCTGAGAATACTCACGTCGTGGCAATTGGACAATGCGATCGCTGTATGCCTGTCGCAATTGTTCATCACTTGCCGCTAACGGTAGTCCTAAAATTCGGTAGTAATCTAGCGGAATTCGCACAGCCTACTTCCCCTGCACCGTGATCAACATAATTCACCTAGAGCGTTCCAGGACTGTAAAACCGCGCTATAACAATGTCGTGTAGAATTTACTCTACAAGTGTATATCGCAACAACTTGTTTTGTACCTTATACGAAATTTTGAATCATATTCTAGTACTAATTTTTTGCTTTCGCCTAGAAAGCTTGAGTTTTTTGTCTTAATTCTTAGTATTTTTGTTTAACACAACTATTATCAGCCTTCCATAGCACAAACCACAACCACCGCTTTTAGTGACGACATAAATGTTGTGGTTGCAAGAATCCATTGCTCATTGATTTTTTCGGCATTTTCCCAGTACGAGGTAATAAAAATATTACTAATGGGGATTGACCCTGAGAAGATGAGAAAAAAATTATATCAGAATTAACCTTTAATTACAATTACCTATTTGGGTATATAAATTTTTGCGTCCTTTTTTTTAAATTGTTAATGGATATGCAGAAAGCAGTCCATGTTGATTGCTAGTCTATGAAGGGGAATAGTGAGAGAGAAAAACCCAAAACGGCAACATCTGCCGTTAGAGTCAAATCCTCGCCGGGCATGGGCTGAAAAGTTAAAAATCAAAAATTAAAAATTTAGCTATTCCCTAAGACCCTTTTTTGGTGGATGAATAAAGTTTGATTGTTGAGTCTTACAAACGCTAGCCTGTTAAAAGCTGAGGTGTTATCAGACCAATTTATTAAAGACCGTAACTTAAAGTTGTACAACAGGGATACTCAAAAATAATGGTTCAAGAGCGTACTTTACCCACATTTAATCCTGCTACTACGCATATTACTAAGGAAGAAGCGTTACGGTTTTATGAGGACATGGTATTAGGGCGCTTGTTTGAAGACAAGTGCGCTGAAATGTACTACAGGGGCAAAATGTTTGGTTTTGTCCATTTGTACAACGGTCAAGAAGCCGTTTGCAGTGGTGTTGTGCAGTCAATGCGACCGGGTGAAGATTTCGTTTGTAGTACCTACCGCGACCACGTTCACGCTCTGAGTGCGGGTGTACCAGCAAAAGAGGTAATGGCAGAATTATTTGGCAAAGCCACAGGTTGTAGCAAAGGGCGCGGTGGTTCCATGCACATGTTTTCTGCCGAACATCGCTTGCTGGGTGGTTATGCTTTTGTGGCTGAGGGAATTCCTGTAGCAGCTGGAGCGGCTTTTCAAACCAAATACCGCCGCGAAGTGCTGGGAGATAAAAATGCTGACCAAGTGACAGCTTGCTTTTTTGGCGACGGTGCAGCTAACAACGGTCAGTTTTTCGAGACGCTAAATATGGCAGCCCTATGGAAACTGCCAATTCTGTTTGTGGTCGAAAATAATAAGTGGGCGATTGGGATGTCTCACGAGCGAGCGACTTCCCAGCCAGAGATTTATAAAAAAGCCAGTGTATTTAACATGGTGGGCGTGGAAGTAGATGGCATGGATGTTCTAGCAGTCCGAGCCGTAGCCCAAGAAGCTGTAGCCCGTGCCCGTGCAGGTGAAGGCCCAACATTAATTGAAGCACTTACCTACCGCTTCCGGGGTCACTCTTTAGCAGACCCAGATGAAATGCGAAGCAAAGCTGAGAAAGAATTTTGGTTCGCTCGTGACCCAATTAAGAAGTTAGCAGCTTATTTGCTGGAGCAAAATTTGGCGGATGAGGAAGAACTCAAAGCAATTGATCGTAAAATTCAAGGTGTAATCGACGAGGCAGTTAAATTCGCCGAAAGCAGCCCCGAACCAGACCCTAGCGAGTTATATCGTTTCGTTTTTGCAGAAGACGAATAAACAGTGCTGAGTTATGAGTGCTGAGTCCTGAGTATTTTTTCTTCTACTCAGGACTCAGCACTCAGGACTCAGCACTCCACCTTACTCAGGACTAAAATTTGTGTTTAGCATCGCCATTCAACAGCAACAATACAAAACCTACATCCTTTCAGATGAAACCGTTGGTTCTCAACTGGAAGTCGTACCAGAACGCGGTGGTATCATCACCCGTTGGCGGATTCAAGGGCAAGAAATTTTTTACCTGGACACTGAACGCTTTACTCACCCTGATTTAAGTGTCAGAGGTGGGAATCCGATTTTGTTTCCTATTTGTGGCAATCTACCAGATAATACTTACACTCACAATGGGCAACAATATACTCTCAAACAACACGGTTTTGCCCGTGAATTGCCTTGGGAAGCAACAGAACAAAAGACTGGAGATAAAGCTAGTCTGACTGTTGTCCTCAATAGCAATGAGCAAACAAAGGCAGTTTATCCTTTTGATTTTCAACTGGCTTTCACCTACGAACTCCAAGGTAATACGTTAGAAGTCCATCAGGTGTATAAAAACTTGTCATCGACACCAATGCCATTTTCGGCTGGTTTCCATCCCTATTTTCTATGTGGTGATAAAACTCAGCTAGAGGTTAATATTCCCTCTGGGCAGTATCAAGACAATAGAACCAAAGAAATTCACTCCTTTAACGGCAAATTTGACTTTAGCCAAGATGAAATTGATTTTGCATTTGGACAGCTAACTAGTCAATCTGCGGCTGTAATCGATAACAGCCGCAAGTTAAAGCTTGACCTAGACTATGATGATTTTTCTACCTGGCTGGTGTTTTGGACAGTTAAGGGCAAAGAATTCTACTGTTTAGAGCCTTGGAGCGCCACCCGTAACTCCCTGAACACTGGTGAAAATATGACTGTATTAGCGCCTGGAGCTAGCTATTCGGCATCTATTAAGTTAACGGCAGATTTTTTCTAAACTCCTTTACAAATCTACAGATGTTTATGCTATGATGGCAAAGTTGCGAAATGCACTGAAAGGGTCGCTAACTCAACGGTAGAGTACTCGGCTTTTAACCGATTAGTTCCGGGTTCGAATCCCGGGCGACCCATATTCAACGAAAAAATGCTTGCTAAGTCTTTGAGGATAAAAGTCGAGGCGAGGTTTATTGCTATCAAGAAAATTGTGAATGCGATCGCTCTGGGGAATAAAAAATTTTCTTGATAGCGATCGCTTTTTGGTGAAGATAAAAAAAAGATTACACATTAAGGGAAATTAACTAAGTTGTAAGCATATTCAGTGATTTTACGGTTACTTAAATGCGATCTGAAGGTGGATAACTGAACCAGAAGGCAATCATAGCTTTTGAGTCTGCGGCTTCCTTATAACCTGAGAAAGTAGTTCACTGGCTGACTTGGGAATAGGTGGAAATAGGGAGAGAATGCTGTTGAGGCTTTACGAGCCTTTAAGGTAATTTTGTCGCTCAACCAAGATGATATTGTTGCCTTAATTCACAGCTATAACATATAGATGTGAAGAACAAAAAAAGCATTCAAATACTCATTAACAGAGTGCCATTCTGAATACAACACCAAACACAATAGTCCAAGAAATTTATGACAAAGGTAAAAGTCGAATTAGTTGACGTTTATTGCCAAGATACTGAAGATGTGACCGGTGCTGACGATTTTTATCTCATCGGTGGTTTGGTAGGAGGACAAACCACCAAGGCAATTCTGACAACTCCTATTAAAATCAATGATAAGCAAAAGAAATCTTTCAAACCAGACCAAACCGTTTTATTTGAGGGCGAAATCCCACAAGGGCAAAGCGTCAAAGGCGGACTAAAGGCTTACGACGAAGATGCTGCAAAAGACTGGGCTAAGTACGGTGAGACAGTTAAAAAGATTAGTAGTGCTATTTCAGGTGCTATAGCAGCAACAGGTCCACAAGGAGCTGTTGCGGGAACGATACTTTCAGCAGTTACAACCGCAGGAGGCATTCTTGCTAGTTTAGATAAAGATGACTTACTGGGTAGTACCGAATTAGACATTTCCTCCACTGGACCCTCGCATGAAGAGCGAGCCTGGAAAATGTCCAAAAAAAGCGGTACGGGCTGGTCTACCTGGGACTACACACTTACCTATCGTATTAGCCGTTCCTAGAGAACTGATTAATATCAGTACAATCGCCTGATCGTCTAGGAGGGTGGGTTACGAAGAAAGCTAACCTACCTTCTTAACTGTCTATGCGATATCTACGACGGGCTACGCCTATGCGTCTTTATTGAGCATTTGAATTGAGACAGCTTTGAATGATGTAGAGAGAGTGATAGCTGATCTTCGCCTTTGGAAGTGCGATCGCTGATCTTTTTAATTACAGTCAGTGCGATCGCCTCTTTATAGTAAAATTTCACTAATTCCGTAGGCTATGCATAATCTAATCCCAAATGCAAGGGTAAACAACGGTTAGTAAGCTAATCGGCATTCAAGTTGCATAATCAGGGCGGGCAAGACTTCGGCGTGAGCGCTACTTCGACCCTTCTCTACGAGACTCTTCGGCAAGCTCAGGGAAACGCGTTGCGCCAACGCTATTGATAGCACCTCTATTTCCGCTAATTTCCAAATAATAGTTATAATTGCAGGTTTAGATGACTTTTTTGATCAAGTTAATGCCATAACTTATGAAGAAATCTACCCCACCCCCATCAACAATTAAGTACCACTGGGAACCTGGGGGACACCCATTTTGAGAGTGACATCTAAATCGTAGTCTTTCTTTGTAGATACCCGTAGCGTAGGCGCAGCCCGTCGTAGACATCGTCTGGTAAAATCCGTCTTGTTCTGCTTGTGCTATCCAGTTTGTACCAAACGTAATGTTATCCAACCGAAAACTGCTATTTGACGGTTGGTTGCTGTTAGTACAAGCAGCAATGACGCTAGTACCAATCCAGATAGAACTGTATTGAATAAAATTGCGGCAACTAAGGGGATAAATTGCTGTTGTAGCTGAATCTAAATGTACATTCTAGAATCAACTTTTGATTCACTAGTGAATAGGGCTGAATTTCTAGAGCACCTTGAAAAGCTTGGATCGCTTCACCATACTCTCCTAGTGCCGCATAACACAAGCCCATACCATGAAGCGCCCCAAAATGTATTGGATTTATCTGCACAACCATCTGACAATCTGTTAGAGATTTTTGATAATCACCAACACTATAATAGAGGAAAGCACGGCGATTCCAGGCTTCGGCAAAATCTGGCTGGTCTTTGATTAGTGCCGTCAGCGCTGTTTCGGCTTGGGTAATTTCACCTGCATCCAGTAACTTTTGACTGCGATCAATTATTTCCAGCCCATAGATTCCCTTTTGCTGAAACCAGATTCGCCAGATTTTTCTAGTTGCCTTTTCGCGGACTGTGGCATCCGGGTTTTTCAACTCTTCAAGTAAGGAATTAATAGATAAAGAATCCATGAAGTTGAGATCAGTGAATATACCTTTGTATTAACTTTCTCACAAAATATATCTATTAAATCATTTTTAAAGTCATCTTTAAATTTGGGTGATTAATTGCTAATTATGATGAATTTCCTGTATTATTTAGTAAGCATTCAGGGGGTATAAAAAAGACGAAAAAGAACCCCCAAAATCAAGCAACGTTACTCAGCACTCAGCACTGTTTCGGTAACGCCGGATTTTGATGCAGTCTGGATTAGGGTTGCTGCTACTTTTTTTGCCTGTGAAGCAGTTGACCAACTTCCTTCCATCATCGCAACCACGATCGCACCTTGCACCAACAGAAGCAGTTGTCGGGCTAACTGTTCCGGTGATGAAACTTCTGCGGCTTGAGCTAGGCTCTTGATATAGTGGTAGATTGATTGTTGATGCTCCAATGCCACTCGATGTCCAGGATGGTCAGCATTGGCTAGTTCCACTGAAGCATTAATGAATGCACAACCTCGAAAATCTGGGCCCTCAAACCATTGCCGTAACGCATCAAATATTGCCAATAGTTGTTGGGATGGGTTAGAAGCTCGTTCTTCAATCGTGGTTTTGAGCCATTCGCACCATTGTTGATCCTGTTGTCGTAGCCACGCTTCAATCAATGCATCTTTAGACTTGAAATGATTGTAGAGCGACATCTTAGCAACGCCAGATTCCGCAACGATTCTGTCAATACCGACGTTGCGAATTCCCTCTCGATAAAACAAGCCTGATGCTGTACTGAGAATGCGATCGTGAACAGATTTACGGGTTGTTTTCGGTTTAGTCATTTAGATCACATCCTTGAATAATGTGTAAATTTTAAATACTTCATCAATAATACTGACAAAGATTTTCCCAATTTTAGGATTGTTTAAACTTCAAACTAAACTAGCTATTTAAAGTGACTGCATAAATGTGCAAACCATTTCAAATTTTTGTTAGGCTTTTATGTTATAGCTATTGTATGACTGTAATTATCAAATATAAGTATATAGTTATACTCAGGTTTTAAAATAGTTTTTAACTCTGTGTGAGAATATATATCAGCAGCAAAAAATAACAATAATTGAAAATTAAAAAACACTTTTAACTATTCTTTGATTCGTTTTAAACATCAGACTATTTCATCCATCTGAGTGTTGAATTAAGTTTGTTTCACCCAATTGGTTAAATCATAAACACTATTATCGATTGCTTATTCTATTCTTTCATTCGCCAAAGCTTCGATGATTTCTGAGGATTTAAGAGAAAACTATCTGTAAAAAATAAAGGGTTTATCCCAAAAGTGATTGATGAACTGCAAGCAGACCAAAGTCCCCCCGAACTTTGGAACTGCTACCGATCAAGTACTTCCACAATCCTCCAGAGACTTGTGGAGCAAAACCATCAGTTCATCAAACAATTGGTTAACTTATGGGATTTGGCTTCTTCACTACAGCGCAAGTGCTTGGAGATCCTTTGTGCGTGAAGTGGTTTAGATTCCCTATAAATCAAGAATATCATACATCTGGCCAATTTACTTGCGCTGACCAATTAATTTACAAAGAGTATTCGTGGTTACAATTAGTTATCACGACAGTTCCTCCTGGGGGAAACCCCCAAGATCAGACTGCCTTAGCTAGAGAGCCTCAAAGCCAATGATTGCGTTATTCTGTTGTTTGGAGTTGAGCAAATATCGCCGATTTCTCCTTTGTGAAACATCCGCAATCAAGAGAGAAACTCAATCATTTATCTCTGAATTTATAGTTAGAATAGTCTGTCTATTTAGATTGCTGAACGTCCTTATATATAGAGATAATAATATTTGGAAATCTAGACAGAATTGTCTATTTATAATTAAATATATCTTTATTCATCCAGTATTTATTTTTGCTATTGTTATTAGAGTTACTATTATTAATTAAAAAGGTTGATAGGATTTTGAAATCAAGGAAGTCAAAGAAGTTATCTGATGAGAATAGAAATAT
>NZ_JBALCS010000068.1:0-36235 GCF_036919555.1 Nostoc sp.
GGCTATTTTACCTCCTTATCTTGCACTGGAATATACTTCTTTGGTCTGATAATCTAGAGACTGTCACCTTTTCTTTCTTTTTCAGCAACCCCTAAGTAGCTGATAAAATTTTGTTGATAAACTTTTATAGCTTGTTTGTCTATTTCAGAATAGCCTAAGCATTGACCACCTACTTTTTGTAAAGCAATTCTAAATCCATCAATACCGGCAAATAGATCGATGAAAGCGAATTTATTTTGATAAGTTACTAACTGTAGAGGTAATTCTATTTGTTTTGAATTTTGCGAAAATAGAGATTTCATTTTTGTTAGCCAACTTGATTAACTAACTATTGATATATAGTCACTTAGTATATCATCAAATATACTAAGTTTCTAATCCTCAACTCTGAGATAAACGTCGCACTTCTTCACCCGCCAACATCTGATGAGCTTGTTTCAGAAGTTGGGGGATTTTATCAGCGTGGGGATTGCGGGCGAGACATTGCCGCAAGTCTAATTCATCTAGTCGATCAGCTTTATTGCCAGGGAACCAGTGGTTGCCATTGCCAAGTAAGTTGTAGCGCATTTTAGCGTAGTCTACCAGATCGTAGGCGATCGCTAGATTCCGCAGCCACAAAATCACCCGAATATTTACCTCGCCAGGGGTTTGGTCAAAGGTTGGTAGATTTTTCTCCCAGGATTTTACCCAATCTTCTCCCAAAGTAGCGATCGCTTCTTCTTCCAATCTTGCTAAAATAGGTGGCAAAATTGACGATGCCCAATCTACTAATTCTAAAGTCTTCAGGTGTTCATCAAAATCTTGCGGTTTTGCGGCTCCCAAGCTCAGGGTATGCACCTCTTGATGACTCAAACAAAACAAATCATTAAACACCATTGGACTCAAAGGGGCGCAAAGATTTACTAACTTTTGTGGTGGTTTATATAACAAACCTCCTTTATCAGATGGGCTAATGATAAATACCCCCATGTCGTGGCATTTAGCTGCTTCAATTGCCGCCCAATTCCATTGATTAATGTAGTACCAGTGCAGATTCACATAATCAAATTGATTGGTATTAATTGTCTGCACAATTATATCTGTTGATCCGTGTGTGGAAAAGCCAATAAATCTAACTTTTCCCTCAGCTTGCAACTGCTGGGCTACTTCTAAACAGCCACCAGGACGGATGCTGTAGTCTAATGACTCAACATGATTAATGCCATGCAACCCTAATAGGTCAACATAATCTAGTTGGAGATTTTTTAATGATTGTTCAAATGTCTCACGGAATTCTTTAGCATCTGCCTGTGGGTTGATTTTAGTCTGAACAATCAATTTTTCGCGCGTAAACTTGGGCAATATTCTCCCCAATTGCATTTCGGAAGTGCCATAACCACGAGCAGTTTCAATATGATTAATCCCAACTTCCACCGCCCTTCTAATAGTGGCTTCTAGATTCGCCTGGTTATCAGCAGGAATTTTATTATTGGGAACATCCTCCCATTTGAACTGATATCTCATGCCACCGCAGGAAAACACTGACATCTGTAATTCTGTGCGTCCAAATCGTCTATATAGCATCAGTAGATTGTAGATTGCTTACTAACTTAAAATCTCAAAACGACAGTCGTTCGAGCTTTCAGTGCCACAATAATTACCTCTGTTCAATCTGTGACACTAGCAAGATTCATCGTATTATTAAATCGGTCACATCTTTTGGTTATTCGACTGTTACCAATATTCCAGTTCCACAGAGTAATTATCTCATCCTAGTTACCACTAACAAGCATTTTTCCATTATTCTCCCAATTTATTTTTAGACTAATATCATGTCCGGGTAATTAGTTATGATTCCCATAGTCATTGCACCCCACCCCGCCAAAGCTACGCTTTGTCTCCCCTCCCCGCCTGCGGGGAGGGGATTAAGGGGAGCCAGTGCTCCACTTGGGGTCTCCCCAAGTGGAGCATCTGGCGTGTGGGGTTCTTGGGGTTTAATAAGTAATCAAGCGGACATGATATAAGTACAGAATTTCATAAGTTCATAGCGAATTAAAATTGGCAAAACTCAGCGCCCCTCTGCGTTTAAAAAAGCTACGAATTTCGGAAATGCTGTACTAATAAATGGCAAAAAAAACCAGCAGTGCTGAGTTGATGCCCTTCGGATGAAGCTCGTACCGTTAATTCTTTGGAGATTGCGCCTGAGTTAAGCAATTTCTCAATGTTTCGGCTAACACCTGTACGTTAGGTTCCTTAAGTAGGTCAAGATGAGAGCCGGGAAGATAATGGATATCTAATCCTTCAGGCACTAGGTCGCCCCAGCCGAATTGAGGATCGTATTGTGTGCCTATAGCTTCGTCCCGATTTTGATCTTCTGTCCGCAAGAGGATAAGTTGACCAAGATAAGGTGAAAAGATATATTTACTGGTGGCTTTAGTGTTAGCATCTATAATTTTTAAGTGCTTGTCAGTTCCAGGTAAATCAAGTACCTCTTCCACATAACGGTTATATCTATTTTCGAGATGCTGCTTCCGCCAATAACTCCATTTCACAGCCTTTTGCCAAAGGTAGCTAGGGCCTTGTTGAACAATATTATTTAAATGCAAAAAAATTCGCTTGAGAAATGGCGCCCGCCAGCTATAACCTGGACGACAACTATCAAGCATAACTAGAATACCAACTTGTTCGCCTTGCTCTTGGAGTTGCCGAGCCATCTCGAAAGCAACTACACCTCCAAAAGAATAACCTCCCAGAAAATAAGGTCCATTGGGCTGAAGGGTCTGAATTTCTTGAATGTAGTGAGTTGCCATGTCTTCAACCCGCGTATGGAAAGGCTGTTTTCTATCTAGCCCTTGTGGCTGTAATCCATAGAAGGGTTGCTCTGAACCCAGATGCAGTGCCAATTCACGGAAACACAACACTTCTCCACCCAGTCCGTGAATACAGAAAAAAGGTGGCTTGGAACCGTTGGGTTGAATTTCTACCAGGGATGACCAGCTAGATTTTGATTTGTTTAAGGTATTTACTAAAGCCAAGTTTTTTGCTATCTCTTCTTCTTGGCAGATTATTTTGGCTAGAGCCTCTACAGTACCTGAGTGGAAGAGAATGGCAAGAGGCAGATTTTTACTAAATGTCTTCTCAATTTGCCAAAACAGTTTTACCGCTAATATCGAATGTCCTCCTAGCTCAAAGAAGTTGTCTCTGACACCAATGGGCTGGACACCTAAAATTTGTTCCCAAATCTGTATTAGCTGGCGCTCAACTTCATTGCGGGGAGCAACAAAGGTGGCTTCTAGCTCTAGCTTCGATAAGTCTGGTGCTGGTAGGGCACGGCGGTCTACCTTGCCATTGGGGGTTAAGGGCATGGTATCCAGCAAGACAAAAGCCGAAGGTAGCATGTACTGTGGCAATTTTGTTGAGAGAAAGCGCCGGATATCACTAATCGCGGTTGCTGAGTCCTGATTCAGTATAATGTAAGCGAGCAAACGTTGATCACCGGAAACATCTTCACGGGCAATGACTACAGTCTGGAGTACGTCTGGGTGTTGGGCTAACACCGTTTCAATTTCCCCTAGCTCAATGCGTATCCCCCGGATCTTGACTTGATGATCTCGGCGACCGAGAATTTCTAGAGAGCCATCTGGACGATAGCAACCGCGATCGCCTGTATAATAAAGCCAATCCTGTTGATCATTCCGAAAAGGGTTCTTGACAAATCGAGAACGGTTTTCTTGTTGGGCATTGATGTAGCCCAAACTGCGGAATGGAGTTCGGATCACAATCTCGCCCGGTTCACCGATGCCGCACGGTTGGTGATTCGGTGTGAAAACTAGTGCTTGAGTTTGAGGAAGCGGCAATCCTACTGGCTGTACCCCTGGTGTACACTCAACAGGTACTTGGTAATAACACTTAGCCAGAGTTGTCTCTGTCGGACCATAGAGATTAACAATTTCACCTGATTCTGGAAAAGTATCCCGCCACCGAAGCACAAGTGTTTCCTTCAGAGGTTCTCCAGCCAAGAACAACCAGCGTAAGTTACGTAATGAGACTCCTGACGGCACATTGGCTAACCATAATTGCGCCAGTGAAGGAACTGTGTGAAGTACAGAAATTTGCTCATTTTCCAAGTAACGCAGAATTTTAGTCGGTTCTAGGTTATCCCCTTCTTCTGGCAAACATAGGGTTGCACCACTAGTCAAAGGTAAGAAGATATCTCTGAGGACGACATCAAAGGAAAGACCAGTTAATTGGGCAACGCGGTCTTGCTGATTAATTTCAAAGGTCTGCCGTTGCCAGTTAAGAAAATGTGCCATCCCTTTGTGACACCCCAGCACTCCTTTAGGTATACCAGTGGTGCCGGAAGTAAAGAAAATATAAGCTGGATCGTCAGCAAGGATTTCAGGCAGGTTTACTGCTTGAATGCTCTTTTTGAATGAATTTATGGTTTCTCCTGTGTCTGGGTTTACACAGATGATAGTTAAAGACTCCCATATCTTTTCGTCTTCTGGACGCTGACCATCAATATATAATATGTACTTGGCTTTAGCTTCCTGTAGCATCAGTCGCTGGCGTTGACTAGGAAGTTTCGGATCGAGGGTGAGTAACACACCGCCACTCAAGAGTACGCCAACCATACTGGCAATCAGCCCAAAGCTTCGTGTCCCAAACACGGCTACGACATCTCCCCGCTCCACTCCGCCAGATAATAAAACCTGTGCTAAGGTTTGAGCTATTTTGCCCAGTTCCCCATAATTCCAAGTGCGAAATCCTTGACGGAGTGACGAATGTTCTGGGGTGCGATTTACCCAAGAGGTAAACATTGTTGTCGCCAATTCATACCGTGGTTCTGGCAAAACCGCCCTTGGCTCTGGCAGCAAATGTTGCGCTTCTGGTGTTATCAGAGAATATAAACTAATCTGGCTCTCTGGAGCAGCAACAATTTGATTCAGCAAGTGATGGAATTGATCAAGCATTTCCATCATCCGCTCTGAAGTAAACAGATCGGTATTGTAGACTAAATCAAGTTTGATTCCTTGGTTTTCTTGTGTAACGTACAGGGTTAAGTCGAACTTGGAAGCTGTTTCTAGCATCAAGACTGGTTCTATAGCCACTCCAGGTAGTTCCAGTTGGATATCCCTTAAGTTGAGCATATTAAACCACACTTGAAACAGTGGGTTGCGACTGGTATCTCGCTCTGGGTGCAGTTCTTCTACCAGTTTCTCGAAGGGCATATCTTGATGAGCATAAGCATCTAATGCCATCTGGCGAACTCGACTTAGCACTGAACTAAAACTGGGGTTGCCGACAAAATCAGTCCGTAAAACAACGGTGTTAATAAAAAATCCGATTAACCCTTCAATCTCAGAACGGTTACGGCCAGCAATCGGAGAACCGATGAGAATATCTTCTTGCCCAGTGTAGCGGTGCAGTATTGTCCCAAAAGCCGCCAGCAATGTCATAAATAAGGTGACACCCTTCTGATACGAGAGTTCTTTTAGCGATGCACTCAAAGTCTGCGGTAGCATCAGGGATTGCACTGCTCCCTGGTAAGTTTGGACTGGTGGCCGTGGTCGGTCGGTTGGTAATTCTAATACAGTATTAGCACCTGCTAACTGGGTTTTCCAGTAGTTGATTTGGCTAGAAAGTACCTCACCCGATAGCCATTGCTGCTGCCACACAGCAAAATCCGCATACTGAATGGGCAATTTTGGCAGGGGGGAAGGCTTACCGCTCAAAAAGGCTTGATAAACGGCTGCTAACTGCTGCCAGAGAATGCCTACTGACCAGCCATCTGAGGCGATGTGATGCATGGCCAACAGGAGTATATGCTCCTGTTCGTCTACCTGGAGCAAAGTAGCTCGCAGCATCAAGTCAGATTCTAAGTTGAAGGGGCGTTGCGCCTCTTGATTTAGGAGAGATTCCACTTGCTCCTGTCTTACCTTAATCATTCTGAGTTCCACTGGACGAGGCATGGCAATTACTTGTATGGGGCTACCATCAAGTGATGTGATAAAGTTTGTTCGCAGTGCCTCGTGATAGACAACGATCGCATCTAGTGACTGTTGCAATATGCCCACGTTTAACTTGCCCGTTAATCGCTGGGCATTCGAGAGGATATATGCTGGGCTGTTGGGTTCCAACTGCTCCAAAAACCAGACTCGCTGTTGGGCAAAGGATAAAGGGGCTGACTCCCGGTTGGCTATTTGGGGAATAGTCTGATTTTGGGGATCATCTTCTGGAGTCTGGTTTTGGGCGATTGCTTCAGCTAAAGTAGCGATCGTGGGATTCTCAAATAAAAGTTGCAACGGTATTTCTATCCGAAAGACTTGGCGAACCCTAGACATCACTTGAGTGGCCAGCAGTGAATGACCTCCCAATTCAAAAAAATTGTCGTGGATGCCTACTTGTTCCAGACGCAAAACTTTCGCCCAGATGCTAGCTAAGACTTCTTCTGTCGAATTCTGAGGTGGAACAAAGTTAGTTGACAGCTCAAGAGTAAATGTATCCGGTGCAGGCAAGGCGCGGCGGTCTATTTTACCGTTGGGATTTAATGGTAGGGTGTCCAAAAATACAAATAAACTAGGCACCATATATACAGGTAGCCGAGTTTCCAAAAAGCGACGCAATTCAACCTGGCTAGGAATTTGCTCTGGACAAGCAACAACATATGCCACGAGTTGTTTATCCCCAGGAACATCCTCTCTAGCTATGACTAAAGTCTGCGTCAGTGCCGGATGTTGACCTAATATGGCTTCAATTTCTCCCAATTCAATTCGGAAGCCACGAATCTTTACTTGGTGGTCAATGCGACCAAGGAACTCGATATTACCATCACTTAAATAACGTGCCAAGTCGCCAGTTTTGTAAAGATGTGCCCCAAGTTCAGAGCTAAAAGGGTTAAAAATGAACTTATCTACTGTCAATTCTGGACGGTTCAGATAACCTCGTGCTAGACCAATACCGCCAATGTGCAGTTCACCTGATTCACCAACAGGCACAGGCTGCAAATTTTCATCGAGGATGTGAATCTCTGCATTAGTAATGGGGCGACCAATAGGAGCAATGGCGTAATTAGTACCGCGCTGACAACTCCAGAAAGTGGTATCAATGGAAGCTTCTGTCGGCCCATAGCAATTATGCAGAACATTGTCCAAATTCAGTTGGGCAAAAAAGCGCTCTATGAGTTCGCCAGGTAAAGCTTCACCACCGCAGGTAATGTGCCTGATGAATCGGCAATTTTCAATTCCCTTCTCTTCCAGTAAGACACGGAATATGGAAGGCACTAAGGCTAGGACGGTAATTTGCTGCTCAGTAATCACCTTCACAAGGTAGGCGGGATCTTGATGTCCACCAGGCCGAGCTATGATCAATTGCCCTCCGAAGCACAATGGCCAGAATATCTGCCACACTGAAGGGTCAAAGCTAAAAGAAATAGTCAGTAAAACTTTGTCTGCCTGAGTTAATCCAAAGGTTGTTTGCCTCCAGTAGAGTTGATTGCAGATCCCCCGGTGAGGAATCATTACACCCTTGGGCTGTCCTGTAGAACCAGATGTGTAAATTACGTAGATGAGATTATCAGTTGTCGTCTCATTTATAGGATTTTCTTGATTATTTCCGATATTACCTTGCCAGTTTGAGTCCAGACAGATTACTTGCGCCTGATGCGGTGGTAAGTTATTGACGAATTTTTCTTGGGTTAACAATACTGCTGTCTGCGTGTCTTCCAAGATGAAAGCTAAACGCTCTGAAGGATATGCCGGATCTAAAGGCACATAAGCACCTCCAGCTTTAAGAATTCCCAGCAACCCGACAATCATCTCCAAAGAGCGCTCTAAGCAAATGCCCACAAGTACTTCCGGCCCAACGCCTAAAGTACGTAAGTAGTGCGCTAACTGATTCGCCCGTTGGTTTAACTGCCGATAAGTAAGTTGTGTATTTTCATATACTACAGCAATGGCTTCAGGCGATCGCTCAACTTGCATCTCAAACATCTGATGGATACACATATCCTGATGATGAACTGCTTGGCTGTCATTCCATTCCTGTAAAACTTGAGTGCCGATAATGTGAGTTAAAGTATCTAACGGAATATTTTGTTTATATTCTGAAGCCTGGCTATTATTTATCTGCATTTTCTATATAAGTTTCAGCCGATCTATCAATTGTCCGGAGTCATCCACAGCAAAGTAGCGATCGTGTTTAATACAATTGCACTTTGATACCAATTAAACATCAAAGCACTTCAACTGAAGTTTAGACAAAAGGGGATGTCAGCTAATACAGCCCCCAATCTATAGAAAATGAGAGAAATACCACTAACTCTCACATACCAAGATAAAACTTACTAAACTCAAAAGTTGGTGTCTAATTTTTGGCTATTACCAGTGCCTTCATTTCCGAATTGAGCAGAGGTTGATGATAATTCTTTTTGATATCTGGCACGGGTTTTCCATCTACAAAAACTTTGTAAATTTTTGCCTGAGAGTTGCTAGGCAAATTGTCAACAATTCTTGCTTTAAACGCAGCCGGACTATAAGTTCTGGCAAACCCTTCATATGGGCCCCATCCAGCAAACGTTGCAGTATTGTCAAAAATTGTGATCACTGTTTTAACACTGGACTTCTGAATCTGTTTATTATTCCAGATTTCTGCATACTCGTTAGCTAGAAATAGCGGTGCAATTACAAGTTTTCTGCCCACTCTCAATAAACGTACTGCCTCTTTAATAAACTCAATATCCAAATCATCTCGAAAATGCTCAAAAGAGTGATGACAGGTAATTCCATCTAAAGATTCATCTGGGAGGGGGATTGCATCAATACAGCCACCAATGTATTTAATTCCATCTGCGGCTTTTCCATCTAATAAAGAGTCTTGACAGTAAGCAGTCAATTTAAAGTCAGAAACCGCCATTAAAGCCTTGATATATTCAGCTTTTTCACCACCGGCAGCATCTAATATTTCATCACCCTCTTTCAAATCTAACAGAGTCATTGTCGTTAGGTATTCAAGAGGCTTGGAATGGACATAACCAAGCTGATTATATTTCCTAAGTACATCTGAATTTACAAAATTCTTATAATCTGTTTCTGAAAGAGATAAATTGTTTACTTCTACCTGCGTTTTCCCTATTTCAGAATCGTCTGTGGGTCGCAAAATCCGATTAACTTTTAAATTATTTAGATGCAACTTTATCAGCCAACGCCACTTTTGTGTGTTCAGAAATCTGTCTAATCGATTTAGATTTATATTAAATTTGCTGATTACCATAAATAAATTTACCCCATACTTTAGTGATTGAAATTCTAAATAAATCTCAAGAATTAATTTTTCATTTTAGCCAACAACAAGCATTTAATTAAGCGCTTCATCATTTAGTTAAAAAATAAGTTTGTGTTTGTTTGTAATCTAACCTATCTCATAACCTAATCGATTATAAAACTACATTAGTACATTATCGTTTTTTAGTAAAATCCGCCGAACTAAAAAATAATTCTTACCGAATCTTCATTTTGTTTCCTTCTATATAAAATTCATGTAAAGTTATAATATTATTTTATTAAAGAATTACCCGAACTTCATGAAACCAAGTAGGTGGGTTTTATTTGTATAACTTCACTCTTCTGGTACAAACTACAGTCCCATCGGTAAGGTAACAGCCCTTTTGGGGCCTCAAAAGCTTAACAACATGAGAATTAACATCGGGTACTTACTGTCCAAAATGTAATCTAAAGCATCGATTCATTAATCAAAAACCTAATCCCCCAGCCCCCTGCGCTACTAGCTACGGTGTACATAAAAGTCCTAAAATCCATGCCTGGTAAGATACAAGCCTTAGTAGGCGAGGTTTTGAGTTGATCACGCTGATTATCAATAGTGTCAGCTTATTACTTATTAATTGAGGTCAACGGGAAATAGATTATGTAAAGTTTTGTAACGATAATCAAATTTTTGATGCTTTTCGTTATATGTTGTTTGTGTAAGTTTTGTTAATCAGTAATTATGCGTAAACAAACAGAAAAGCTTCTAAGCAAAACTGAATTAATCTAAGTAGATATGTTAGAATAATTTCAGAAGGAATATCATTATCTCATAGAAGTTGAACTCTGCAATAGAACTGTAGTGATTCAGTCTATTTATTACGCACATTAAAAATCATAATATTTTTACCTGACCTCCTTAATCATTAAATGTCAGGAACTTTATTCAACTATAAGTTAACTCATCAACAAATCTTTTTTGGCATCGAAACTCAAATTTTCCAGACTAAACTGGATTCTACCCTCCAACAAAAGCTAAGTATCTGGGTATTAACCGCGCTCAAACGATCCTGGAAGATGCTTTTGATCAAGAACTTAAAGTTACTCCGAAGAAAATGGTTAATAGTAAACTACAAAGGGAAGGTTTCTTTGAAATAAAAATGTGAGATCCCCCACTTGTCTTATATAAGTTTGCATCAAATTTTAATTACACCAAGTGTTCCTAACTATGAGTAATCAAGGCTTTACAACAAATAAATTCAGTGAAGTACCTTTGGATTTGCGTGCATCTGGATTTGTCAAAGTACGCAAGGGTTCGTGGTGGCTAAGATTAACAACATTGTTTTTAGTAGACTATACTCTCTTATCCCTAGCTTGGATTTTAGCTGGATATCAGTCTTCTTATGGGCATTTTACTTGGTATATACCGAGTTATTATTTACCGATTTTAATAACTATTGGGATTCAAATAGGATCACTAGCTGTCGAAGGTATTTATCGAGAAGGTCAAAAACGCTATGACTATTTCAATATTATCAAATCGCTAACTTTTGCTCATGGATTAATACTCCTTGTTTCTTTTTTGTACAAACCAGTTGTTGATATTACACGTCCAAGGTTAATATTATTATCTTGGTTGTTGAGTATATTATTTATCTGTACTGGTAGATATGCTGTAAACATTGCTCTTGAATATCTGCGTAAGCAGAAAAAAATAGTTCGTTCTTCGGTATTCATTATTTGTGATCCACAAGATCATGAGCAGATTGCTAGCTTTATAAAAAAAGAAAAACACTACATAGTATCTGGAACGGCGAATGCTAATTCATTAGACAGATATCAACGTCAACAAACATTGAATCAACTTAATCAATTAGGTGTAACAGAAGTTTTTATATCTTGGGATGCTCTAAAAAATAGAATGTTTTTATGCTGGTTATTTCAAGCATCCGGCATACAAGTACATATCTTACCAATGGAATTAAAACCAATTTATAGAAACGTAGAATTTAATAAAATAGGAGGAATGCCTTGCCTGAGTTTGGATTGTCCGATAATTACAGGTAAAGATTTTTGGCTCAAGCGTAGTTGTGATTTTTGTTTCGCGACTTTATTTGTAATTTTATCATTCCCTATTTATATAGCTATAGCTATAGCTATAAAATTGGACTCTCCCGGCACAGTATTTTACAGACAAACCCGTGTAGGTTTACATGGGCAACAGTTTAAAGTATGGAAATTCCGAACGATGAGGTCTGATGCTGAAAAATTGCAGAAAGAATTAGAAGCATTAAATGAAACAAAAGATGGGATTATCTTTAAAATTAAAGACGATCCTCGCGTTACTCGTGTTGGAAAATTTCTTAGACTTTATAGCTTAGACGAATTACCTCAACTTTTTAATGTTATTTTTGGAGAAATGAGTATAGTAGGACCTCGCCCTTTACCTACTAGAGATGTTGATAAATTTTCTGAACATCATTTTATCCGACATGAAGTTTTACCTGGAATTACAGGTCTTTGGCAAGTCTCAGGTCGCTCGGATATTTTAGATTTTGAACAAGTGATTAATCTTGATCTTAACTACATCGAAAATTGGTCGCTTGGGTTAGACTTTGAAATTCTCCTCAAAACAGTTATGGTAGTTTTGAAAAAAGAAGGCGCATACTAAGCTAATAAAAACAAAACCATACCGGACAGTAATAATTATACAGTTTAGGTATTAATACAAATATTGCAGTTTGATAGTACAATTTTTCATGCATTAAATCTAGATTTTTCTACTTTATTGAGTGAAAAAATACGTGTCTAAGCGCGATAAAAGCTTTAGAATTTACAACCCAAAAAATTTGCTAATAAATTTTGGCATGAGTTGCACACTAAAGCGTGCGATGATAGGAGCTAAACGAAAATGCATTTTCGTCATTGATTCCTATGACTGCTATCTATGGAACATCTCAAAAAACTTCTAACTGTATATCAGAAAAAGTAAGTTATGAGATTTATAGGTATTGGTAATTCAAAATTAACGAAATAAACTGATTAATAATTTAAGAATGGTAGAAAAGTACAAATTCATAAGTAATTCCCTGTCAATGATAGTCAATCGGTTAGCGCAAAGCATTACAGCCTTTGTATTAACTGCTTTTATTGCTCGTACTCTAGGAGCTGAGGCTTTAGGACAGTATCTACTAGCATATAGCTACTACTTTATATTTGTGGGCATTGCTTCACAGGGGCTAAAGACATTGTTTACCAGAGAACTAGCCCGTGAGCCACAAAAAACACCAGTTTATTTAATGAGTGGTACCTGGCTACAGTTAATATTTAGTTTTTTCAGTTATGGGGCATTGGTAATTGTAGTATTTTTACTTCCCTATAGCTCCAAAACCTCGACTATTTGCTACATCATGGGCTTAACGATCATTCCTTTTGCACTTTCCAACATCACTGAGGCAATTTTTCAAGCTCAAGAAAAGATGCATCTAATTGCCATCTCTACAGTGCCAGTGTACATCGTACGCGTAATAATAATGATTTGGGCGATGCAATTGAAATACGGAATTGAATCTCTGGGGGCGATTCTATGTTTTTCGGAAACACTAATTTTAGTAATTGAATGGATTTTCATCACCCGGTTAGTCAAAATAGAATGGCAGATTGATGGGAATTTTGTCTTGAATACAATCAAAAGTGCGCGGACATTTTTTGCTATTGAAGGAATGGCTGTACTCAATGGCAGAGTTCAAATATTGATTCTTTCATTGTTAGGAAATGAGTTTTTAGTGGGTCTATTTGGTGGAATATCACAATTGCTACTACCCTTTTCCATTATTGCTAACAGTATAACTTTAGCAATGTTTCCAAGATTTTCAAAGGCAGTAGAGCAAGGACGGGAAAGGCAGAGGCAGATAAGTGAAAATGTTATTGAAATTCTACTAATTATGGCATTACCCTTATTGATTGGGCTGTTATTTTTTGGTAAAGATTTACTAATTTTGATCTATAATCCTAGCTTTGCTCAAGCAAATTTAGCCCTTCGTTTAAGTGCTGTATCACTGGTTTTTTTGCCTTTTACCCGCTCACTGTCCTATGTACTTGTAGCCAATGGTTTTGAGATAGTTAACCTGCGTGAAGTGGTTATTACCACTACATTAGGAAGCTTGGGAGGTGTGGCATTAGTTTCCCAATATCAGTTATTAGGTGCAGCTTTAATGGCATTATTAATGACTATTATTGGTTTTAGTCAGTATATTTACTTCACCTATACTCGCCTATTTTCGTTAAATCTATGGCGAATTATGCGCCGACCCTTACTAATATGCTTTTTGATGCTACCTATATTCATTTTATTGGAAAAAATTAGCTTAGACTTTATATACACTCTAATTATTGCAACTTGTGCCTATGGTTTATTTGTGATTTATCTAGGTATTCGTGCATTTGGTGGGTTTCGTTTTTTATGGATGAAACTTTTAAGAGAGCAGTAATTGTTTAATATAAAATTATACAAGTAAGGCATCTAAAATTGTGGAATAAATAATCTAATTGAGAATATAATTTTAATTATGATTAAAGTTGCTTTATTACATTTTTGCTTTGAAGACTACACGATTGAACTAGCAAACAGTCTGGTTAAATATGTTGATTTAACGCTAATTCATCCAGAAAAAGTGTCAAATGTCTGTAGGAATGTTCTTGATTCCAGTATCCGCGTGATTAGCTTTAAAAAACCACGGATTCGCGACCCGCGCAATCTGTTGGCTATGGGCACTATGATGGATATCATCAAAGACATACAGGCAGATGTTTTACATGTGCAAGAAACTAATGATCTTTGGTACGATTGGACTTTGTTACTTAACAAGATGCCACCATTGGTGACAACTATCCACGATATATTCCGTCACCCAGGTGATAAAATTGCTGTATTTGGTTCCGATTATACCAGGCGTATTGCCTTCTACCGTTCCCAACAATTGATTGTCCATACTCATGAACTAAAAAAGATTTTAATTGAACAATTTCGTATACCTGAAGACCGAGTCAATGTTTTACCTCATGGAGAACTTGGTAGTTTGTATCAGCGTCGGGGTAGTCTAAATATTCAAGCCCGTGAGCCATATACATTGCTATTTTTTGGACGCATCTTGCCCTATAAGGGATTGAAATATTTACTTGAGGCTATGCCCTTAATTGCTGAATCTATACCTGAAGTCAAGCTGATTATTGCTGGAAGGGGAGAAAACATCATGCAGTATTTCCCTAATGGTTATGATGAAAAACGCTACGAGATTATCAATGACTTTATCCCCATTGAAGAAGTAGGTAATCTATTTCAACGCAGCACAGTAACAGTTCTGCCATACATCGAAGCGTCTCAAAGTGGTGTGGCAGCTTTATCTTATGGAATGGGAACGCTGGTTGTAGCTTCTGAGGTAGGGGGATTGAGTGAGATAGTTCAGCATAAAAAAGATGGGTTGTTAGTTCCACCTCGTGATGTTAAAGCTCTAGCTGATGCCATAATTTGTTTGTTAAGCGATCGCGACTTGCAACAACGTATGCAAACTGCGGCACTAGCTCGTTGTCAAGAAGATTTAAATTGGTCAAATATTGCTGCTCAAACAGCCGAAATTTATTATAGAAAAATGAATATGCAAAATATTAATTAATTTATGAGAAAACTACTAATTTATGCGGAGCAGGGATTCACAGTTGCAGCCTTGCTAATTTATTCAGGGGCAATTTTAACTCTCGTCCTGTCAGGAGGAGCAGGACAGGATGAGGCGGTAGAATATGATAGCTCCTTGAATCGGATTGCTTTTTTCGTAATCTATGCAATTACCTTACTACTACTAGTTCTGCGTTGGAAGAAAACTCTTTATGTCCTTGTTTTTAGTAAAGATATCTTCCTTTATTCTTTATTAATGTTGGCAGTTGTTTCTATTATTTGGTCTTTTGAACCCTCGACAACATTAAAAAATAGTTTGACCCTCATTGGTTCCAGTTTGTTTGGCCTGTATTTTGTTTCGCGATACAGCTTAAAACAGCAATTCTATTTACTTGCTTGGACTTTTGGGATTATTATAGTATTGAGTTTCATTTTCGCTCTAGCCTTGCCTAAATACGGGCTACAGAGCGACCTTGGTAAACCACTGTGGCGTGGAGTTTTCACGCACAAAAACGGTTTGGGAGGAAGGATGGTAACCAGTAGTATAGTTTTTTTAATCCTTGGTTATCAACGAAGTCAAAGACATCGTTGGTTTTTCTGGGGGGGGTTTAGCTTGTCAATACTACTATTACTGCTTGCCGGTTCGACTTCATCTCTACTTAATCTATTAATTATAATATTGGCATTTTTTGCTTTTCAAATTTGGCGTTGGCCATACCAGGTGATGGTACCAACCCTAATAATGATGGCAACTATCAGCCAAACTTTATATTTTTGGTTATCTAATAACGCTGGTGTCCTGTTAAATTCAATTGGTAAAGATGCGACACTGACGGGTCGAACAGACTTGTGGCCATTAGTAATCGATATGATTTGGAAACATCCTTGGATCGGTTATGGTTATGGCGGATTCTGGCAAGGATGGGATGGCGAATCCGCTTATATTTGGCTCAATGCTGGATGGACTCCAAACCACCCCCACAGTGGTTATCTGGCTCTTTGCCTTGATTTAGGTCTTCTAGGGTTAGGGTTATTCTTCTTAGGATTTTGGCGCAGTTATCTGCAAGGATTCATTTGGATGCGTGGTAGTAAAAGCGCATTAGATATTTGGCCACTTATGCATATGACATATATATTTATAGCTAGCCTTGCTGAATCTAACTTACTGGAATCGAATAGTTTGACTTGGATACTTTATGTAGCGGCATGTTTCTCAGTGAGAATGAAACATGAGGTCTTTGAAAAGCAATGATAAATTCTGATTCTTTTGTTGAGACATTAACCCAGGATAGCCCAATTATTGAAAAAGTACAGCCTATGTGTCGAACTAAAACTCTCAAGATTATCCTGTTAGGTCCTAGCTTACTCCAGCAAGGTGGCATTTCCAATTACGAGAAGCTTTTTTTGGAGTATGCTCCTTCTGAAGTTGACATATGTCATATTATTACTCACCAAGAAGGAACTCTAGCAATCAAAATCATGGTATTCTTGAGCGCTATATATAAATTTTTGTGGATGTTAATCAGGGAAGAAGTTGATATTGTTCAACTTGAAATTTCACAGCGCGGCAGTGTTTTCCGACAGGCAATTATGGTACTTTTAGCTTGGGTATTTCACAAGCGGATAATTCTACATGCTCACGGTAGTCAATTTCATGTTTTCTATGCTGAACTTGCAAAATGGCTACAACAATTGCTAAGTTGGGTATTTTGCAAGTGTCAACGCTTAATTGTATTATCCGAAAGTTGGAGAAGTTTCTACATAGAAAACCTTGGTCTGAAACCTGAACAAGTTGTAGTTTTTTATAATCCAGTAAAAATTCCTGCTGAAGTTCCACACCGTTCCGGATCTAAAAAAGCGAACTTACTTTTTTTAGGACGAATTGGTAAACGTAAAGGCGCATTTGATTTGATCGAAGCCTTTTCTCTTTTGCCCACTGAACATAAAAGTATATCTAATCTGATCATGGCAGGAGATGGAGAGATAGAACAAGCACGCAATTTAGTTACGACTTTAAATTTAGAAGATTATATCAAATTGCCTGGCTGGATAGGTTCACATGAACGTGATATTCTTTTAACTGAAGCAGATGTTTTTGTGTTGCCCTCTTACAATGAAGGTCTTCCATTATCAATGCTGGAAGCAATGGCTTGGGAATTACCAGTCATAGTTACACCAGTAGGAGGTATACCTGAAATAGTTACTCAATCTGAAAATGGATTAATCGTTAATCCAGGTAATGTTCAGCAGTTATCAGATGCGATTAAGTCTTTGATTGAAAATGAGACTCTGAGGCTTTCTCTAGGATCTAAGGCGAGAACAAGTGTTTTTCCTCTTGATATCAAAAACCACTGGCTTTCTTTCCTTGATTTATATCGTTCAGTGTTAAATTCAGATGATAAATTGAGTGTAAACAGCTAATAACTGTAAGACTGAAAATGGTGAGGATGCAAATATGTAGGTTATGCAGCCCAGTTTTGCCAGGTATGACTAGAAGTTACCCAAAGTAAGGTAGATTTTATAATTGACAACTGAGTGTTTTACTAAACTAATTAAAAATTGAGATTATTATGGCATCACCAAAGAAAGTACTAATTATCGTTGAAAATCTGCCAGTTCCCTTTGATCGGCGGGTATGGATGGAAGCAACTACTTTGCAAAAAGCTGGGTATGAAGTTACCGTAATTTCACCGACAGGTAATGGTTTTGAAAAAGACTACGAAGTTATTGAGCAGATTCACATCTACCGTCATCCTCTCCCACCGGAAGAAAGTTCGGTCATTGGCTATCTCCGAGAGTACAGTTGGGCGATTAACTGGCAATTCCGTCTAACTCAAAGGGTATGGCGAGAGCGTGGTTTTGATGTTATACATATTTGTAATCCGCCGGATTTACTTTTCTTAGTAGCAGGATGGTTTAAATTATTTCATGGCACATGGGTGATCTTTGATCATCATGACCTCAGTCCGGAGATGTATGAAGCTAAGTATCAACGGCGCGATATTTTTTATCATGGATTACGTTGGGCTGAACGGTTGACCTATGCCACAGCAGACATGGCAATTTCAACGAACGAGTCACACCGAGAGGTAGCTCTTAACCGTGGGCACAAGAAATCAGAGAAGGTCTTTGTAGTTCGCAGTGCGCCTGATCTTTCGCGCTTTCGCCGAATGCCCCCAAACCCCAAATACCGTAGAGGTAAAAACTATTTGGTAGGGTACATGGGTGTGATGGGCGAACCAGAGGGAATTGATTATCTCCTGAGAATGGTAGATTACATTGTCCAGAAAAAAAATCGCTCTGATATTCACTTTATGCTAATCGGTAGTGGGCCTGCAGCTGAAAAACTCAAGGACTTATCTAAAGAGTTAGAAGTGACTGAATTCGTAGAATTTACAGGGTTTAAGCAAGGGGAAGAACTTTTAGAGCGGCTTTCCAGTTGCGACGTGTGTGTAGAACCGTCTCCAACATCTGCTTATAACGAAAACTGCACGATGAATAAAATCCTCGAATACATGGCGATGGGAAAAGCAATTGTCCAGTTTGATTTGCGAGAGGGAAGACGTTCTGCACAGGAAGCATCTCTTTATGCCAAGCCTAATGATGAGGTGGAGTTTGCAGAAAAAATTCTGGAGCTTCTAGATTCTCCTGAACGTAGAGAAAAGATAGGAGCCGAGGGGCGACGCAGAATGGAGGAGATACTGGAGTGGCAATATCAAGCTCCGAAACTGTTAGAGGCTTATGATAAAATCTGGCAAAGCTAGTAGCTACTTTTCAGAATCACTATTAAGTGAGCTTGAGTAGTGAGTAGATGTTATGGTCAAAAATTGCCGACTGACTAGACGGCAAGTTTTTTACTTGGCTGAGGAACTTTGGCTAGGCTAGGATGAGTGATTTGACAAGTGGTAGAGCCATATAATATTATTTGTTTGAGGAAAAATAATCAAGCCTTTGATAATCCAGAAATAAATTTTAATCCTAATGGCTAATGGCAAAAAGTTTTTAACTGAACGTCCTACTGCTCAAGGGTTGATTTACGCTGTTACAGTTAGGATATCTTTAACTCATCCCAAATCCTAAATTTATCAAAGTTTTTGCTCAATAGCTCAATAACTGTGTCACATTTGTGCCCCAAGCGGGAACTAAATTTTTAACTCCAATAGTCTATACTATTTGTAAAATCATATCAGTCTTGTCAATTGCACTGGTTTGCCACTGCTCTGCTCTAAGTCAATTTTTAGTTTCTTGCTTAAGACCTGTACTTTGGAAGATTTATGTCAGAAAAATTTATGGAATCTAGAGAATCTATTGATTTAGACCTTAGTGGTTACTTATTGATATTGAAACGATTGTGGCGACCTGCTACTGCGATATTTGTAGCTACAGTTATGCTCAGTGCTATAGCTACACTATTGATGAAGCCATCCTATGAGGCAGAAGGAAAACTGTTATTTAGAGTTCCCGCTTTTAAAATAGCTGGAACTAGTCTTTCGCCTAGTTTCGCGGAAGGAGGAGACACAGGAGATTTGAAACCCTTGGTAGCAACTCAAAATCCCATAAGCAGTCAGATAGAAGTTATTTCTTCGCCTACTTTTTTGCAGCGGACAATAGACAAACTACAACTCAAAGACAACGAAGGTAAACCTCTGGAAGTAGAAGCGCTACTAAAAACCCTGACTGTAAAAATTCTTGGTGGGACAGATGTCTTGCGAATTACTTATACCAGCCATGACCCTGAAGAAGCAGCGGCAGTGGTCAATACAATTATGAATTTTTATTTAGAAAATGATATTACGACAAATCGCTCTGAGGCGGGAGCTACTCGTCAATTTATGGCCAAGCAGCTTCCTCAAACTCAATCTGCTGTTGATAATGCAGAAGTAGCACTACGTATATTTAAACAAAAGCATCAGATTGCAGATTTAACAGCGGAAACACAGTCAGCCGTTGCGACTATTGGAAATCTAGACAGTGAGATGGATACTGTTAAGGCTCAACTGGATGAGGTAAACGCCCAAACCAATGAACTGCGCCAGAAAGTAGAGCTAAATTCTCAGGACGCGATCGCTGTGAGTGCTCTCAGTCAGTCACCTGCAGTACAGGGAGTTCTTACACAACTTCAAGACACTGAGCGGCAGTTAGCGGTTGAGCGCAGCCGTTTCTTAGATGACAACCCCGTAGTTATTAACCTAGAAGCAAAAAAAGCTAATTTAAAATCTCTCCTGCAACAGGAAGTTGGTCAGACTATTGGCAATCAAAGAGAAGTTCCCCAGAGCCAATTGCAGATTGGACAACTCAGACAAAGCCTGATCCAAAGTTTTTTGCAGTCAGAAATACAGCGCTTTGGCTTAACTAAAAGACTCTCCTCTCTATATAATTCTCGTTCTAGCTACGAACAGCGAGTGAAACTCATACCCCAATTGGCACAAAATGAGCGGCAGTTAGAACGGAAAGTTGAAGTCGCAGAATCGACCTATCAAACTCTATTGAAAAAGGTTCAAGAATTACAGTTAGTTGAGAATACAAATGCAGCTACTTCTCAGATTATTTCTCAGGCTTTAGTACCCAAAAAGCAAGTACTAATCAAAAAAATAATTGTTTTGGTGCTAGGAGTGATGTTCGGTTTATTCTTTGCTACTACAACAGTGCTCTTCCTAGCTATGAGAGATAGATCTCTAAAAACACTTAAAGAAGTTAGAGATGTATTTGGATATACTTTGCTGGGAATTGTTCCTTTGTCTGTTAAAAAGGTTCCCTCTCGTTATTCCAATGCAGAATCAACAGCTCAAATAATTGCCGTCAGAGACACTCCCCACTCTTTAACGAGCGAAATGTATCGGATGATTCAAGCGAATCTGAAATTCCTGAGTTCAGATAAAGTACTCAAAACGATCGTGGTAACTAGCGCAGTTCCTAAAGAAGGCAAGTCTACAGTTTCAGCTAATTTGGCAGCAGCGATCGCTCAACTAGGACGTAAAGTTTTATTAATTGATGCAGATATGCGAATTCCTTCTCAGCATCATCTCTGGCAACTAACCAATGCAGTTGGTTTGAGTGAGGTTCTTGTAGGTCAGGCTGAATTTGAGATTGCTGTATCTAAGGTAATGGATAACCTTGATGTTTTAACTGCTGGAGTTAGACCTCCCAACCCACTTGCTTTGCTTGACTCAAAACGGATGGCATCACTAATTGAAAATTTCTCATCTCAATATAACTATGATTTTGTCATAATTGATGCTCCTCCCCTCCTTTTGGCAGCTGATGCTTTGACTTTAAGCCAAATGACTGATGGGATTTTGTTAGTAGCTCGACCAGAGGTAATTGATTCTAACAGTGCAGCTGCTGCTGAAGAAATGCTAGAGAGATCCCGTCACAATGTCTTAGGTTTAGTCGTGAATGGTATTATTGATAAAAATGAATCTAGTAGTTATTTCAACCATGCTAAAGAATACTTTAGTCATCAAGATTTGACAAAAGCGGTTAAGCAACAAAAACGTATTCCAGACAAAAGCTCTGTATAAACGAGAATTTTGTCTCCTAAGTGAACTGAACATGAACACCATAACTGGTATATCATGTCTGTTTAATTAGCCAGAAAATAATAAGCCTGCCTTCACAAGCTTATTATTTTCAGGACTAGCCCTTTGAAGGCCAGCATACAGCAGAATTCAGGAGCGCAGCCGGAGACGCTCTGCCGAGGCGTCAGAATTCAGAATTAGAATAGGCTCTGTGCCTAGCTTTGAGGCTTAGATGGTGTACTTCACTAACTTGATATCTGCTGTATGTACTATCAAACTTTTTACGGCATTTCAGGCATCGGCTGGAATTGAACAAAGAATTTATGCATTAAACTCCAAATTTTTGGACTGTAAATTAAGCGATGCCTAGGGCGGGCTACGCCTACGCATACGCCAACATACCAAAATCGGGTTAAAACGTCATTTATTTAATAGTACAAACGTTCAGCTTAAAAGGGCTAATTTTTAGGACTTATAGAATGTACAAAATAATCATGGTATGCATTTACCAAAATAGGCCGTTTTAGGCTTTTATTAATCATTATTTGATGGTAAATATACCCGCGCGTAGGGGCAATTTATGAATTGCCCCTAGTACAGATATACGTTTTCCGACTAGACATATTTTGGTTTTCTTGTCAATGCGTAAGTCCTAATTTTGTGTATGGGTAGACTTAAGCCTGACGGAACGATCGACAGATAGCAGGACATGATATAAACATTACCGATATTCGTATGCCCCAATATCATATCTACCAGCACGACGAGGTTTACCTGTACAATCAGTTTTCAAATCCTTCCAATAGTAACCCCTATTGATCGCCGCACTCCTTGCTTTGAGTCTAAAGTCAGCATTTGAGGGATTCATAAAGTCTGGATCTCCAATCATATCATTAGCTCCCATCACAGTGATTACAGCACCCTTGGTGTAAAGATTGTAGTCATAGGTGACGTTGGTATTCTTCGTGTTGCTGTTCGCCTTTTGACCAGGGTTAATAGAGATAATGTTATTGAAAATATTGACATCAGATGAATAACCAGCATATATTTGCCCTTTTTTAAGGTTCTTACTTTGCCCGTTATCATATGCCGTGTTGTTGACAATATCGATATGCTCACTCTCATGGGTATGAATACCCGAACCGCCATTCCTGTAGCTGATATTGTTTGCAATTAAAGTTCGTCCTCGATATGGACCATTTTTACCAAGTTTTGAAACATCGACAATAATGCCATTACCGTCTGAGATTGTTCCAGATCCAATCCAGGGAATATACATGCGATTTCTGTAGACCTTGTTGTTGGTAACAAACATCTTGTATCCCCGGTTGTTGTCAGTATTGCAATTCATCAACAACGAAATGCCACTGTTACCATAGACACTATACCAGGCGTTATTAAACACAGTGTTATTATCCACCTTTACATAATCAGCCCCGATTACTGAGATACCTGCTGCTCCACAGTTATGCACTTTATTATTCAAAATATTTATGTGATGAACAGGACGATCGCGTCCCTCAATGTTTATGCAGCTTCCGTTTGTAAGCGGATTTGATGAGTTCCACTTCTGACTTAATGCATAACCAAGGCTGATGTTGGCATTGTTGCCTATGACCTCTAGCCCGTTGATCTCGATATATGAAACTCCATTTGACAACCCGATACCACTCCATGTATTATGCTTAATTTTTGGGAAATCCCCGGGATATGCTTTATACCTAATCCATGCTTGGGCATTTCCAGAACGTTGAATACTTACCACACTGCCAGCATTGCGTGAATTTGTGTACACTCCGTTCATAATCAATACTGTGTCGCCAGGGTCAGTCAGATCTGCTGCCCTTTGAATAGTCCTAAAGGCGGATGAGGTAGTGAGTCCGCTATTTCTGTCGTTTCCATTACCACTAACATAGTATGTTGTCGCGGTTGATACCGAGCTAATCAGCTTGCGGCTAGGTAGTCGCATTTCTTGAACAGTGGATGACTGACGAACATCTCTAACTAAAGACTCTGTTATTCTCTGTCCTTGAACCAGACCTGTTAATGCCCAGGGAAGTACAAGAGATGCGCTCAAACTGAGAAAACTGAAACCATGAATCATCATAGGGAAAAATAGGGTATGTTGTAAAAACTGAATCGTCAACGGTCAGTAGCTCTAGCCTTAGTCAGTAACTCAGTATTCGATCCGGTCGTGTAACGGTTGAGTACAAGTTAATACACGAATTTCTGAGGTTTATACCTGGGTATTTTCGCGTAAATATGAATGAAATGCATTTTTAGCAAGAGAGGTAGTAGGCAGGAGGAATACTGCACTTCAGCAAGGCTCAGTGACCACTCTCTCTCTGTCTCGTGCCGCGACCTCTCTGGTGAGCAAGGGTTTAAGCCCCACTCCAAATCTCTGATTTGGTGTCCTGCAATCAGTGTAGGTCTGAAGCCTACACTACAAGATTAACCTCCTGCCTCCTGCCTCCTTCACCCTGTGTTCTACAAAACAATAACTATCTGGTAAAAGTACTGAAGAAAAATTATCAGTACCCAGAGTTACCCATTAATGGACACCAAGCAACCGTACAAATGGCATCATTTCCAATTCGACATCATTCTACTGTGTATAAGCGGTATCTGTGGGTAAGATAGTATATCTGTTATCAATCGGTTAATTTACTTAAATAATTCTTATGATAATGAGAATAAATAAAAAAGCAAAAAGAAGGCTGAGACTATCATTTATCGCCTCTGCCTTATCAAATATTCTCATTATCATAATAAACTTGAGTACTTACAACAAAGTGTGTAAAAAAATCCTGTCAGCAAACAATAAAGCCAAAGTTACTACGGCACAAGGCTTTTAACCAAAAAATCATGATTAATAGCATTCTGTTAGAAAATAAAGGCTTCAATCCTCTTCCTATATAAGGCAGCTTGGGTTAAGGCTTTTGGCACTAACCCAAGCGTATTGCTATATAAGGTTTAAAAGTTAGCTTCGATTTTTAATTAGTGAGAGTGATGGAAGAGCGATATTAACTCTTGACTATTGAGCTTTGATTCAAGGATAGTGCAATTTTAGGGACGAAGAGGGTTGACCAACGCCCCCAATTTGCATCTATCTCTTATAGGACTTACGCACAAGCAACGGAAAATCGAACCACAGAGGACGCAGAGAAGCCAGTGCGTTGGGCGGGTTCCCCGACTTGAAGCAACTGGCGCGACACGGAGGAATAAGAGTTTGAGACGTTTTTTGCGTAAGTCCTATCTTAAACTAGAGTCCGAACAAGTTCAGAAGATTTAAGACAATACCTAGAGGTCCAGTTACAGTGCCTACGGTATCGCCAAAGCTAGCTGCGCCAGATCGGCTGACTACGACAACATCATTATTGCGGAGTATGGGATTAGTTTGCTCATTAATCCCAGCGGAGAAATCCATTTTTACTATACGTTTAGTGACAGAACCATTAGGGTTGAGGCGAATCAAATCAACGGCCTTACTACTAGCTCTGGCATCATTAAATCCGCCAGCAGCGAGTATAGCTTGATTTAAAGAGCTATTCGGCTGAACCTGTGTTAAACCTGGTTTTTTAACTTCACCTACCACACCAACTTGAATAGATGTAGGAGACAAAGTAGTGGTAGCTAATTGAGTGGCTTCTGCGGGGTTGATTTCAGTTGCTGTCGGAATAACAATTGTATCTCCGTCTTGCACAATGATATCTTGATTGGCATCACCACTCTGCAATAGTTGCCAAAGATTAATATCTATAGCTTGTTCTGAGCCAGTTCTTGTCGGTCGGCGTAGCTTAAGATTACGAACATCAGCCTGTGCTGTAATTCCCCCAGCTAGTTGAATTACCCGCGTCACATTTGGTAAACCAGTGGGACTGGCAGTGCCACTGTTAGTGGTTGCGCCGGCCTGAGCATCTGTGTTGCCTGGGGTGACAAGATATGAACCAGGACGGTTAACTTCACCAATAATTGTTACCGTGCGGGGTGTGGTTTGGCTGGCGGCAAAGTTAGCTGCAAATATATTGCGGGATTCTGCAACGTTGAAGTTGGTTGCAGTTGGCACAACTATAGTGTCTCCATCCCGTAAGGTAATATCCTGTGTTAATCTGCCTGTTTGGATGAGTTCTTTTAAATTAACGCTGACGGTTTGCTCTGAAGAACGTCCTATTTTACGCCGTAATTGAACTTGAGTCACATCCGCAGCCAAGGTTACTCCCTGTGCTGTTGTCAATGCGGCCAATATAGTGGGATATTGTACGCCCGGATTGTTCCCTGCGCCTCCGCTCAAGCTCAGGGTATAAGCTCCTGGACGTGTCACCTCTCCGGCAACGAAAATATTAATGGGGCGAGGCGATAACAAATTGACTGAGATTAAGGGACGTTTCAGGAAGCGAGCATATCTTCTAGCAATTTCGTCAGCAGCCTGTTCAGTTGTAAAACCGAGAACTGATACACTGCCAATTAAAGGCAGGTTGATCGCTCCACCTGGCGGAATTTGGTATTCACCTGTATATTCGGGGACTTCAAATACATTTACACGGATGAGATCCCCGCCTCCTAATGAATAATTAGTATCTAATTGTGTTGATGTGGTTGGTGTTTGTGTAGTTGGTGGTAATGGTTGTCCCTGAGCTAGACTGACACATGGCACAGCGACATTGACAGCACTTAACAAAGCCACACCCACAACTGGCTGAGTTAGAAATTTAAACAAACTTGTGTTAAGCATATTTACCTGAGACTATGAAACTACGATCAATAAAGTACTGTCTAAACATTTTTATTTTGACTATACCTAAGTATTCAAGTTCCCCGACACTCTTATTTTCCTCGAAAAGTGCGATTTTCCGGAGGAAATTTGTTTATTGAATTTGAACTTTTAGTGAAGTTAACTTAAAGTTAATGCTGCGGAAATAGAGCAATTATCAAAAAATATAGGATTGACGCAACTAAACGCAGTTTATACAATAATTTTTTTGTTAACTAATAAATACAAATAACCTTGATAAGAGATCGGAATTTTATTTTTTCTGGGTTTGCGTTGAGAAAGATCAACTCAAAAAGGCAGAAGCTTTGGATTTTGTTCCTCAACATAACCCATAATTTACTCTTTGGCAAGAAGCAAGAAGACTAATTGAGTGAGTTATTTTTTCTTTGGATTTGTTGAATAAAAAACTCTTCTAGGGAGTGACGGGACAAATTCATCGCAATAATTTTACCTTCCATGAGCCGAAGACTGGCGAGGAAATCATAATAATCATCTTGTAATGTACCTTGCCAGGAACCATCAGGCTCAAATCTGAGAGTGGGTATCCATTTTTTGAGAATTTCCCAGTCACCACCTTGACCTTTAATGTGATATGTGTTTTCCCCACCTAAGAGTTCATTGAGGGAACCAGAGCAAATTAGTTCACCTTCAGCGAGGATGGCAATGCGATCGCAAATCTGTTCTACTTCACTAAGAACGTGGCTGTTGAAAAAAATCGTCTTCCCGGCGGCTTTGAGCGCTAGGATAATTTCCCGCATTTGGTAGCGTCCTACAGGATCAAGACCAGACATTGGTTCATCGAGAAAAACCAATTCTGGCTCGTTAATTAGCGCCTGTGCCATACCAACACGCTGTAGCATTCCTTTAGAATAGCGGCGCAGTAGCTTTTTGCGGGCATCGGCTTGGGATAAACCCACTAATTCCAGCAGTTGGGGAATGCGTTGTCGTTGCACACTTTGGGGAATTTGAAATAGCCCAGCAGCTAGCTGCAAAAATTCCCAGCCGGTGAGATAGTCATACAAATAGGGATTTTCGGCCAGATAGCCGATATGTTGCTTAACACTACGATCGCCTAGTGGCTCACCCAATAATAATCCCCGTCCAGAGGTCGGACGAATAATTCCCAGCAACAATTTTAAAAGAGTGGTTTTACCCGCACCATTTGGACCGAGCAACCCAAAGGTTTCGCTTTTGTAAACTGTTAAAGAACAGTTTTTGAGACATACGACTTTTTGATTTAGCCAAAAACCAGTGCGATAGACTTTTCGCAACTCAGAAGTTAGGACTACTGGCGGAGTGTCTGTCGTATTAAGTTGAGAATCAAGGTCATCTGCAACAGACTTCATCTTGGTTAAATCACTATTTACCAGCTTGATATTAATTACAAGTTACCCGGTAGCCTGATAATAACCATCACCACCTGGTCTGTCAATTATTGCAAACAGAGTAAGTTCTGAGACGCGATTAATCGCTTCTGTAGAGGAGTTGAGACGCGATTAATCGCGTCTGTACAGGAGTTAAGAGTTTTTTCTTCCCCTGCTTCCCCTGCTTGCCTTCTACAAGACACCCTTAGAACTGGGAATCACGCCAGCACGGCGGGGGTCGATTTCCACTGCTAGCCGCGTTGCCCTCGCAAACGCCTTAAATGTCGCTTCAATGATGTGATGGGAATTAATACCATCCAATTGCCGAATGTGCAGTGTCATTTGGCTATGGTTCACGAGTGCTACAAAGAATTCGCGCACGAGTTGGGTGTCATAGGTTCCTACACGCTGGGTAGGAATTTGCAAGCCGTAGCTGAGGTGAGGACGTCCAGAAAAGTCTAGCGCTACCTGAACTAAAGCTTCATCCAGTGGTGCGAGAAAATTACCAAAGCGGACAATGCCTTTTCTGTCGCCTAGTGCTTGGTTCAAAGCTTGTCCTAAGGTAATGCCTACATCTTCGTTGGTGTGATGGTCATCAATTTCCCAGTCTCCCTTGGCTTGGACATCTATATCAATCAGCCCGTGGGAAGCAATTTGATGCAACATGTGATTCAAAAACGGAACACCTGTTGCTGCTGTACAAGTTCCCCTACCATCTAGGTTGATTGTAACTTGCACATCAGTTTCACCAGTGGTGCGGTGAACAGTGGCAATCCGAGGAGTTTTCGTTAACTGATCGTAGTTTGAATTAACTTTGCTAATTTGCATAGGGCATGGGGCATAGGGCACGGGTAATGGAAAATGAGAAATGGGCAAGAATTTTACTAATACTCAATGCCCAATGCCCAAATTATCTTACATTCCCATAATTTCATATCCTGCATCTACATATAGAACTTGTCCGGTAATCCCACTGGACAAATCACTACACAAGAAAGCCGCAGCGTTGCCCACTTCTAGCTGAGTAACGGTGCGTCTTAGGGGAGCTACTTGTTCTACATGATGAATCATATCCAAAATCCCGCCGACTGCTGAAGATGCCAAAGTGCGGATGGGTCCTGCGGAAATGGCATTGACGCGGATATTTTGCGGCCCTAGTTCAGCAGCCAGGTAACGCACACTCATTTCTAACCCCGCTTTGGCAACTCCCATAACGTTATAGTTAGGGATTGCCCTGACACCGCCTAAATATGTCAAGGTGACAATACTACCTCCCTCTGTCATCAAAGGTTTGGCTGCACCACTTAACTGCACCAGAGAGTAGGTACTGATTTCTAAGGCAGTGTTAAAGCCAGAACGAGAGGTTTGGCTAAAATCTCCAGTTAAATCGTCTTTGCTGGCAAAGGCCAGACAATGGATGAGGATGTCTAGCTTCCCCCACTGGTCGCGGATTCCCTCAAAGGTAGATTGAATCTGTTGATCATTTTGGACATTACAGGGAAGAAATAAGCTGGGGTTGAGGGGTTCTACCAACTCCGCGACTTTTTTCTCCATCTTGCCGCGTTCATCCGGCAGGTAGGTAATACCCAGGTTTACTCCAGCTTTGTGCAGCTGTTGGGCGATGCCCCAGGCGATCGAGCGGTTATTGGCAATACCTGTAACAAGGGCATTTTTTCCAGTCAGATTTAGCATATAAATTCTTAGTGCGATCGATCATTAGGAGCATACTAGAATCTGAGGCACGTTTTGTCTTTGTTTTACACAGGATTTGCAAAAATGAATATTGGTAAGAGTGTTTGCTTTAACAAAAATCTTGATTTTTCCTAAAGATATTGTGAAAATATCTTTATTTGTTCTTTAAAAAACCTTTTAAATACAGCTATTGGAACTACTTATCAACAATTAATAGCTGAAAGGATCAACAATTATGTATCATTATGAACAAAGAGTTATGAAGAGATTAGTTTGAGTATAGGAAAGTACAGAAACGTTGACGGTGCTTTATTCATTTTTCGGGTGTATTCTTAGGTAATCAGTTTTTGTTTTTCCGGCATTGGGTAGGGGAAGGGAGATGATTGTGACACAAGATAAAGCCCTAGCAAATGTATTTCGTCAGATGGCGACCGGGGCGTTTCCGCCAGTTGTGGAAACGTTTGAACGCAATAAAACGATCTTTTTTCCTGGAGATCCTGCCGAACGAGTTTATTTTCTTTTGAAAGGTGCTGTTAAACTTTCCAGGGTGTACGAGGCAGGAGAGGAAATAACGGTAGCATTGCTGCGGGAAAATAGTGTTTTTGGTGTATTGTCATTGCTGACAGGAAATAAGTCGGATCGGTTTTACCATGCGGTTGCATTTACGCCTGTGGAATTACTGTCAGCGCCAATTGAACAGGTGGAGCAAGCACTCAAGGAAAATCCCGAATTATCAATGTTAATGCTGCGAGGTCTGTCTTCGCGCATTTTACAAACGGAGATGATGATTGAAACTCTCGCTCACCGAGATATGGGTTCTAGGTTGGTGAGTTTTTTGTTAATTCTTTGTCGGGATTTTGGCGTTCCTTGTGCAGATGGGATCACTATTGATCTGAAGTTATCTCATCAAGCGATCGCAGAAGCAATTGGTTCAACTCGTGTTACCGTTACTAGGCTACTGGGAGATTTGCGTGAAAAAAAGATGATTTCTATCCACAAAAAGAAGATTACTGTGCATAAACCTGTTACTTTAAGTAGGCAGTTCACATAAAAACAATTGGAGAAAGGGGAGTCGGCCCTTGTTGTGTTTTGAAAGATGACACTAATAGCTAGAGGTAAATCTAAAATTGAGTAATTTCAGCTATTGTCAATTTCCACTTCTCCACAGACAATGCTTAAAAGTAGTAGGCTGTATCTGGAAGGATTTCGGTAGCTAAAGATGACCACCGGATACATCCTCATCGCAGCAATTTTAATTCTGGGAGGCGTAATTGCAACCGTGGGCGATCGCATCGGCACACGAGTTGGCAAAGCCCGCCTCTCACTTTTTAATCTCCGCCCGAAAAATACTGCTGTACTGGTAACTATTTTTACGGGTGGTTTGATTTCAGCATCAACATTAGGGATTTTATTCGCTGCCGACGAAGGCTTGCGAAAGGGGGTCTTTGAGTTAGAAGATATTCAAACAGACCTCAGACAGAAGCGGGAACAGCTAAAAACCGCCCAAACTCAGAAAAGTCAGGTAGAGAGTGAGCTAAATCAAGCAAGAATTGCCCAAGCAAAAGCACAAAAAGATTTGCAGGTAATCAATCAATTCTTGCAGGCGGCGAATGCCAAACAACTCCAAACACAAGCTCAGTTGAACCGCACCATTAGTCAACAAGCTCAAACTCAAACTCAACTCCAACGCACTCAAGGCCAGCTAGATCAGGTTGTAACTCAATACCAAAAAGCCATAGCTGAACTCCAAAGTGTTTATAATCAGAGAAAGCAGCTACAGGCGGCAGTTGAGCTATTGAAAACAGAACGTCAACGACTCTACGCTGAAGCTAAAAAAGCCATTGACGAAGCCAAAACAGCGATTGAAAAACGCGATCGCGAACTCGCTAACCGCCAAGAAGTTATAGAACAACGCGATCAAAAAATTGCCCAACTAGATCAACTAATTCAAAAGCGTAATCTAGAAGTTGCAGCGCGAGAGCAAGTGATTGCCACACGGGAATCGCGCCTCAAAGAATTGGAAGCACAACAAGAGCAACTAGAACTGGAAGTTGCAAGGCTGGAAAAATATTATCAGTCCTACCGCGACCTACGTCTAGGTAAACTAGCCTTAGTTCGCGGGCAAGTTCTGTCTGCTGGTGTAATTCGTGTTACCCAACCTGGTGCTGCTCGTCAGACAGTGCTACAACTTTTACAAGAAGCCAATCGCAACGCCAACCTCGAATTAAGTGAGCCTGGTGGAAATGTTGCAAATGTAGTACTGCGCGTGACCCAGGATCGGATTGATCAGTTGAGCAAGCAGATTGGCGATGGTCAAGAATACGTGGTGCGAATTTTCTCGGCTGGTAATTACGTTAGGGGAGAAAAGCAGATAGATTTTTTCGCCGATACAGCCCGGAATCAATTGGTTTTTTCGGGTGGCGCAGTGCTGGCTACAACTACTACCGATTCCAAAACCATGACATCCTATCAGTTACAGCAGCGCCTGGAAATACTGATTTCTGCTTCCCAATTTCGGGCCCGTAACGCCGGAATCATCGAAAATGTGCAAGTAGAGGGGACTTTTCTGCGGTTTGTCAGCCAATTAAGACAGTATAATCAACCATTGGAGATCAAAGCGATCGCCGCAGAGGACACTTATACAGCCGGGCCATTGAGAGTAAAATTAGTGGCAATAGTCAACGGAAAAATTATTTTTAGTACTTAAAAAATTATTTGTACACTAAGATTTAAACATATTTGAACAGCAGCTAAAATGCTTACTATAATTGCATTTATTAATTCTTAATTTTGAATTTCTTATGAATTTCCGTGAATTTTCACCAACGCAACCAGTCATCTTGGGGTTTGATCCAGGTCGAGACAAGTGTGGTTTAGCGGTGATGGGACTGGATCGGCAAGTGTATTATCATCAGGTCGTGCTAGCAAAAGAGGCGATCGCTACCATTGAAACACTGCGTCAAAAGTTTCCGATCTCTTTGATGGTCATGGGCGACCAAACTACAGCCAAGCAGTGGAGACAGCAATTATATCAGGAATTGACAGAACCTCTGAGTATTATTTTAGTGGATGAGCGTTATACAACCTTAGAAGCCCGCGATCGCTATTGGCAAATGTACCCGCCCAAAGGGCTAATAAAGCTATTACCACAAGGTCTGCGACAGCCACCAAGGCCGATAGATGACATTGTTGCCATCCTCTTAATCGAAAGATACTTAAATCGCCTCACTGAATCAGCAGTCAGCCAATTCTAGGTTGAATCGCTTCTAACTTTTAAAGTTCCGCCCGAATAGTAAAAGCATAGTCTCCTCCAGGCTCTAGTTGGTAATCTTGTTGCTCCAAAAATCGACCGAGGGGTTCTTTAATTAAGGCGCGACCTTGGGAAGGCTTGACGGCAAGTTCTCCCCGGCGAAAATGCCACTGAAAATGCCATTCAAACTCACCCGCATTCACTTCGCCCTCAAGGAAGCCGTGTTGCCAGGATTGGCGGGTAATTCTGACATGGGCAATGGTTTCTGGCAGACGTTTTCCACTCACAATGCTATATGTCCAGTGTAGAATAACAGCCGATCATCTAGGCTTCTTACTTTTATTTACCAAAATAGCTTAAATAGACAAACTGACAAAGTGAGTATTTATAGTTGACCAAAAATGCTGCTAATCGAGAATGCTGTAAAATTTTAGTTAAAAGTGACTCAAACTTACTTAATCTCGGCGTTCCGTGTCTATATAGCAATCCTAAATCATTTGTGATCGGCAAGATCCGTAACTTCCTAGAGAAGTCAGCGATCTATGACTTCAGTCTATGAGCCTAGTGGTACTTAGTGCGGCTAATTTTTGTTAAAATCTTAGGAATGAGTGTATCCTATAAACTGCATATCTAATGCTACTTTCGTGAGTGTATTGTGGATTAATTGGGATTTCCTTGAATGATTTCAGCACAATTACAGCCCGATAAGCTTTAGAGTATTTAAATTGCTTTTCTTGGATATCAAAACGCAGAATATTTTCAAGTGGATGTTCGATAACTTCGTTGACACGCAAACTTTTACGTTCGATAAATACCTTATCAATACTCTTGTATAAGGTGCAGATAGTTACAGGTGATGTTGCAAAATAAGCAGCGATCGCCATAATAATCAATGTAAATAAATTTAAGAAAAATAGATAATTTCGCTGATTCTGCTCCACTAATAGGGAAGTTTGCCCAGAGTTGATAAAATCGTTGATTTTAAAGATAACTTCCTGATTCTCTTGATAGGTAGCATGGGATAGTAGGGCAAAGTCTCTAAATGGAGTCACAATCATAACTTGATAACTTTTCGAGCCTTTACTACCAGTCTTTGTCAGGATGTATGCTTCCTGGGGATCAAACATTTTGAGTTTCTCCATACTTCCCAGCAAATTAAACCGCTTCAATTCACAGTTAATTTGGTTTGGTGAGATGCGATCGCAAGTTAGTTTAACTGAAGCAGAATCAAAAACTAAGCAGTAAATCAAAAAGCTTAAACAGATAGTAAAAATGCACCCACCACTGAACCAATATCCGAGTGGTCGATGCTTTAGCTGCAATCTGGTACGGGTTTCCTCTACAATTTTCATCTGTACTTGTATATAGAATATTTAACCCCTGAGTAGAGTATTCCCTTTGTAGCCCATTCACTGATCACCAAGTCTAAGTACTAGGGAAGATTTCTGATGAATCGCTAAAAAAGCTTTGACTAACTGATGGATAATTGGGGCAGAAAGCTATAGCTAAAAGCATGGAAACCAAACAGCTAGGAAAAACTGGTATATTTGTGAGTGCGATTGGTTTGGGTGGTATGCCCATGTCAATTTCTAATCGCCCTCCCGAATCGCAATCAATCCAAGTTATTCATCGTGCCTTAGAGTTGGGTATTACATTTATTGACACTGCCGATTCTTACTGCAAAGATGAGTCAGAAAAGCACCACAACGAGCGGCTAATTCACAAGGCACTTAGTAGTTACAAAGGCGATGTTAGCCAAGTAATTGTGGCAACTAAGGGCGGGTTGATGCGTCCCAATGGCAACTGGACAGGCAACGGCAACCCAGAACATTTGCGCGAAACAATTAGAGTCAGTTTTGAGGCTTTAGGTAATACCAAACCCATTGATATTTGGCAATACCATTCCCCCGATACTAATTACACCATTGAAGAATCCCTTGCAGCAGTTAAAGAAGCAGTGGAGGCTGGTTTGATTCGGTTTGTGGGAGTTTCTAACTTTTCCGTTGAACAAATTAAGCGAGCGCGGGATGTGGTGGATATTGTCTCGGTGCAGAATCAATACAGCCCTTGGCAACGACAGCCAGAAAATGACGGCGTGTTGAAGTATTGCGAACAGCAAGGATTGACCTTTTTGCCTTGGAGTCCCTTTGGTGGTAGTCGTCGCCATCAGAACTTGCAAGATATTTCTGCGATCGCTCAGTTAGCTAAAGAAAAAGGCGTGTCTGTGTATAATATCGTTTTAGCGTGGTTGCGTTCCAAATCGCCCGCTATTTTGCCAATTCCTGGTGCTAGCAAGATTTCCAGCATTGAAGACTCAGCAGAAGCTATCAATGTGAAACTATCTGATCAAGAAGTGCAAAAAATTGATCGGGCAACTTAATCATTCCACTAGCTAACGTAAATTTAGTGAAAGTTGCGAAAGTTTTTCGTCCCTTGTAGGATGGGCATTACCATGCCCATCCTACTTACTCTGGTTTATTTATATAAAATCCACTGTAAATCTCACGCAAAAACGCTAACAAGTACTTTGCTTGTTTGTGTCTTTGTGCAAGACTATTATCCAAGTAATTAATCTAAATATATGCAGCCCTATTTTGCAAATCACAATTAATTATTTCTTCTCTACTACCAAAATTCAAAATTTGTTTGCAAGTTAAGATTTACTCAATATCATTTTATCAATCATATCTAATATATCCGGGTCTATAGTCATATCAAACTTTCTGGCAAATAATTTTTCCGATTCTCTAAGTTTCTCCAAATCATTTTTTTCTAAAATTTTTGGGTGAAGGGCATTAACGTTAGACCACTCTAGATATGTCAAGCTAGTGTTAATAATTTTTTCCTTAAAAGGGGAATTTAAAATTAGGATCTGGTAAAACAATTCATCTGGACAATAAGTGTAATTAAAACGATTAACAAATTTAGGGTTTTGCTTAACAAAATCATTTATCCATTTTATGGATTCTCCCGTTAGACACCAAAATGCTGAACCTCCATAAAGAGCAAAGCCTTCAGGAAATTTATGTCTTTTCGGTAAAAGCAAAATCAACAATGAATATAAGAAAGAGTTAATGCGAGATTTAAACTCACGCTTTTCTGGGATACAAAAATCTTTATCTTTCCAACGGATATGCCAATATTCTAATCTTGTTAAACCTCCTTTATACCATTTTTTACAAGGTAGTGAGAAATACTCTATAAATTCTCTACCTTTATTTTTCTGGAGAAACTTATTAATCTGTTCATTTGACTTTATCAAATAGTCTTGACCCGATAATTGTATAACATAATCGAAATAAGTACCTGTTTCAACTATTGATTTTATTCCTTTAAGACTAGCTCTGACAATATCAAAACTTCCCCATGCTAAATGGTATCTTTTTATGAAAGAGACATTTGGAAAATCCTTGAGTTGAGTCAGTACGTGATGATAAATTTTATCATCCGCTTTTTTATCTATATGTATAAAAAATGAAACATCATCTGTGTTTAGTTTATAAATAAGACGTACTAATTGTTCCGGATATTTATGTGCCAAAATTACATATGCTATTTTCATAAAAACTGCCTAATTAGATAAATCAACTTTTTGAATAGTATTTTGCTTAATAGTTTTATTATTTTCATCTATCTTAGGGCGTGTCATCAATTAGGTAAACTGGAATCAGAACTGCTAAAAAAGAATCAAGACTCTTGACAACCATGACGCGTCGATATGTACTACGAG
>NZ_JBALCS010000069.1:0-12848 GCF_036919555.1 Nostoc sp.
TAGGCGTAAGCGTCACCGAGAGATTGACGCTTACACCCAGCAAATTTGGGCAAAATCTTCTTAAGTTGACACCAATGAGCAATGCTGTGCCCCTATGACAGATGTGGTTCAAATACTTGAATTCTGCTGTAAGGCAGGGGGGATGATAGAATCCAGTTGTATTGAAGATTCCCTCCTCCCGTCAGATGGTTTCAAGCTCCTGTTTTAAAACATGGAGAACCAAGACATTACAAACATCCTCTAACACTTTAGCGATGTCGATGTTTAATGACAGTTGGTGAAAATACTTATTTTGTGTTTACTGACTTTAATATTCCTTTTTCATTCTACTTATAATTACAGCCCTAAAAGTAGCTAAACTTCATACTTGAAAATATACCCTACCTCTTGACTATTGCTTATAAAAAATAATCTCTGGCTTCATGATTACTTAAACTAAATGTCATTAGTTATACCATTGTCTTAGCAGCTTAAATGATTGATATTAGAGAAGTAGTTTAAGAATATCGCTTGTCTCTCTAATACATGAATAAAAAATGGGCTGCTAAACGACTTACAATCAATCTTACATCAAGCGAGGCACAGAAACTTGAACAATACTGTTCAATCACAGGGAGACCAGCAACCGATGTGATTCGGGAGTTAATTCGCTCGCTTTGTCCTCAAAATGAAAAAGTCTCTGAAATCTAGTAAATCAGGGTCAGCACATCTGAATTTATGAGTGAAATATAGTGTTTCACAGTTATCAATTTTCCTGTAAACACAGGATATACAGTAGATTTCAAGGGAGGTGAAGTACACAACGATTCGTCTCAAAGCCAGGTTTAAAGCGTGTTTTACTTCTGAATTCTGAGTCCTGAATTCTGGTGTAGGTAGCAACTGAACACATTCAGATGTGATTCTGCTGGATTTAGCCATGCCCAATATGGATGGTTTAGAAAACTAAATATGCGTTATCAAGAACCCATGTAGAGACGTAGCAGTGCTACGTCTCTACATTCTTTTTCACCAGATGTCTATTTAAATCTGCATTTGTTACAGCTATTTTCAGGTAAATAGACCACGCAGTAAGGGCACAGCAGTGCTTTGCCCCGATGACAGATGTGGTTCAAATACTTGAATTCTGCTGTAAATTGAATATTTTTATATATTCATCCATTGATCTCCCAAAAGGAACTTACGAATTATTCATTTTGCCTTGCCAAACAATTTCCTTAACTTTGATTTCTTTGGGGAGCAATTTAATTTTGTAGAAGGTATCTGCAACCTCTTGTTGTTTAGTAATCACTTCATCTGTGAGCGGAAGTACATCATACTCACGCCGCTTTTCTGCTATTTCCAACACAGGAGCATCTATACCTAAAGCCGGAGAAAGAATTTTAGCAACTTCACTAGGATTCTTTTTTGCCCAGTCACTAACTTTCTTCACCTGATCTAGAACTATTTTCAATGCATCCGGCTTGGCATCAACAAAAGATTTTGCAGCCAGATAATAACCACGATTGGCAGCTAATCCCGTCGCGTCTGCTAAAGTACGTGCGCCTGTTGCTGCTTCTGCTGCGGCTAAGTAAGGGTCCCAAATTGCCCAAGCATCAACCTTTTTTCCCTCAAAAACAGCACGAGCATCGGCAGGAGTGAGAGTTACTCGTTGGATGTCACTATACTGTACCCCTGCCTTTTCCAGTGCTTTCACCAATAGGTAGTTAGCATTAGAACCTTTGACAAAAGCAACTTTTTTGCCCTTGAGTTCAGCCACACTTTTAATAGGTGAATCCTTGGGCACCAGGATGGCTTCAGCCTTGGGACTCCAAGGATCGTAGGCAACATAAACCAAAGGAATACCCCCAGCTTGAGCAAATATTGGTGGTGATTCTCCGGTATAGCCGAAATCAATACTACCTGCATTCAATGCCTCTAGGAGTGGGGGGCCAGCAGGAAATTCCGACCAAGTTACCGAAGATCCTGAAGTTACGAAAGCTTTCTCTAATTCCCCTCTCGCTTTCAGCGCATAAAGGACAGTTGATGCTTTCTGGTAGCCGATGCGAACTGTGGTGGGGGTTTGGGTTGTCTGTGGTGTGCCAGAGTTGTCGCTTGCGCTACCAGAACAAGCAGACACAGCCAAAGTTAAGCTAAGTCCCACTGCAAACATTATACAAAAGGTGCGGATTCTTCGTTGTTGAAACCTTTGGAAAAAGGCGATCGCAATGCCCAAAAATCGACTTGGAGAGAACTTAGTCAACATCTTCACTCTGCTTTCAGGGGTAAATTAAAATCAGACTTCAGCAAACCTTCGGTAGAACTCCGGCAAGCTTATTGATTTACCGTATTATTATTGAATGATAAAAATATCACATAATTAAAGCTGAAATGCAAGTTTCTTCGCTGAAGAAAAAATTCTCCCTAAAAGTCATAGCAACGTCAAATCTAAATTCAATCGGATCAGAAAGCACGCGATGACAGATAATATTCTTCAACAACAGATTGATTACTATCGCGCTAGAGCCAACGAATATGATCAGTGGTTCTATAGGAAAGGACGCTATGATCGCGGTATCGAAAACAACCAGCGCTGGTTTAATGAACTAGCCGTGATCAAAAATACATTACACCAAATTGGCGTAGTGGATGATATTTTAGAGTTAGCCTGTGGAACAGGTATTTGGACGCAAGAGCTTTTAACTATTGGGAAAAAAATTACTGCGATCGATGCCTCCCAAGAAGTGATTACAATTAGTCGCTCGAAGTTAAATTCCCTGAGTGTTGAATATCACCTCATGGATTTATTTACATGGCAACCTGACACTGAATATGATTTAGTGTTTTTTGCTTTTTGGCTCTCTCATGTGCCGCCAAAATTACTCGATTCATTTTTGACGAAAGTCTATCAATCTGTTCGCCTTGGTGGACAACTATTTATCATTGACTCTTCCTTTGAACCGACATCCACAGCTAACAATCATATCCTTAAAGACGACGGAAACATATATAAAACCCGGAAGTTAAATGATGGTCAAGAATTTCAGATTGTCAAAATTTTTTATCAGCCTGATGAACTTCAAGAGCAGCTAAATAAAATAGGTTTTCAGACTGACGTGAAGGTGACAGATAACTATTTTATCTATGTACATGGGAGAAAGATTTAAATAATTGGTAATTCGTAATGCGTTATACCCCGCTACGTCCCTTAGGTGTCTCGTAGAGAAGACACCAACGATCGCCATAATCGGATATTTTGTAGAAGGTTTATAGATATGATTTTATTTCAGAATATCTGATAAAGCTGCGTATGCGTAGCCAGATGTAGGCATCGCTCTGGGCACAACAACTTATGCTATCACCATTGGCCTTACTGAATCAGGGGATGCTGGCTCAAAATGTAATACCATAATTTGCTCTGGGCGTAAACCGACAGATTCGTATGTGCGGCCAGAGCGATCGCTAAATTCAACTTCAAAAGCAGCACCGCCAGCTAATAATTCTACGACTGTGCCAACTTGACCACGGTACAGGTTGTATTCAGGTAGATCAACTGTCAGTGCTACTACATCCAGCAACTCAATTCTACTTTTAGTCATTTTCTATCACTTCCAGATATTACAGAGGATAGCAGGTTGTTAATCTTGGGACATCAGAACCTTCTTCGATAATCCAAGCACTAGGAATCGTTTCACTTTTTACTTAATCACTTTTTGAGTCATAAATGCCAAGTAGAGTACGAATTTTTTTAGCTCTCTCTAAATTTATATTTACCAAATCAATTGGCGATTTAAACACACCGTTGGAAAGACCAATTAGAGCGCTGGCAGCTTCTAATAAATTATCTTTTGAAGGTAATCCAAATGGTTTTCAAATCCTTTTATAAGCGGGTATCAAATACATTTGAGCATTCAGACGTGATGAGAGTTTCCTGAACTCTTCTGAGGCTTTATTTTCAAGTTCATTGTCAGCACATCCTGGATTTGAATAAATATTTGCATATTCGATTAAAGCAAAAGCGATATCAGCTAAAGTTTTTCTAGATTCTTGAATAGGCTCAATAATCAACTTGAGTATTAATTGTCCTAAAATGAATACAAATACCCCTGAAATAATAGTCATAAATATTTCCATCACTAAACTGAAATTCTTCATAAAAAATCTTTAATTTTAAACAGCATAGGGTTTTTATGAGAATAGTCGCTGTAGATAATCTGCCAACTATTACTCGCTAGCTCCTGCTCAGAAACTGATAAATCGATAGTTATACCAATTTTATTCGCACAAAATCGATATGCGTCTATAAAACATCTATCAAACTCGTTATAGTTGACTTTTGCTAACACTCTGATTCGATTCTTTTCTTGTGCCTCAAGAATACTATTGATAAATCCCCCAAAGAACCTTGCACACAAAAATGCTACTAAGCCTTGCCATCCTACTGAGTACCATCCAAACACAGTAAGTCCTATCGAAATTATTCCAACTGTCCCAATAGAGTTGAATATCACACCTAAATTCACGACATAATCAATATATTTACTCCTAATATGCATCCAACGCAGAATTACTGGTAAAATGAGAACATTTGTAAAAATTATTACGGGCGAAATTCGCAGTGCAAATAATATAAATCCCAAAAGATATGCAATAGCTTCAGGCGCTTTATCCATACCTTCAGCTATCTTCAAAACCTTATGTGGTCGATACTTCGGATAAAGTCTTGCGAGTAAGCTAAAAGCATAGTTCATCGGGAAGCTGATTGGCATTCCTCCAGGTGTGTAAATTGTCATACTTAATTATTAATACTGCTATATTAAACCACGTCAATTTTGGAAACTGTAGCTTTTTCACTAGCCAGTTGAGATATATAGCTATAGATACATAAGCTTTTCAGGCAATACTATAAAAACTATAGATTTCAACTTGTATGAGGTTTAAGCTATTACATATCGCACTTATAGGAATTTCCCAATAAAAAAACTATCCTTCATCTTTATCACCCATAAAAATAAAGCATAATTAACCTTTATAGCCATCAGCCACAGTAAAATTGCTGACGATGGGTAGACTGCGATCGCTGTCAGTGATACTTTGCCGATCAATAACCTCGCTGCTATTCTACTGAGTTTCCTTTTGCTCTGATTCGGATTTTTGTCAGAAGTCTATTGACTTCCGACAAATATGTTGAGAAACTAATAGTTAGTTTAACTAATGAATGGAAGTGCATCAAACTTGTGACTATACTGACGGGAAAAATAAATCGGTCAGAACCTCTTAGCGAAGCAAAAGGGCTGATTTTGGAAACTCAGGGACTCACACGCCGTTTTGGGAAGTTAACGGCTGTTAATAACCTGAGCATATCTGTGGAACAGGGTGAAGTCTTTGGGCTGCTTGGGCCGAATGGGGCAGGGAAAAGTACAGTTATTAAGATGTTGACAACTTTACTGCCTCCCAGTGCAGGAACAGCAACTCTAGCTGGCTATGATGTGACTCATCAATCTAATCCTGTGAGACGGGCTATCGGCTATGTACCCCAAGTGCTCTCTGCTGATGGTAGCCTCACGGGTTACGAAAATCTTTTAATCTTCGCCAAGCTGTATGGAATACCTGCCAAAGGACGCGATCGCCGTATCTATGAGATTCTAGAATACATGGGTTTGCAAGATGCGGCGAAGCGCTTGGTACGAAACTACTCTGGTGGGATGATCCGCAAGCTGGAAATTGGCGTATCAGTTCTACATCAACCCCAAATTTTGTTTCTTGATGAGCCGACTGTCGGACTAGATCCGATCGCTCGAACTCAAGTATGGCAACTTGTGGAACAACTCTGTGCTGATTACGGCACAACTATATTTTTAACAACCCACTTTTTAGAAGAAGCAGACAGCTTATGTAACCGAGTGGCGATTATGCAACAAGGTGAAGTTGTAATTACAGGCGCACCAAGCGACTTAAGAGCTTCTTTAGATAAACCAAACGCAACTTTGGATGATGTCTTTATTCACTATACAGGCGACCAGTTAACATCAGGAGTCAACTACCGTGACACAGCAAGAACCAGACGTACTGCTCAACGGTTGGGTTAAAAGCCCAGCTACTTACCGAGTAAATATCATCTCTGCAATTAAAGAGCTAGTTACGAAAACTCTGGTGATCGCAGAATTGGAAGTGCGTAAACTCCGCCACGATCCCACTGATTTAATAGTCAGATCAGTGCAACCGTCATTATGGTTGCTGATTTTTGGGCAAGTGTTCTCCAAACTTCGGGAAATTCATACAGGGAACTTACCATATTTAGACTTCATGGCTGCTGGCATTCTCGCTCAAAGCGTATTGAATGTGGCCATTTTCACCGGTGGAATCACACTAATTTGGGAGCGAGATTTAGGGATTGTACATAAATTTCTTGCTAGTCCTACACCCCGTGTAGCAATGGTCTTGGGCAAAGCTCTAGCGTGTGGGGTACGGTGCTTATCACAGGTAGCAGTAATTTATGTATTGGCTTTTTTCTTAGGTGTAAAATTAAATCTCCATCTTCTAGCTTTTGGGCAAGTGCTACTGGTAGTGATGCTGGGGGCGGCTTGCTTTTGTCTTTTTTCATTAATTATTGGCTGTTTGGCAAAAACCAGAGAGCGGATGACCGGAATTGGCCAAATGTTAACCATGCCGTTATTTTTTGCCAGCAATGCTATTTATCCGATCTCAATGATGCCCGACTGGTTAAAGTTTGTTTCCCACTTGAATCCCTTAACTTATCAGGTTGACGCTTTACGCAGCGCCATGCTGGTGGATGGAATCAGCGTCTATGGCTTTGGTTGGGATTTGGCAATTCTCTCATTAACATTAACAGTCTTAACGATCATCGGTGGACGACTTTATCCACGGGTAGCAATGTAATTCGCAATGGTTCTAGCGTCTATGGCTTTGGTCTGGATTGTACAATTCTCTTATTAAGGTTAATAATCTTAACCATCATTGGTGGAAAACTTGATCCACGGATGGCAATGTAATTAGGAGAATAACAGTCCCATGACCTTGGATAAACCTACTAAAGGTGCAACTTCCGAAGAATGTGCCGCTAGGGTAATGGACACAGTTCCATTAATGATGCGGTTTATCCGAGCGGATATGCGTGCCCACAGCGCTGCTTTTTTATCTATACCTCAGTTGCGATCGCTAGCATTTCTTAACCGGAATCCTGGGGCTTCATTATCTGAGCTAGCAGAGCATTTAGGTGTCACCTCTGCCACCGCATCAGCAACCATAGAACGCTTAGTCCAACGCGATTTCGTCAAACGCTGCGCTCATCCTCAAGAGCGGCGGCGGGTGCTGCTCAATCTAACTGAAGATGGAAGGCATCATCTCAAGCAATCCCAAGATCAAACTCGTGCTCATATTACCGATCTGCTGAAAGGTCTTACAGAAGAGCAAATTTCCAACATTGAAGAAGGCTTAACTCTACTAAAAAATGTCTTCGAGCAAACAGAACTCAAATCCCCATAACTCTGAGGTTGCACAGCACGATCCCTTTGCAGCCCTGAAGTTTCGAGACTATCGGCTATTTACCATTGGACGGCTGGTGCTGTCTGTGGGGTCGCAAATGCAAACTGTAGCCATCGGCTGGGAACTCTATGAGCGGACTAACTCAGCGATAATTCTAGGTGGTGTGGGACTAGCGCAAGTCTTGCCGATGATTGCTCTCACCTTGATTACCGGACATGTGGCCGATCGCCGCGATCGCAAACTGATCATGTTACTGTCAGTGATGCTGCTAGCTCTCTGTTCGCTGGCTTTGGCAGTGCTTTCCTATACCCAAGGTGCAATTTTTCTAATTTACGCCTGTTTGGTATTAACAGGTGTCGCTAGGGCATTCCTCAGACCTGCTAGTGATGCCTTAATGTGGCAGTTGATACCTGTCAGTGCGTTTACCAATGCAGCAACTTGGAATAGTAGTAGCTTTCAGTTAGCCGCAGTCATCGGCCCAGCCTTCGGAGGATTCGGGATTGCGCTGTTGGGAAGTGCTACAGGAGTATATGTGATAGCAGCGATCGCGGCGTTGCTGTGTTTTATTTTAACAGTACCGATAAAAGAGCAAAAAGTCATCCGCACAACTGAGCCAATCTCACTCAAAGCGCTGTCAGCTGGTGCTAAATTTGTTTGGCAGAATCAGTTGATTTTAGCAGCGATTACATTGGATATGTTTGCTGTATTGTTGGGTGGTGCGATCGCGTTGCTACCCATCTTTGCCAAAGATATTTTACATGTGGGGCCAGTGGAGTTGGGATATCTCCAGGCAGGACACTCCATCGGTGCTTTGACAATGACGATTACGCTGGTGTATTTACCACCATTACGCAAAGCAGGCCCAGCCTTATTATGGTCAGTGGTTGGCTTTGGTGTTGTGACAATTATCTTTGGACTTTCTCATTCGTTTTGGCTATCTATGCTGATGCTGATCCTTGGTGGCGCACTAGATAGTATTAGTGTTGTGATTCGCCATACATTAGTTCAAATCAGAACACCGGATCATTTGCGTGGTCGGGTTGCTGCTATTAATAGCGTGTTTATTAGTGCCTCGAATGAATTAGGGGGCTTTGAGTCAGGCTTGACTGCTGCCTTGTTTGGCCCAGTGATTTCGGTTGTAGGTGGTGGAATTGGCACAATTGTAGTAGTGATTGCTACAGCGATGATTTGGCCAGGAATTCGGAAGTTAGGGGCTTTGCAGGAATATAAATAGAAGTACTGAACAATTATTTGAAAAGTCAGGGTAATTTCATTCGTGACAACTTAAAGTTACGGTTCATTTATCAATAAGCAATCATACTTAAAATATTGCCCAAATCTGGCGTCTTGTTGCACTACTAAATCTATGATTTAGTGGGGGTATTAAACCCATTTATTCATCCGCTTTTTCGGTCAGAATACCCAACTGAATCATGGTCGGCAGCAAAGTCTGAAACACTGGCAGGATCAAGAACATTACCCGCTACTACCGCTAATTTCTCATGTTCAACAGAAAAACGTGATGGGTCGCGGGTAATTGCAGTCAAGCTATGACCCCGCGACAATGCTTCGTTCAGAATCCGACTTCCAATCATCCCTGCTGGGCTAAACATCACAAGTTTCATCCGCTATTTCCTACGTATTATCTCGTACTTTTTTTCAGAAATCAAATAGGATTACTATATTAGATTAGATTCCTGATAAAATCTGACTTATAACCGGAGCTTCTGTGTCTCAGGCTCCGCTCCTGAGTGGTGAATTCTTATGATTGTTATATAAGAGGGTACTCAAGAATGTTCTTCTACTTACTAAATTTTTTCAGCAATAAAAGGCTGATTTTCATCATTTCTGCTTTGCTACTATGTATATTTGTTGCTCATCTGTTTGATCTAGACAGTATACCTGCTGGTTTTTACCAAGATGAAAGTTCTATTGCATATAACGCGGCTTTGATCGCTCAAACAGGGAAAGATGAGTACAATATTCGTTTTCCTATTTATTTCAAATCTTTTGGAGATTATAAGGCTCCAATTTATATTTATACTGTTGCCTTAATTTTTAAGTTATTGGGAGTTTCAGAATTTAATTCCAGACTTGCAAGTTTCATCTTCTACATTCTTGCTTTAATCTTTACGTTTTTATTAATCAGAATAATCTTTAAGAAAAATTTCCTAATGGAAATATATATTCTTCTTACATTTGGGTTTTTGCCACATTTCTTTACTATATCTAGAATTTCTTTTGAGGTGATTTCTCAATTAGCATTAATCTCTCTGGTAGTACTCTTAGTCAAATTAACATTTCACGCTAAAACGGGGCAAGTCTGGTGGATCAATTCCCTATTTTGTGGTTTAATTTTAGGTGTTTCACTCTACAGTTACCCAACGGCGCGTCTTTTAACACCCTTAATGCTGATATCTCTCTGGGTAGTTTACTTCCAAAAGAAAAATATTCAAAAATTGGCTTTAATCACTATCGGTTTTGTAGGTACTTTAATTCCTTATATTACATTTGCCGTTAATAACCCAGGTGCTTTATCTGCTCGATTTCAAACAATTACATATCTTTATAGCTCTATATCACCAACCAAAAAAATATCAATATTTTTGTACAACTACTTGCGATATTTCTCACCAGATTTTTTGACCAAGTATGGGGATAGTAATTTAAGGCATTCAACTGGATATGGAGGTGTGATTTTTTCAATCACCTTTTTTCTTTTTTTAATAGGATTAATTTCTACATTTTATTACAGGAAAGTATTCAGTAGATTTAACATTTTTTTATTAATTAATATGATGGTTTCACCTATAGCAGGATCATTAACTGCCAATGGCGTACCACATGCTCTTAGAGGTATACTACTAAGTTATTATATTTTAATTTTTTCTTGCTATGGGTTCCAATTGATACTTTCAATAAAAAGATATCGTACCAGAAAAATAATGATTATATGTACATACATTATTATCTCACTAGAAATAATTGGTTACACTTGTAATTATTTTATAGATTATGCTCCTAAGAGTATTGAAGCGATGGAAAGCTTTAACTTTAAAAAGTCACTTCAAACGGCTATAGATCACTCACCAGAAGAAATTTTATTTGCACCATATTATTTTTCACATGAGAAAGCTCATTTAAAGTTCTACTCATACTTGATTAAAAACCCTCATAATATACCTATTAAAATTATTCATCTTGATGAATCAGTTCCTAAGTTAGAAAATAGATGCTTGCTATACTATACTCGAAGTGAATCTAAAGTCAGTAAATTTCCATATTCATTTACAGACTTTAGAAGTGAAATGGAAATGAGCAAAATTCAAAAGTTATTAAATATACATCCTCCCAATGCGAGAACAAGAGTAAGGTGTTTTCAGTAGAAGGCATCACCGTGCCAAAACGGGAAAATTGTACGCTAAGGTTAAAAGTGCGATTCGTTAGCTAGAAAGTAGAGCCTGTAAAGGTTTCAGAGGATTAGCTGCTAGGTAATGATAACAGAACCTTGACAACTGAATGACCATGAGGGTGAGAACCCCTCCCTCCAGGTGCAGGAGTGAAAGCATACAGAACACGGTTAACAACTGCGTCCCCTACGGTAGAGGATGGCCTACCAATCCGTAAGTGATATTGAAAAATAGGTGTAATTTCCGGAAAGATGGTCTAAAAGGGCTTGCTGTATCTAAGTTTTAGCGATTTAGGCTAGCAATTTGAATGCATTAGTAACAAGTTAAGGAAATGGGTAAATTGTCAAGATAGGTATTTGCGAGGGTCAAAAATCGTGTAAAACTCAGGATGGACAAGTAATTGAGCGATTGTGACTAGCCATGACTCAGAGCCGAAAAACCAATCGAGACCACGCGATACGCTGTTTTAGTAGATTTAGGTGATGCTGTAGCCGATGAACTTTGTCTTCCCTTTGACAAGATTTCATTAGAAATGATTTATCGTGGTCTTTATCATTTTACTATGGCTCATAAAAAAGGTAAGGCAACAGACCCAGTTAAGTATTTTGCTGACACCCAAAATCGAGATTTAGGTATTATCAAACAGAAGCGAAAACATGAAGTTAAGTTAATTGTCGCCCTTTTTCCTGATGTTCCACGAGAGTCTGACCAGTTTTTTTTCAACAATTCTCTGAAAGCTTGTTGACAAAAGCCATACAGGCTTAACTTGTCACCAATGGGGTAATTTGAAAAAATTTCGTTAAAAAGGCGGTTATAACCGTCTTTTTAACGTTAAATTGACACACATGAGCTTGGTCTATCCCTGCTTAAAAATAAGGTTTAGCAAGAATTATTGACTATGCCCAAGGTTCAGATTAACGGGATTGATTTGTTCTACGACATAAAAGGAAGCGGTGAGCCTTTGCTATTAATAACTGGCTTCCTTTGTGATCATGCCTATTGGTCGCTGATTATGCCATCGCTGATTTCGCACTATCAAGTTATTCGCTTGGACAACCGAGGTATGGGGCGAAGTTCTGCTCCCGAAAGCCCCTATAGTCTCAAACAGATGGCTAGTGACGTTGCAGCATTGCTTGATCACATTGCGATCGATAAGGTGCATCTAGTAGGTCATTCAATGGGTGGTCAAATAGCTCAAGAGCTAGTGTTAGCATATCCTCAAAAAGTACAAAGTCTGATGCTACTTTCATCGTTGGCAAAGGGTGATGGATTATTCAACGGCATCATTGAGACTTGGGGCGACCTCTGCGGTAATGTAGACCTGAAACTTTATGAAAAAGTCATATTACCGTGGATATTTACAGATACGTTCTACTCGATTCCTGGGATGATCGAAGGTCTGATCGAATTTGCAATCAGATATCCTTTCTTCCCTGCGACTCATTCAATCTATCATCACAGCCGAGCCATGCTTGACTTTGACACAACAGATCGTCTTCAACAAATTCATTGTCCTACCCTAGTTCTAGTTGGTAAACAAGACATTCTCACCCCGCTAAAGTTTTCCCAACAACTTGCTCAAGGCATTCCCAACGCTGAACTTTTAGTCCTCGACCGTGGTGGTCATGGCTTCTTAATTGAGTCGCCGGATACTGTGGTTTTAGCTATGTTTAACTTCCTGCGGAAATTGAAGCCAACTTACACTATCTGACATCATGTCCGCATAATTAGTTATGATTCACACACTCATTGCACCCCACCCCGCCAAAGCTATGCTTTGTCTCCCCTCCCCGCCGGCGGGGAGGGGGATTAAGGGGTGGGGTTCTTCGGGTTTAATAAGTAATCAAGCGGACATGATATGATATCATGTTCGGATAATCACTTATGATAAAAGTAGGGATGAAAACGCTGAACTATGCCGAAACGAATCAGTATAACCACGCATTTAGATATTGC
>NZ_JBALCS010000070.1:0-87455 GCF_036919555.1 Nostoc sp.
GCTAATCAAAAACAACAAAAACTTATATTTAGGGCTTGCTTGAATAACTAACCAATCCTGATCTTGCTTTTTTATTACTTTTTCAGCAACCCCTAAGTATGTTTAGAATTTAACTTTGCTAATCAATACACATCCGCATCTGCCAACTATATGGATCTGAGTAATATACCGAAACCTATTTGGTACGCCCTGACTGGATTTCTCTTGTTGACTATAGGCTATGGGGCTGCAACTCACGTTCCGGGGCTAAATGTCTCAGATAAAGAAAGCGCTGAGAATAAAGCTTCTACAGTACCAAACTCAAGTAGTGTAAAAGTTAGCGTTTTTGATGAAGCGACTCAATCTCCTGTAGTTGGAGCAAAAGTAATAGTGGAATCTGAAAGTGGATCTGATACAGATACAACTGATAATTTAGGTGCTTTCCGAGTTCAAATACCAACTACAGACTACGTTAAAGTTCGCATATCCAAAAATTATTGTGAGCCTTATAACCAGGACTTAAATTTGAAAAGTAACCCTGATAGACCTAAACCTATTTTCTTGAAATGCACAGTACCTCAAAAGAAATCTACGTCTCAGAGTTAACTTTTTCAGTATCCTTAAATGTTATCATTGCGCCAGCATTTTCAGCGGATTAAAGAAATAGTTGACTGGAGTTGGACACTAGCCATATTGTGTATGGTCGGTTATATAACTCTGGGACAACTCGCTCAATTATACTGGGCTATGGTGGTGTTTGGAGGATTAGCCAGTAGCTTCGGTCTATTTTATGAATTCTCTTGTGAAAAACTAGCAGATTTAAATGCTATTGAGGATACATACAAACTTCAAAACGTAATTGCGACCTCAGCTTTGGCTCAAGATTTACTTGGGAAATTCGCTCACAGAAACCCTGAGATTACAAATCAGTTTCCTGCTTTTGATCAACTAAGATATCAAGTCAGCAACATCAGAGCTACTTCTGCCGCTAAATTCAAACAACGGGTTAATCAACGAACAAAGACACCATCTCAAAGCTCATCTCAACCGCCATATCAAAAACCAGCACAACCAACTCCCCCATACGCGCCACCAAAAAGGGAAGCACAACCTCCTCTGAGAAACTTATCTCAACCGCCATCTCAAAAATCGGTACAACGAATTCCACTATACCCACCTCTGCAAAAAAAACCACCAAAGCCTCTAAGAAGGTCAACAAAGCAAAGAATTACGCCAAAAGAGTATAAGACAATTTCTAATACAAGTGATTATGTATATATCGGGCCTTATGAGAGAAATGGTAAGCTGGTGAATTTAAATGGGCATTACAGGCGAAAACCGAGAAGGTAATTTGCTACTTTTTATTGCTTGCTATATATGTTACTGCTAACTGGTTTGCCTGATTTGTTTAGGTTAAATAATGCAATCGTCCACATAAAATCTCTACAGAAAAGCGATCGCCTTTTTACCTTTCAAGCCATCCCCATTTCTGCTAAAGCCACCGCCCCCCACAATGGCGCATCATCACCTAGTAACGCCGGCACAATTTCAAAATCAACTTCTGGCAAAGCCGTCTCCCGCGCTACCTGACGCACCACCTGCCAAAAATCCTCACCTGCCTTCGTCACACCGCCTCCCAACACAAAGCGCTGTGGATTCATCAAATTCGCCACATTGCCAATACCCACACCCATTGCCCAAGCAGCTTTGTGCAAAACTTCCTTAGCTAAATCATCCCCAGCCGCCGCCGCTTCAGCTACCAACTGCCCTGTCAGCAACGTTAAATCATCCCCAACTAAACCCCTCAAAACTTCTCCTCCTTGGCGACTTGGCGGTTTGTTTTCCAAAATTTCCCTAACATTTTGCGCCATATAAGGCCCCGATGCCAAACGTTCCACACATCCCCGCTTACCACACAAACATACTGGCCCAGCAGGATCTACAACGATATGTCCAATTTCGCCAGCCATCCCACCCGCACCCCGCCAAGGCAGGCCGTTGAGTATCCAACCACCACCTACGCCAGTGCTAACAGTTATGTAAAACAGGCTATCGTATCCCTGACCGGCACCAAAACGATGTTCTCCCAAAGCAGCAACGTTAGCATCATTATCTACACCAACAGGAACACCAAACTCCTTCTCCAACAACCCTTTGAGGGGAATATTTTCCCATCCAGTGACATGATGAGATAATCGCACCGTCCCCGTGGAAGCCTCCACTGGTCCCCCAAAGCTGACACCGATCGCAGCAGGTTTTGCGTCTTGCAGCAGCGAGTAAATGAGCGATCGCATAATTTCCAAGTCAGTGCTAGCATCTGCATTCGCTGGCGAGAGACGACGTTCATAACGCAACCACTTTCTAGAACCAATATTTCCCAATGCAGCCGCCAGCTTAGTTCCGCCAAAATCGAGAGCTAAAATTAATCTCATTTACTCACCTTTTCTTACACCATCACACAACGTAGTTTCTTTCTTCAGAAAGATGTTTACGCTCAAGATACATTGAACACTAGAAAAAACTACACTATTATTTAGCAACTCATGACTACTCAGCAACCCGATCCACTCATCGATTTATCTCACGCCAAAGAACCTCCTCGCTCTCTTGATATCGATAAAGCTCAAGAGGCAGATGCTATTGAACCAGAAGAAGTTAGTGGACAGAGTAAGCAAAACCCCACTCCTGATGATTTGAATCACGAAGATGAAGATCCCAGAATCGGCGGTAGTCAAATAATTAGTGGGAATATTTCAGCTGGGTAAATAGTTACTCACCTTTTTGTGAGTTGAGTATTCCATCAATAAACTGTTGTAATCGTTCATAATGCGACCCTTTCCAATAAATGCGATCGCAGTCTTGGCAACGCTGGAATTGATCAATCTGCGTAGCTTGCCGCCGTAGGCATCGCACATTTTCTGGTACTTGGTCAATAATGGATTGCTTATCTACAGGTTCTAATAATCCATTACAGCGCAAACACCGTTTAAATGGTGCAATTAATTCAAATAAATCGAAGCGTTGCAGTACTTCTATGATTTGTTGTTGAGGGTTAGTGTTTCTAACATAATACCCGTGCTTTACCAAACTACGCATCAATAGACCTTTATCACGCGTCAAGAGAATCCGCGCTTGGCCGGAGGATATTTGGGCTAATTTCTCATCCTCGTAGTCATTGCGGTATAAAGTATCAAAACCTAAAAGTCGTAGAGATGTCGCAAGCTTCCCCAAATGAATATCTAAAACAAAGCGGATAATATTGAGCGGTTTTGGCAGAACAAAAACGCTTGGTATAATAACACTCCTAGCTGAAATGGGATAAACATTGATAGTATCTCCATCCGCAACTATGTAAGAAAAATTTACATATTCACCATTAACATTTATAAAATCAACTTCTGGATGAGGGACACCCAACGACTCAATCATGTCCTTTATTGAGGCTTTCTCCTCAAAAAAATGAGAGATTCTCACCTGTTTGTGATGCCGTGGTAAAAAATGATTCAATTCTGCATGAAAGTAGAAATATGCGATCGCCATAGCTACAGATATTTGGATTAGTAAGTGCGCCCTTACTAGCAACAATTTGTCACAATTGCAAAAGTCTATCTATTATATTGAAAGTATCAATGCTTGTTCTAGTCAGCTATCTCCATTATAAAATGTCTGTTAACCTTCATTTAACCAACCTCCTGGAGGCGATAAATTGTAAAGAAATTATAAAGATTATCAAATACTTGCATTTATTATTCACTTCAGCTACAGTCAAAGTAGATGCCTATCATCAAACCCTGACAAGAGCTTCAGGAAGTTAGATGAGATAAAGGGCTAAATACCAGGTTTGTTGATGTTAGTGACGCTATTAATAATTAGTCACTAGTTTTGCTCATTAACTTATCGCGCATGGATTAAGGGGTAGTAAAGCATTTACCCCTGATTTAATTATTTTTATTTTTCTCAGCTAATTGAGAATATTTCGCAATATGTATAAATCTACAGATACATTAAAAGCAGATACTGTGGAAAAAGTCTTAAAACAGTATTGTCTTGCTAAAGTAGCAACTGTTTATCAAGTAATATATTTGATTTTGCCAAAAAAACCAACTTCAAAAAAACCGAGTTTCCGCAAGTGAAAATTTATGAAATACCAGATAACTATAAAACTAGATACAAAATTAACGCCGCTACTACGGAAAAATATCTCTTGACACTCTTTATCTCTATTGTGGAGAATTTATTAACGGGGAAGAGGTTGATTAGAAATGATGTTATAAAATGGCTACCTAGTTTGAACTGGCAAATACATATTGTTCTTTTTTATCTCCTTAAGTTAAGGATATTGTAGCTAAGAACACAATTGTAGTTTCTAATACCTTTTGTCCAAAAAATACGCTAATGAGTATAGCTAGATGAATACTGTTTTTTGTTCTGATAATTCACGGCAAGCAGGAGAAGATATTATTGGTAATGCCACCAATTACCAAACCTATATTTTAGTTGAGTGTCCTCTACCTTGGACATCAGAAGCCTTTAATTCCAAGTGGGTGCCTCAGAATTTGAGGATTTTGGTAGAAGAAGTGAAGCGTGCTAAACTACCAATTAGATTCCTCTTAATTGCTAATGATATATCACACAAAGTAAACTACACTACACTTTTGATTTATCAAAGAAAAGAGGGGCTGAGTAATGGTTTCTGTAAGCAAGAGTTTAAGCTAGCAAATATTGAGCAAGTAGCAGCAGTTGTCCAAAAATGGTTATGGGGTATCAATTCTAATTCTGAGGTAGAAACTAGTACAACTAGAGATATTTTAGTGTGTACTCACGGTAGCCATGATAAGTGCTGTGCCAGATATGGCGCTCCCTTTTACTTCAAGTTAACAGCGACTATTGCTGATTTGTGCTTGGAGAATGTGCGAATTTGGAAATCATCGCACTTTGGTGGACATCGGTTTGCACCAACAGTTATAGACTTGCCAGAAGGAAGATATTACGGTGTTCTCGATCAAGATTCATTCAGATCGATTTTGACCCGGACTGGCGATATTCAATGCCTAAATAAAGTCTATCGAGGCTGGGGAATTCTGCCTGCTGCACTTCAGATATTGGAAAAAGAGCTAACCCTCGTTAACGGATGGGATTGGTTTAACTACAAAGTTGCAGGCAAAATTTTGGAGCAAAGTTTAGACAATAATACTATTCTCGCTGAATTAAGTTTTGAAAAGCCTTCTGGTTCTCTCTACACTTACCAGGCTAAACTTGTGAAAGATGGAACCAAGACTCAACAACTGAAGAGTTCATGCAATGCTACACAAGAGTTGGTAGTTACTAAATATGCTGTAGATAGTCTCTGGCTTACCTCTAGTAAAGTTATGAGTTATAGTACATAAAACTGTAGTGTTTTTAAATGTAAAGGGACGCAGAGTCTTGCCAAATTCAAATTTAGTTCGCTATGAATTAATCAAACGCTATATTTAGTATAACATTGCAAAAATTCGTAACAAAATCTTTGCGTTCCTCTGCGGTTCCCTTTGCGACGGCAGTCGCTCATGGGGAGCCACTGCGGTGGACGGCTTCCCCGGCATAAAGCAAGTGGCGTGGAAACCCCCATCGCTTTTAGCGTCTCCCCTTGGGAGAAGACTGCGCTGCCTTCCCTTTGCGTTTAAATTCCAAATTCAAAATCCAAAATTAAGATGAAGCCATATTTAAGACTTTCCGTAACAGTACTTGGTCTTCTAATTTGGCTTTTAAACGACCATTTTCGATATCTCGAATCCAGCTTTGACTTTTACCTGTAAGCTTTGCTAACTCCCTTTGGGAGAGATTCAAATTTTTGCGCGCCTGCAAAATCTGTTCACCCAGTAAATCATTTGTAGTTTTGGGCTTCCTTTTGGCTTTAGCAGTTCGTCGTTGCTTTTTTTCCGATTCAGAAATTTGCTGTTCCCATTCTGGTGGGAGTTCAAAAGCCAAAATTCGCGCATTCATTAGCAGATTCCATTTACCACGGGGGCCTGTGTCTGTGAGGCGAGTTTCAGCACCACCGTCATTAGTCCAAAATTCCAATGCTTCATCTGGATCTTCGGGAAGATCAACTAACTTTGCCCATAAAGGTTGAATTTCTGATGGGTAGGTAACTGGATCGAAAAGTGGTTTCATTCCATAGTGATTGAGAATTTCCAAATCGCTTTCAAAAGTTCGCAGCAGACGTTTACGTTCTTCCCGTTGTCTGGATGCAAGGGCGACTTTTTCCTCACCGTAAGCAATACGCAGCAAGGTTGGAATGGTAATGCGTTGTTCTTTGCCCATTTTGGTTTTAAAGAGCAACCACAGCATTAGTCGGACTGCGCCTTCATGTTGTTGCCAAATACTCATGACTGTGGTTAGCACTGTTTTCGGGAGACTGCCGTATTGATAGAATGCGGTTCGCTCTTTACATGCTTGTTTGTTTAAGAAATATTGTGCCCAAATGCCTGCTTTTACTTTAAAAGTTAGCCCAATAAGATATTTGCATCCGAGATTGTCTTCTTGAAAGTGGTGCTGAATATCTACTAAGTGCCACAAACGGCTACCTGTAATAGAGAATCCGTTAATTCGACCTTGTTGAGGCCAGTCAATGGAGATAATCAGGGAGCAAGCTTGCTGAACGATATTTTTCATTAAAGCTAGCTTGGCAGCTTTGCTCAAATCTTTGCGTTTCTCCATCCCCAAATATTTCTCAATTTGTCGCTCATCGATCGCAAATTCTTGCTCCCAAGGTTGATCTAAGGCTGTGGCATAAGCTGCAAAAATCAGATGTATGCAAGCGGCTCTGATATCAAGCCCCTCAATTGCTGCTAAATCTGTGGCCTTGTCGTTAACTTTGAATGGATCTTGGATGTGAAAAGCGATCGCACCTCGGCCTTGGTTGACTTGTCGGCTGTAACACAAGTAACCGTCTTCATCATTTTCCCAATGTAGAGATGTGCGTTGCGCCAGTACATTACAAGCTTCCCAAATGGCGATCGCTGAAGCAAATGGGTTATTCTTGCCGTTAGAAAACAAGTCTAAGCTGGTAGCATCTCTCGGTTCAATTTTGCATCTCCCCTTTTTCGCCTGCCAAGGAATGGGAGAATTACTTGGACAAGCTATTACACATTGCGGCTCTGGATAATAGCCCTCACAATTATTACAAAGACCAGGATCAACCCAGTATTCATTGTTCTCTATTTTGATTGCACCCGTAGGACATTGGGGGCGGCAGTTGTCACATCCAACGCAACTGTTGTTAGGAATTGTATAAGGCATTTGGCTCTTTTCCCACTCTAATCGTTGAGATGTCTGGCTCAGGTCTCCCCTGGATGAGTCCTGTTTATTCATGATTCGCTACCACATTATCTTTCTGGCGAGAATCACCTTTTCTCACCACACTCAATCCCCACATCCATATTTTTACTTCGCATCAAATTGGAGCTATTTAAGGCTTTAAAACTGAGCCTAATAAAACTTCTTATTAACTATACATTTCATGAAAAAAATGATTAATTTGTTCGTACTGAGCTTAGGAAAAAATCTTAACATTTATTTTATTAGGTACTTAATGAAGATTTTAGATTTGACTATAAAAGCTTACTCAAGGTGTTTCTCAGGAAAAATCAAACCTATTGCAATTGGAAATCATCTGATTTATTAATAATTTTAATATTTAATGTAGGGTAATATTCTGCCATCAAGTTTACAGTTTCTTCATAAATTAATTCTGTTTATTGAGGTGAAATCATAATATTCCTTTTGTCACCATTTATCTAAATAATTGAATCAAATAAATTTAAAATTGTTGCTTGATAAAATACATATTGCATATATCAAATTGTAACTAATGAACATCTAGTTTTGTATATATGTATACTTTTAGTCTATATTTATTTGCCTAAACCTAAATATATTTGAAAAAAATATCATCACTGTTATAGATATAGTTGCATTTGCTGGAAATAATAAAACTGCATCTACACGAGGCTTTACCCCAATTTTTCCTTCTCTGGTTCCTATGGAGAGCATGGGAATGCCTGATTAGGGGCTGCTGTCAGAAATTGAGTCAGAGACTCAATAGACTTCTTGCATAAATCAAAAATTAAGAATCCACCCCGCATTTGAGTAAAGCAAACGCTCCCCTCCCGAAGAGCGGGGAAGGGTTGGGGGTGGGGTGTTAGGGACTTTTGCAAGAGGTCTAATGAATGCGCTCCTATGCTCTGCATGGGAACAAGGAAAATATATTATTGGTAATAATTTTCATCTATTATTTGAAATAAAAAATAATTTAGCATTGTGTTCAAAGTCATCGAATTTTGATGAGAGAAAAGTAAGTTTTAAATACAAAAAAATAAAAGATTAGGATAATATGATGATTAATGCACAAACAGATTGACAGGCAAAATTGCCGAGGATTTATTCATGGCACAACTAACAGGTTTGACATTTGGCGGTAAGACTTGGACACCAAAATTTGCTCATGAAATTGACAAGGAAAAATGTATCGGCTGTGGCAGATGCGTTAAAGTATGCGGGTACAATGTGCTAGGTTTGAAAGCGCTGAATGAAGAAGGTGAATTTGTAGAAGATGAAGATGATGAAGAAGTTGAACGGAAAGTAATGGCAGTTACTTCTCCAGATAACTGTATTGGTTGTGAAGCGTGTTCACGGATTTGTCCCAAGAACTGCTACACCCATGTTGCATTAAACAATTAAGGTTTTTAGAGTTAGTCAAAATTGTTGTTCAATCAAGGGGGCACTGTTTGTATAAAGCGCAAATGCGCTAGGCAAGGTAACTTGAGGGGAATACTAAATATTTACCGGAACTCAGAAATAGTTTACAGTAAACAAATCCGTAAATCACAAAATGTTAGCTATTAACAAATTTAAACTTGCTGCTAATATAGCCTAATCAATATTAGAGCCAACAGTGCCCTCTTGAAACAACTAGCTTTTCTGAAAGCAGGGGGCTAACTTTGTCATAGGAGTTGAAATATAATTTGTAATTTTCTGGGGGAAAGATATGGAAAAAATCTGGAAGTTTCCCCCATTTTTTATGGCTGCACGTTAGAAAGTTAATAAGTGAAAAGGGAATGGGGAGTAGGGAATGGGGAATGGATAACAATGCCCAATCGCCAGAAAATCACACGTTTAAAGATGGTTTACAAAGCAGGTAGCATGTATGCAACAAGTTCCTGTTTCATTATGGACTCTGGTTGCTGGAATAGTAGTTACAGCAATCAGCATTTGGATTGGTCAGAATCACACTCTGATGCCGGTGCAAGCTTCGCTTCAAGCGCCTTTGGTAGATGGTTTTTTCAATGTCATGTTTACCATTGCGATCGCACTCTTCTTAGTGGTAGAAGGAACCATTGTAGTTTTTTTGATTCAGTTTCGTCGCCGTCCCGGTGATGATACCGATGGCGTGCGAGTGGAAGGCAACGTTCCCTTAGAAGTCTTTTGGACAGCAATTCCAACAGTGATTGTCCTCCTCTTGGGCATTTACAGTGTAGATGTTTTTAACCGAATGGGAGGCTTTGATCCTACGGGTCATCCTCATTCAGCAGCTCATGTTGCTCACATGCCGGGGAGTGCTCTGGCAGGCACATTAAGCGATACTTCCCAAGCAACAACTGCCCCATCAATTGCCCCAACAATTGGCATCGGTGCATCTCCTGAAACCCTAGACAAACCAGCCGATTTAATTGTTGATGTCAAAGGCATACAGTACGCCTGGATATTTAATTACCCCGATAGTGGGATTACCTCTGGGGAATTGCACATACCCGTCGGTGCTGATGTGCAACTCAACCTTTCAGCACAAGATGTAATTCACTCATTCTGGGTGCCAAACTTCCGCCTGAAACAAGATGCACTTCCCGGTATCCCTACCGAACTACGATTTGTCGCCACCAAACCAGGTACATATCCCGTAGTTTGTGCTGAGTTATGCGGTGGTTATCACGGTTCAATGCGGACACAGGTAATTGTCCACACACCAGAAGAATATAAAAGCTGGCGGACAGAAAACCAGATTGCTCAACAGCAAAATCAAAATCAAGTCGTTGCAATTAATCCAGCCGACTTATCAACATCAGAGTTTCTCGCGCCCCACACCCATGATATGGGAATTAGTGCAGCAACTCTAGAGTCATTGGTCATTGGTCAACAGTAGAGACGCGATTAATCGCGTCTGTGCAAGAGTCGCGCATAGTGGTAAAAAATATGACGCAGGTAGAATTTCCCCGGAATACTCCACCAGAAGAAAATAAACCGAAAATGGTGGCTGGCCACACCTCCCATCCGCAGGCGTGGAAATGGCAAGACTATTTTACATTTAATGTTGACCACAAGGTTATTGGTATCCAATACCTAGTGACAGCGTTTGTATTCTATCTGATCGGTGGACTGATGGCGATCGCTCTGCGGGTCGAATTAGCAACACCAGAATCAGACGTACTCGACCCCAATCTGTATAACGCTTTCATGACCAATCACGGGACGATCATGATCTTCCTGTGGATTGTCCCTAGCGCCATTGGGGGATTTGGTAACTATTTAGTCCCCTTGATGGTCGGTGCTAGGGATATGGCTTTCCCGAAGCTGAATGCAGTCGCCTTTTGGTTAAATCCACCAGCCGGTGCGCTGATATTAGGTAGTTTTATCTTTGGCGGTTCGCAATCTGGTTGGACAGCTTATCCACCTTTGAGCTTGGTGACAGCACCAATCGCCCAAACTATGTGGATACTGGCGATCGTCTTAGTGGGAACTTCTTCAATTTTGGGTTCACTGAACTTTGTGATCACCATTTTGATGATGAAGGTTCCCAGCATGAAATGGGATCAAGTACCCTTGTTTTGCTGGGCAATCTTGGCAACCTCCCTGCTGGCACTTCTCTCCACACCTGTATTAGCAGCAGGTTTAATTCTGCTGTTGTTTGACCTCAACTTTGGCACCTCCTTCTTTAAACCAGATGCAGGCGGTAACGTTGTAATTTATCAACACTTATTCTGGTTTTATTCCCACCCGGCAGTATATTTAATGATTCTGCCCATCTTCGGCATCATGTCGGAGGTAATTCCAGTTCACTCTCGCAAGCCCATCTTTGGTTATAAAGCGATCGCTTATTCTAGTGTAGCCATCTGCGTTGTGGGTTTGTTCGTCTGGGTACACCACATGTTTACCAGTGGTACACCCGGCTGGATGCGGATGTTCTTCACCATCTCCACTCTGATAGTTGCAGTTCCGACTGGCGTGAAGATTTTTGCCTGGGTTGCTACTCTTTGGGGTGGTAAAATCCGCTTCACCAGTGCGATGCTTTTCGCCATTGGCTTATTGTCCATGTTTGTCATGGGCGGCTTAAGCGGTGTGACGATGGGAACAGCCCCCTTTGATGTTCACGTCCACGACACATATTATGTAGTAGGACATTTTCACTATGTTCTGTTTGGCGGTTCCGTGTTTGGCATCTACGCCGGTATTTATCACTGGTTCCCCAAAATGACCGGACGAATGTTAAATGAAACCTGGGGACGTATTCACTTTGCCCTCACTTTCATCGGCACGAATCTGACCTTTTTACCCATGCACGAGTTGGGTTTAAAAGGAATGCCCCGACGCGTGGCAATGTATGACCCCCAATTTATCGACCTCAATCAAATTTGTACCTTTGGTTCAATTGTTTTGGGGATATCGGTAATTCCTTTCGCCATTAACATGATCTACAGTTGGCTCAAAGGACCTTTGGCAGGTGATAATCCTTGGCAAGCTTTGACCTTAGAATGGACAACTAGCTCACCACCTGCAATTGAAAACTGGGAAGTGTTGCCGGTTGTCACTCATGGGCCTTATGACTACGGTCATGATAACAGGCTTGAAATACAGCCATCTGCAACGCCGGAAGCTACTGCTTAGTACGGCTTTGCGTAAAAGCGTAGCGTTTTTAATAGACATCTCCGAAAAAGAATATAAAAGGCTTGTGCAGTCAGGGCCGATACCTCATTTCTGGAGATGTCTAATGCAAGCGGATGCATTCACAATGCAGACCGATGCATTCACAATGCAGACCGATGCATTCACAATGCAAGCCGATGCATTCACAATGCAGACCGAAGCATTAACATTGTCCGGTATTGCCAAATTTAATTCGCTACGAATTAATGAAATGCTGTACTGAGTTAAGAAATAACTCTTGTGGGGTTGGCTTAATTTAAGACAAGTGAAACACCCATCCCACAAGCAAATCAGGACTGTGAACAATTGAATTGCCCGACGCTTCACCTTTGAGGGTAAACAATATGACCATAGCTACGACAAGCGAAGATCACAGTACAGGACACGAAGAACATCCAGATTTAAGAGTTTGGGGATTGTTGACGTTTCTCGCCTCTGAATCGCTGATGTTTGGAGGATTTTTTGCCACTTATTTGTTTTTCCGAGGTACTACAGCAGTTTGGCCTCCAGAAGGGAGTGAAGTAGAACTACTTGTGCCAACAATTAACACCATTATTCTGGTGTCTAGTAGTTTCGTCATTCACTTTGGTGATACGGCGATTAAAAAGAATAACGTTAAGGGAATGCAACTGTGGTATGCAATTACTGCAATCATGGGAGCAATTTTCTTAGGTGGTCAGGTTTATGAGTACTCAACATTAGGATATGGTCTGACTACCAACGTCTTCGCCAATTGCTTTTATATCATGACAGGGTTCCACGGTTTGCACGTTTTTGTGGGACTGTTATTGATATTACGCGTATTGTGGCGATCGCGTCGTCCCGGTGAATATTCTGCAACCAATCATACTTTCATCGAAATGGCAGAAATTTACTGGCACTTCGTAGACATTATTTGGATTGTTCTCTTTACCTTGGTGTACGTTCTCACATTGTTTTAAATTGGGCATGGGGCATTGGGCATGGGGCATTGGTTATTAATTCTTCCTCCTCATCACCCCTACTCCCCATTTAGTTTTGTAGGGTGTGTTATGCCGTAGGCTAACGCACCATCCCAGATTTTCGGTGCGTTAGGACTAATGTCCATAACACACCCTACCAGATTCAAGCTACTCCCCATTCAGGAGTTAATTATGCAACTTGATGCAAACAAATTCTCATGGTTCCAGGTTCCAGAGGACATCAAAAACCTATTAATTTTAGCTGCACAAACCTGGGAAAATACATCAGAATCTGAAAAGTATATTCTACAAGCTTTAGACCGAACTTGTGAAAATACAGATGTATTAGTAGCAGCATATAGATATTTCTATTATAAAAATAATTATTCTCTTGCTTTGCAAACAACATTCAAATTATTAGATAAAATTAAAGAAATAGAAAAGTTGCCTGATGACTGGGAGCAACTTAAGCTTATATTAGTCAATCGCAAAGAAGACCCACAAATTCGATTGTACTTAAATGCTTATGCTGCTTCTGGATTAGTACTAGCAAAGTTAGGAGCGATAGAGCAAGCAAAAGAAATCAGCACCAAAGTCAAAGAGATAGACGAAAAGAATGATTTTGGTTCTGGGATTCTCCTGGATATTTTGACACGTCCAGCTGAAGATGATGATTAATCACTCAATGCGCTTCTCTACAAGAAAGAGTGAAGAGTGGGAGAGACAAGGGAGACAAGGGAGACAAGGGAGACAAGGGAGACAAGGGGACAAGCAGACAACGAGAATAACCCATGCCCCATGCCCCATGCCCAATGCCCAATGCCCAATGCCCTTTTAGTCAATAATCAAGGTGAACAATCATGAACAATTGGTTTTCTACTACGTCATATTCCTCTTACTCTCTGTTGGGAGCTGCCACTAATAGTAACTCTATCTTTCCTGCTGTCACCATACCTACTAAAGTTGATCTGGGCAGTATTCCTAATGTCTCTCCGATCCTTGTCATCCAATCTTATCACCTATCAATTTAAAAGTTATGAAAGATAGGGATTGGCTGCTAACAGGGGATGGTCAGTATCAAGCCTGTAAATCTGTAAGAGCATGGGATTTATTGAGAGAGAATTACCGCTTTTATCGGTTTTTAACAGAGGTGGAAGATGTTCTCAATAGCGTTGACGATGAAGCCAGTCGTCTACCAGAACTTCGGATGCTCGTAAAGCGCTTGATTGTAAATTCCTACTGGGTGCGAAGTCAACATTTAGAGGCTTCGCCCACAACGGGAACCTCTGTTTTACTCCTATATGACGAATTGGGTTTTCCGTTGACAGTGCAAACAGTAACATTTGCACCGGGAACCCGATCAAACATTCATAATCATGGGACATGGGGAATAGTGGCGGTGTTAAAAGGTCAGGAAAAAAATACTTTTTGGCGACGCACCCATAGCCCAGATTTTCAGGACAAAATTGAAGCGACGGGAGAAATAACTCTATTTCCAGGAGACATTATTAGCTTTACTCCCGATGCAATTCACAGTGTAGAAGCTGTGGGTGATGAACCAACTGTGACTTTTAACATTTACGGCGAAACTGATCCAAAAGAGAGATTTGAATTCGACTCAGTTACCCATCAGGCTAGGAATTTTTGATTAGGAATCGTCAGGATTAATTTCATCGGTTCATAGTTGGCGCTTTCGCGCTAAAGCGCCAATTACAAACAATTGAGTAATTAGGAGATAGTTAAATGGCAAGAGTAATTTTCTATAGCAAACCAGGCTGTCAAGGTGGTACTAAGCAAAAAGTTTTGCTAACAGCTGCTGGTCATGAGGTGATAGCATACAACCTGCTAACAGAACCTTGGACAGTTGAGCGGTTGCGTTCATTTTTTGGCGATCGCCCCGTAGCCGAATGGTTTAATCCTTCCTCCCCAAAGGTAAAATCTGGTGAGGTGGTTCCTGAAAAAATTGATGCAGAAACCGCTTTGCAGTTGATGTTGAGAGAGCCACTGTTAATTCGCCGTCCTTTGTTAGAAATAGGCAATCGTCGCGAGGTAGGATTCGATGTACAAAAGATTGATGCTTGGATTGGCTTAAAGCCAGTGGACGAATCCTTGCAGGAAATGAGCGAAAACCTGATGAAGCAAGATTTGCAAAACTGCTCCCACGGTCAAGATCGTAGTTATAATCAGCCTAATCAGCAAGGTGACTGTAATCACGGTCACGGTTCTCAACAACACCAAAAGCAAGGCAAGTGTAACCATTAGTACACGACTTTGGGACTTGCAAATAAAAAAATACTCAACTACTTCTTGTGGGGTGGGCATCTTGCCCGCCCCACAAGATTGGATAATTTATGTATTAAAATACAACCTCATATCTCGTTCAATTATATATAGTTTTGTGTCATATATTACAAAGCTAAACTTGCATGGGCATATTAAGGGAAACGTTAATTGGCGATACGTTGAATCACATAGAACAAAGTCAGCCACTAGCAGAATTACTATTACACAAAACCGGCGGCAATCCCTTCTTCTTAACGCAACTGCTGAAAACCCTGTATCAAGAAGACTTGTTAACATATAACTTCGAGTCTGGGGTGTGGCAATGGAATATCCAACATATTCAAGCGATCGGGATTAGCGACCTGAATGTTGTTGAACTGACAGCGAGAAATATTCGCAAACTCTCATTAGAAACGCAAAAAGTCCTGAAACTGGCTGCTTGTATTGGTAATACTTTTAATTTAGATGTATTGGCGATCGTTAATGAAGCATCTTCTCTCACGACTGCGGCGCAATTGTGGTCAGCGCTGCAAGCTGGGTTGATTTTGCCGTTAAATCAGGATTACAAGATTCCTTTAGTGTTTAATCAGGAGGAATCTGGCGGAATTGCCTTAACTGATATTAAGGTTGATTACAAGTTTTTACATGACCGAGTACAGCAAGCGGCTTATTCTCTGATTCCCGATGACCAGAAGAAAGCAACGCATCTGAAAATTGGTCAATTACTACTGCAAAATACTACATCAGAAGAACGCAAAGAGAATGTATTTGCTTTAGTTAATCAACTCAATTACGGGACTGATTTACTAATATCTGAAACAGAAAAATATCAACTTGCAGAACTCAATCTCATGGCCGGTCAGAGAGCTAAAGCAGCCACAGCGCACGATTCCGCTATCAAATATTTGCAAGTTGGTTTAGGACTGTTAGCATCTGATAGTTGGGACAATCAATATGAACTGACATTAGTACTGCACTCAGAAGCAGCAGAGGCAGCTTTTTTGAGCGGTGATTTTGAAGAAATGCAGAGATTCGTTGAGATAGTCCAAAACTGCGCTAAAACGCTGCTGGGCAAAATTAAAGTGTATGAAGTCCAGATGCAAGCTTACATCGGGCAGAACAGGCTCCTGGAAGCGGTTAATATGGTGCTACAAGCTTTAAAGCTATTGGGAGTTGAGTTTCCCCAAAAGCCGAACCCGTCAGATATTGGGCAAGCACTAGAGGAAACGGCATCAATTTTGAGTGGAAAGGAACCCTCGGACTTACTCAACTTACCTCCAATGACCGATCCGGATAAACTAGTAGCTTTGAGGCTGCTGTCAAGCCTATTTGCTGTTACCTACTTTGTGGCTCCAGAAATGGTTCCCTTAGTTGTGTGTGAACAGGTCAATTTATCCGTCCAATATGGCAATGCTTCTGGATCTCCCTTGGCTTATAACCTTTATGGTTTTCTTCTATGTGGGGTTATGGGAGATATCGAGCGGGGCTATCAATTTAGTCAATTAGCTTTAAGTCTTGTATCAAAATTGAATGTCAAAGAAATCAAGACCCGATTCCTAGCAAATATTCTAGTTCTACATTGGAAAGAACACCTCAGCAATCTCTTAGAATCCTATCGTTGGGTTTACTTGAGCGGACTAGAAATTGGAGATTTAGAATATGCTGCCTACGGTGCATTTCATTACTCTTATCAGTCCTATATGGCTAGCAAGCAACTAACCCATCTTGAAAGAGAAATAGCAACCTATTGGGATGCCATTAATAAAATCAAGCAAGAAACAGCACTACATTATCAAGAAATGGTTTGGCAAGCCGTCTTAAACTTGATGGGCAAGGCTGAAAATCCTTGTGTGCTGAAGGGTGAAGCCTATGACGAACAAAAAATGCTGCCGCTTCACCACTCAAGCAACAACGTATTGGCACTTCAATTCTTATACTTGCACAAACTTCAGCTTTGTTATCGGTTTGATGATTACTCTCAAGCGCTGGAAAATATCACTCAGATAGAAAATTATCTGGCCCCAACCACAGGAAATGTAGATTCTGTACTCTTCCATTTCTACGATTCTCTAGTCCGGTTGGCGGTGTATACCGATACTACACAATCAGAGCAACAGGAAATTCGCGATCGCGTCCAAGCTAATCAAGAAAAAATGCAAAAATGGGCGCATCATGCCCCAATGAATTATTTACACAAATTCTATCTAGTAGAGGCAGAACGACATCGAGTTTTAGGCGAAAAAGCCGATGCAATCGAGATGTATGAGCAGGCGATCGCTCTTGCTCAAGAAAACGAATACATCAACGAAGAAGCACTCGCTCATGAACTCGCTGCTAAATTCTATTTGTCATGGGGTAAAGAAACGATTGCTAAAACCTACATGACAAATGCCTACTACGCCTATAGTCGTTGGGGGGCTGTTGCTAAAGTCAAGCATTTAGAAGCACGCTATCCGCAATTGATTGTGCAATCAAACACAGAAAAACTAGAAACGAATTACCTGCCAACTATTCAAACACAGTCCACAACTACTGGAGACGCTCACATTCTCGACTTCATGACAGTGATGAAAGCTTCACAAGTACTGTCAGAAGAAATGGTGCTAACTCACCTGCTCCAAAAAATGATGAAGATTGTCATCGAAAATGCTGGCGCTCAACAAGGTTACTTTATTGTCAAACACGATAATCAGTGGGTGCTAGAAGCAGCAGGAATTGTTGAAGGTCAGGGCGTTACTGTATCTACTGCTATTGTTAACTCGAAAGATAAAATTGATTCAGCTTTGCTTCCAGTTGCTCTACTCAACTATGTCGAAAGAACCAGAAAAAACCTGGTTTTAGACAATGGTGTTAAAGACTCCCGCTTTGCGGCTGATGCTTATATCACCACTTACCAATCTAAATCGATTTTGTGTCTACCTTTGATTCACTCTGGCAAGTTTACTGGTATTATTTACCTGGAAAATAATCTTATTTCTGGTGCTTTTACTCCAGAACGGGTGAAGGTGCTGAGTCTGTTGATAGCACAAATTTCGATTGCGATCGACAACGCCCGTCTCTACAGCAATCTGCAAACCTACTCGCAACAACTGGAAGCGAAATCACAACAACTCGAAGCTAAAAACGAAGCTTTCCAAGCATCCGAAACGCGAGAGCGCCAAAAAGCTGAACAACTTGCACAATCGTTGCACACACTACAACAAACCCAGGCTCAACTTGTGCAGACCGAGAAAATGTCCAGCTTAGGGCAATTGGTAGCAGGTGTTGCCCACGAAATCAACAATCCGGTCAATTTTATCTTTGGCAACCTGATCCATGCCAACAACTACACTCAAAATGTGTTGGGACTGCTGGGACTTTACCAGAAACATTACCCATCGCCCCATTCAGAGATTCAGGAAGAAGCTCTGGCAATTGATTTGGAATTCTTGCTAGAAGATTTACCCAAGCTACTTTCCTCCATGCGGGTTGGGGCAGATCGGATTCGCCAAATTGTCGCTTCCCTGCGAAACTTCTCACGTATGGACGAAGCGGAGATCAAAGCCGTTAATATTCATGACGGCATCGATAGTACCCTAATGATTCTGCAACATCGCTTCAAAGCAAAGTCAGATCGTCCCGATATTGAGCTTATTAAACACTACGGCAACTTGCCCCAAGTGGAATGCTATGCAGGGCAGCTAAATCAAGTGTTTATGAATGTGTTGAGTAATGCGATCGATGCTTTGGAGGAGTCATTGATGAAAAATCAAGGAGAAATAACAGCTCCAACTATTACTATTTACACTGAACAAATTGATGCTGATAAAATCGAAATTCGGATTGCAGACAATGGTCTAAGTATACCAAAGTCTGTTCGGCAACGCCTGTTCGATCCTTTCTTCACCACAAAACCTGTGGGCAAAGGCACAGGTATGGGCTTGTCGATTAGCTACCAAATTGTCACCGAAAAACATGGTGGTTCACTCTCTTGCACCTCAGAACCCGGCGAGGAAGTGGAGTTTCAAATCCGCATTCCAGTTCGCCAGGAAGTCAGTAATAAGGTTGCTGTTGGTGTTTAGAGGCTGAAATATGGCTGGCGATCGCTGCGACAAAAACTGGAATGCTTGGAGTATGGCTTGACCTTCGCAGATGCCTGCGCTATTAGCAAAGCTAACAAGTGCAGCCACCTGAGGAAGCATCAGCAGGAGATGAAACAGACACATGAGGATCAATTACTCTACTGTCTGGCTTATCCTCCTTGTCTGTTTATCGCACGCCAGCAGTTTCTAAGGACAAATCTTGAAACATCGGTGTGCTGAGGTAACGTTCACCAAAGGAAGGCTGAATCATCACGATTAAACGTCCGGCATTTTCTGGACGTTTACCTACTTGAATTGCGGCACACAAAGCTGCACCAGAGGATATCCCAGATAATAAGCCTTCTTCTTTTGCTAAACGGCGTCCATAGGCGATCGCTTGTTCATCGCTGACTCTAATTACTTCATCAACCAATTCCAGGCGGAGAACATCGGGGATAAATCCGGCACCAATACCTTGAATTTTATGGGGACCGGCTTCACCACCTGAGAGAACTGGGCTGTTGCTGGGTTCAACTGCGATCGCTTTAAAAGTCTTTTTGCGACCTTTGAGTACTTCTGCAATCCCAGTAATCGTCCCACCAGTACCTACCCCAGCAATAACAATATCCACTTCCCCGTCTGTATCTGCCCAAATTTCTTCGGCGGTGGTTTCCTGATGAACTTTGGGATTAGCAGGGTTGCGGAACTGTTGCAGCATAAAAGCATTGGGAGTATTAGCCACAATTTCTTCGGCTTTGCGAATTGCTCCCCGCATTCCCTCAGCACCTGGTGTCAACTCCAAAGCTGCACCATAAGCTCTGAGCATAGCCCGTCGTTCTTGGCTCATTGTCTCTGGCATTGTCAAAATCAAACGGTAGCCACGCGCTGCTGCTACCATCGCTAGAGCAATTCCTGTATTACCGGAAGTAGGCTCAACTAAAATGGTCTTTCCAGGGGAAATTGAGCCAGCTGCTTCTGCTGAGAGTACCATACTTAAGCCAATACGGTCTTTCACTGAAGCCGCCGGGTTCATGCCTTCTAATTTGACAACGATCCTTGCTACTACTCCCTCAGCTTGGGGAATCTTGTTCAGTTGAACTAAAGGAGTTCGTCCGATCAGTTCTGTTACATCTTGAGCAATCCGCATTATTTAACTCCTAAAATCCCAAATCTTAGTACAAAGTATTTACTTATAACAATAAGCTTTTATGTATTTAATTTGTAGTTTAGTCTCAATGAGTGCATATACGATGTATTCTAACTAAACCATAAAATATGAAAGTTTAGGAAGAACTTTTATCAGATGTCCCCATTGATTCTCACTTCAGCAGAGGTCTAGCTTGCCATACTTCTATTTTACCACTTGTAATTGCTAACTATTGCCTCTTGGGCTGAGATTGAATTTAGATAATTCTGTATATATGCATAATTTTTAATATTATTATCAATATCTTCTATTTGTTATGGAAATATAATTTAGTTTCAAAACATTTAATTGCTTTTCCTAATTTATTAGTCTATCTTGATCAAGAGACATTGATATTTTCTTTTGAGTGCAAGTTTTGTCTGCCCAAAATTGCATTAAAAATAGTCCTTAATCATTGCCTACATTGCTTTTAGGTTGAGTGCAGAAATACCAGAACCCCACCTCGGAAATACTAGAACCCTGTCCTAAAAACACTAGCACCCATACCCCAATGAATTTTTGTAAGACTTATCAGGTAGGAATTACAGGCTTTGAGTACTATTCTAATGAATTTAATAATCTTAACGGGGCTGGGGTAAACTGTTTTGTGGAGAGCGGCTGATATAAATCGTATAGGATTTACGCAGAGATTCCCCTCTACCCCCCAACATTCCTGAGCGAAAGCTTAGTGAACTAGGGGGGACTTCTTAATCTATCTTTTGAGAGTAGGATGAAACCAGATTTTTTGAATCTGAGTGCGTTATTTCTGACTGATTAATCCTAAATTTTGTGAAAAGTTTGGTAACTTTTAAGTCGTCAGTAATCAGTGGTAATTAGAAAAAAAACTGACAACTAATGATTGTGCAAATTACCGTTTACACATATTTTAATATCAAAACTGTTTGAGAGGTAGAAATATATAGCTACTTTAGATAAACAGCAAAAGATATTTTCTTACTGGGTGCATACTACCTAGCAAGGGAGAGCCAAGATGAAAACCAAACTTTTAAATGTTCTCACAGTTTGCGTAGTTACCTTAGTAGTGCTTTCTCCAGGACTAGTAATATTTGGCATAGTTTGGGAGCGACATCTGGAGTTAGTAAAATCCCAGAATTTAGCCTGGGAAGTCAACAAGACTACTACAAATGCTCCCGCCTTGGCTCCCCAGAAAGAGGGTACACATTCCTCTCAGACTAGCATCCAATCCTCTGACCGTAATGTGGTTCATCAAATGCTGACTGTTGCTGAACAATATAAATTTGCTACTATCTTGCAATGGTTCTTTTTGTTAACCCCTATTTGTGTTGGATTAGGGATTCTCTTTTATGACAGATATCTTGTTCATCGTGCGGCTGTTTTAAGAGAACAAGTTGAAATGTTGGAAAGACTGTGGCAGCAAAGTATCGAACAGTAATCAACTCACAATTTACTCATTCAAATCAACAAAAGTACCATGACAGAACAACGCGAACAGCTGTATTTTAATCTGATTGATGAGTTACTTAAATGCCCTAATGGTCAAGAACCAGAAATTTTGGAATCTAAGCCAGAATTGATTGATTCTGGTCTAGTACAAACAATGTTACAAGTAGCAACTATGTTTGCCCATGAAGGCAATCAAGATGGTGCTCAATTTTTATTTTTTGTGGCGCGTGAGCTAGCTAAAGAATTAGGTTTATACCCGGAAGTTCCCAATACTGAAGTTGCAAATCCTGAAGCTGCAAATAAGGAGTAAAAATGCTGTTGACTTCAACGGATGCGGGACAAATAGCTTTAGAACTGCTGATGGCAGATTGGAATATTTCAGAAGAGAACAGAGAGTGGTTTACAATTTTTAACTCTCGTCTGATTGGCGAGAGTTGGTACACTGTGGAACTAGGTGTAGATGGATTTCCAGATAGGTGGTTTATTCAAGTATATGACAATGGAGTGTGTGACCCAAATTATACATTTGTTTCACCAATCGGTGGTTATGAAGGATTTACGGACTTTATAAATGTGCCGGATATCGTAGCAGAGGTCTTAGTTTGTGAACGCAATACTCGATAATAACAATTAAAAATTAAAAAGTTAGAATTCAATGTTGAGGTGTGCTAGTTAAATGCATTGTATTTGAATTCATAATTTTCAACATCATAGTATTTGGGAGTATCTCAATGAGTGTAAATATACCTGACGATTAGAAATCACGGCTACACAAACTCTCGTCTGCCTGCGCGGACTCTAGAAATTTGAAACCCAGGTCGGTGGGTTTTGTCTGTATAGCTACGTTCGCGTCAGCGTGCCGGAGGCTCTATTCTATTCGCTAAGGCTAGGAGTATTCAAAACAATACTTTGATATTTCATTCAAAATAAAGATGCTTTAGGCAAATCTGAGGTGATACCAAATAAGGCACACCTCTTTTTTTGTGGAATATTTAATATTTTATTTAAGTCTATTAGGCTATTCTGTCATACTTAACTGACAAATTTATGTTATATTAAATAGCGTGATGGACGCTACAGAAATATCAGTTCCAATGATTGCTGAAGATATCTTAGCCAAAGAATTCACAAGAGTCGTCAACCATTACTACCCGCAAGTTGGGGAATTGCTGGATGGGTGTTATGTGAAAGTCATCACCTGTTTTTGGGGACGACCTGCCAGACGTTTGCAATATATAGGAATTTATTGCTCTGACGAAATGATTTCCTGTGTGCAAGCTCAAAAAGAAATACTCAGAGAAGTAGCAGGCAACATGGGTCTAATCCAGGTAGTCTGTATGAATGCCAAGCGATTGTTGCGCGATCCGATGTCGAAGATCAAACAGAACAACCCACACCTATGGTTGGAGTTGCAGTGGGTTGCCACTTAAAGGCAAGCAGGGAGAGAAAGAGATTTTTCTTGTTGCTATTAACGCAGTAAAATTGCCTTGGCAGACCACTAGAATAGCCAGCACCTACGGTGAGTACAAAGTATCAACGCAAGTAATGAAAACTGGAATTTTCTGCAATTACGATAATTATCACCAAGATGCTCGTCGTGCCATTTTTGAGCAAGTCGCGCTGGTAAAACAGGCGGAAAGCTTAGGTTTTGAGTCAGCCTGGGTGAGTGAGCATCATTTTAGTGAATCCAATCTCAGCCCGTCCATGTTGGTGTTAATGGCACACTTGGCAGGACTGACTTCAACTATCCAATTAGGCACTGCGGCGGTGCTACTGCCATTCCATAACCCGATTAGGGTAGCGGAAGATATTGCCACTTTGGATAACCTGTGCAATGGACGATTATTATTTGGAGTTGCCAAAGGCGGCCCCTTTCCCCAACAAAACAAGCATTTTGCGACATTACCAAGTGAATCTCGTCCCAAGATGCTAGAGGCGATCGCATTGATTCAAAAGCTTTTATATGAAACTGATGTATCATTTAATGGGCGATATTATCAATGCGATCGTCTGACAATTTATCCAAAACCATTGCAGAGTCAAATACCAGTGTATGTTGCCACTGGCGGTGATGACGGTATCGAGTTGGCTGCTAAACATTCCTTCAGTTTGATGGGTGGCCCGCCATTTTCCCTAGAGAGATTGAAGAATACTATTGCCAAATATCGAGCCTTAAATTCTAGTGGTGCGGAAAACTTCGTGCTGGCACGCTTCTTTTATGTTGGCAAAACATTTGATGAGGCAGTGAGTGAGGCATTGCCTTTCATTCGCAAATTTAGCCAGAAAATGAAAGCTAATTCGGCTCAATTATTGCAGAATAGTGCCAATCCCAACCAAAAACCATTTGACCGCACAAACATTTGTTTCGACGAAGACTATTTGATTGAGAACTCAATTATCGGTGATGTGGAAACTTGTCGAGACAAAATCAAGAAATTTCAGGACGAATTAAATTTAGGTACGTTAGCACTCAAACCCTCATCTTCGGATATGCAAAAAAACCTGGAGAGTTTGACGCGCTACAACCAAGAGGTGCGAAATTATGTCTTCTAAACTATACCTGCTTCCTCCCGATGATTTACCTCCAACTGAGGTAACGAAACAGGACGGAATGTTGCAGATGGAACTAGAACAGTCTACTGGCAGATGCTTTTATCAAGCCTGCGATCGCATTACGCGAGTCCTGTTGTCTAATTGTCAGTGGTATCTCACAACAAATGCTAGCATCCTAACATTAATTATTGACTGCCCTGACATATTATCTTACTGGCATATCGTCAGCAATATTCCCCAGTTAGGTAATAGGTTAGAGCGGTTTGCTAATAATGGCAAAATCCGCGTTTATCCGCCATTTGGCAAAGGGATGCCGTTTGAAATCAGCGTAAATGAAATATCAGCTTATCGAGATTGGCTTTGAGGTAAATAGGTACGAACTGGGAATCACACAAAATATAGCTTATTTATCCTTATTACACCCTGTGCTTCTAAAGTGCAGGGTATTGCAATTTTAGAAGAGTTACAATATTGTCTGTATTTTCTTGTTCTTTCAGATAACTCAAAGTGTATGCGCTGGCAACCTATAGATAATTTACCGCAAGATTGGCAAAAATTGTCTAGCTCTGAGCTACCACCATTAGTTACTGTCTGGCCGCAATATTAGTGATATTCAACCATTAACAGAATCACCATTCCAATTTTCTTATGCAGATGAAGAAGATAACTTGGTGAAGCGCTTCAATGAGTGGCTAGAAAAAGCTACTATTACAGGGCTTGAATACTGGAATAGTAGCCTCTAATGCAATATGGTTCAGTTAAGCATTTTTTTCTTCTCTCTGCGTCCTCTGTGCCTCTGGGGTTCGTTAAAAAAATTTAGCTATTCTTCGAGCGCTAAGGGAGTAGTCTTGACAAGCTTGTTAGCTTTGCAATTAGCCACGCATACCAACTCTCTAACCCAGTACTAGTAGTTACGGAAATCTGAAAAATCTTAATTTTAGGATTTACTTTTATAGCATAATCTATGCACTTTTGAACATCAAAATCTACATAAGGCAGCAAATCAATTTTAGTGAGAATCATGATGTCACTAGCACGGAACATATGCGGGTATTTTATCGGCTTATCTTCTCCCTCCGTGACGGAGAGAATCACAACTTTTGCCTGTTCTCCCAAATCAAATAAGGCTGGACAAACCAAATTTCCCACATTTTCAATCATCACAACTGAATTCAGAGGCGGATTGAGTTGTTGTAAACCCCTGTCTATCATTGATGCATCTAAATGACAGCCTGTTCCAGTGTTGATTTGGATGACTTTAGAGCCTGTTTCTTGAATTTTTTTGGCATCGTTAGCAGTTTCTTGGTCGCCTTCAATGACACTAATAGATAATTGATGCTTTAAATCATTGATGGTTCGTGTCAAAAGAGTTGTTTTACCTGCACCGGGAGAACTCATTAAATTTAACGCGAGAATATTTCGACCTTTAAACCATCCCCGATTTTGGGCAGCTAGCAAGTTATTCTTTGCCAAAATATCCTGTTCTAAGGATATCGTTGTGTTGTGTATTTTGGCATGAATTTGAGGTGCTTCTATATGAGTGTCATGACTGTGGGAATGAGTGATAACAGTACCATCTGCTAAAGTGTGAGTATGATTATGTTCAGCTTCATCTGTTTCCAGATTTGTAATTTTGATTTCGCCATCATCAGAACAACCGCAGGTTACACACATAATTCCTCTATTTCTATTTCTTTAATTTTCAGTTCTTCACCAGTAATTAAATCTAATTGCACGCTACCGCAGTTACAGATTCCAAATGGTTTATCTAAAGAAATTTCTGCACCGCATTGGCGACATTTTGCTAAACCTGGAATTTCTAAAATTTCTAATGTCGCTCCTTCTAAAACTGTACCTTGAGTGCAAATATCAAAACAAAATCGGATAGCGTCGGGCATAATGGCTGAAAGTTTGCCAATTTCTAATAAAACTCGCTGCACTTTTGCGCCTTTGGCGTGTTCAGCGACAATTGCCACAATATTTTGAGTAATTCCCAGTTCGTGCATACTATAAAATATATTCAAGATTAACAAATTCGCGGCAATTGGTCGCCTACCAACATATCAACAATCCTTTCAGCACCAAAAACTGTTTTTAACAATACGATACCTGGAGGTGAAGGAATAACTTCACCAATAATACAAGCATCTTTGCCTGCTGGGTGTAATTTCATAGCGGATAAAATATTGTCAGCATTCTCTTTTGGAACCACCACCACTAACTTACCTTCATTAGCTAAATACAATGGGTCTAAACCGAGAATTTCACAAACTCCGTTGACTTCTTCACGCACTGGAATAGATTCTTCATAGAGACGAATTCCCACATTGGAACTGAGAGCAAATTCATTTAATACTGTGGCTAAACCTCCGCGTGTGGCATCTCGCATAGCATGAACTTGGGGACATACATGGAGAAGAGTTTCTACTAAACTATGTAATGGTTGACAGTCGCTTTCAATATTAGTTTCTAAGGCTAATTCCCCACGAGCAATTAAAATTGCTGTCCCATGATTACCTATTTCACCATTAATTATTACTGCATCTCCAGGTTTAATATTGTGGGCGGAAATGTTAACTCCTCGCGGGATGATACCAATACCAGCAGTATTAATAAAGAGTTTATCGGCAGCACCACGATGTACAACTTTTGTGTCACCAGTGATAATTTGAACACCAGCTTTTTTGGCGGCTACTTTCATACTGGCTGCGACACGCCGTAAGGTTTCTACAGGTAATCCTTCTTCTAAAATTACGCTACAAGTCAAATATAAGGGTTTAGCACCGCTTACAGCTAAATCATTAACTGTACCGTTAACGGCTAATTCTCCTATATCACTGCCGGGAAAAAATAACGGGTCTACAACATAGGAATCTGTAGTAAATGCGAGTCTGTCTCCTTGTTGCAAGAGAGGGGCTAAGTTGAAGCTGGCTTGGTCTTCTAATTGTGAGAGAATGGGGTTATCAAAATTGCTGATAAAGATATCATCTATTAAATCACGCATGGCTTTACCACCGCTACCATGTGCGAGAGTTATATGAGTATCTCGTACTTTAGCTTGACGGATTTGTTCTATGTTTTTAAATAGGGGATTTTGTATTGAGTTTGGGGGGGGGGTATTCATATTAAATTTTTTTTAACGCAAAGGAACGCAGAGGGAAGCGCAGAGGTACGCAAGTATTTGTGAGATATATTTAGTCTGAGGAGAAGCCGCAGGAGGGGAGAGGTTCTTGAGTTATAGTTAGCTTTGTTTTTTGGGCGATTGTTCTTTTGGCAATGGTGGAGAGTCGTCCATATTTGTAATAGGCTGCACAAGCACCTTCGGAAGATACCATGCAAGTACCAATGGGTGTTTCTGGTCTGCAAGCTGTACCGAATACTTTGCACTCCCAAGGCTTTAAGACTCCTTTGAGAATTTCTCCACATTTACAAGCTTTATGGTCGGCTACTTTGAGATTAGGAATGGTAAATTTAAGTTCGGCATCGAATTGTGCATATTCATGTTTAATTTGTAATCCTGAATAGGGGATGTCACCCAAGCCGCGCCAATCAAAACTATCTCGCAGGGCGAAAACTTTATTTATAGCTTGTAGCGCTACTGTGTTCCCGCTTTTTTGGACAATTCGATTATATTGGTTTTCAACTTCACAACGATTTTCTACTAGCTGTTGTAACAGCATCCAAATTGATTGGAGAATATCTAAGGGTTCAAATCCTGAGACAACAATTGGTTTATTATATTGTTGGGAAATAAATTTATAAGGGTCAGTGCCAATTACCATGCTGACATGCCCAGGCCCAACAAATCCATCCAGTTGCAAGTCAGGATTATCTAATAATGCTTTGAGGGCGGGAATCACAAGGACGTGATTGCAAAACATACTAAAGTTAGGAATTTTTTCGGCTGCTGCTTGCAGAATGGTGAAGGCGGTGCTGGGGGCTGTGGTTTCAAAGCCCAAGGCGAAGAAGACTACTTGTTTGTGGGGGTTATCTCTGGCAATTTGCACGCTGTCTAGGGGAGAGTACACCATACGAATGTCTGCACCTTGTGCCCGGGCTTGCAGTAAAGTGGTATTGGAACCAGGAACTCGCATCGCGTCGCCAAAGGTGGCAAAAATGACGTTATGATTTTGGGAGATTGCGATCGCATCATCTAATCTCCCTTTTGGCATTACGCATACTGGACAACCAGGCCCATGAATTAGTTCAATGGCTTCGGGTAATATTTCTTCGATACCATATTTAAAAATTGAGTGGGTATGTCCGCCGCATACTTCCATGATTTTGATGGGTTTTTCTAGCTTGTGGCATAATTTGGCGATTTCGCGGCGTATGGCTTCGACTTTTTCTGGTTCGCGGAATTCGTCAACGTATTTCATAGTGAGGAGTAGTGAGTTTTATGTATCAGGTAATTTCGCTTTTGTGGTAAGGAGTTTTTTTTAACGAACCGCAAAGGACGCGTTCGCACAGCGTCTCGTTAGAGAAGAGCGCGAAGAAAGAAAGAAAGAAAGAAAGACATGAGTTTTAGACTCGTTCTCTATGCCTCTGCGTGAGATAATAAAACTCTATTATTCAAGTACTAATCCCTGTTTGTGCTGCTGCTAATTCTTGGAATAGTTGTAATGTTTCCGCCGCTTCTTCTTCATTAATTCGATTCATGGCAAAGCCAACATGCACTAGCACCCAATCCCCAATACAAGCTTCGGGGGGATGTTGTTCATCTACGATACAAGCAATATTTACTTCGCGCTTAACACCACCAATGTCAACTATGGCTAATTTATAGTTAACGTTGGTAATTTCTATAATTTGTCCGGGGATTCCTAAACACATGTTTTTTATTTTTTAAGATAACCTAACCGCAGAGGCGCGGAAAACACAGAGAGAATTATTTGTGAAAAAAAGGTTGCCAAATATCAATCATCATGTATTAATTGTGCAGCTACAATCACTGCTTGTCCTAAAGATAACCCGCCGTCATTGGCTGGAACTAAGCTGTGAATGAGTACTTTTATTCCGAATGTTTGTAATCGTTTGCTAACTTGCTCTAACAATATACAATTTTGAAATACTCCTCCTGTTAAGACAACCTGATTAATCAGATTTTCTTGACAAAGATACTTAACCATTTCTACAATCGCATTAGCTAAACCTTGGTGAAATTTGGCAGCCATAACTGATTGTGGAATCTGCTGCTGTAAGTCATTGAGCAAGGTTTGCCACATTGGACGCGGGTCTATACAATAAATACTATCTGAAAATATAAAATCAAAAGGATATATTAGCGTTTCTTTATCATTATTTAAGCTGCTAACATCTATTATAGCTTCCATTGCGATCGCAGCTTGTCCTTCATAGCTACATTCATCACGGCAAATACCGATAGCCGCCGCCACTGCATCGAACAACCGCCCCACTGAGGAAGCTGGAGGAGAGTTAATCCCTTTCTCCATAAGTTGATTGAGTAGTTTTAGTGGTTTTTTATTCAGAAATTTTACGATTTCTAAATCAGCATATTGTTGTTGGCAATTATCCCAAAGTTTAGCCGCTATTAATTGAGCATAGGTATTACGCCAAGGCTGATAAATTGCTTGTTCACCACCAATCATTGCTACTGGTTTAAATGTTGCTAGGCGCTGAAATTTACGGTAATCTGCTAGAAGGAATTCTCCCCCCCAGAGTCTACCATCATCACCGTAACCTAAACCATCTAAAGCAATGCCTAATACCGGAGGCGAATCTAGAGGAATACCATTTTCTGCCATGCAAGCGGCGATATGCGCGTGATGATGTTGGATTTGATGAATTTTGATTTTATTTGTATCTGCGAGTTCTTTACCAAGTTTGCTTGAGAGATATTCGGGGTGTTTATCAATGGCAATTACTTCTAGTTTATATTCAAATAAATTTAAGTATAAATTCAAAGTGTCTTGGTAAGCATTGAAAGCCGCAGCATTTTCTAAATCTCCCATGTGTTGAGAAAGAATTGCTTCTCCTTCACTCAACAGGCAAAAGGTATTTTTTAACTCACTGCCCATTGCTAAAATTTGCGGCAGATTGTAAAATCCTGGTGGTAAACTAATAGGTGCTGGTGCATATCCTCTGGCACGGCGAATTGTTTGGACTTTATCGCTGACAACCCGCACAACTGAGTCATCTACGCGATTAATAATCTCTCGATTGTGAAAGAGAAAATAATCAGCGATTGCCCCTAATTTTTCTCTTGCTTCGTCATTATCAATACATTGTGGTTCATTGGCAAGATTGCCACTTGTTAAAACAATTGGGCGATTCATCCGCCGCAGAATTAAATGATGTAAGGGTGTATAAGGTAGCATGAAACCGAGGGTATTTTGCCCTGGTGCAACTGACGATGCTACTACTTTTTTACCTAACGTCTGTAGTAAAACAATTGGTGCAGCAGGACTTGTCAATAATTCTTTTTCTTTAGTATTCACAGTGCAATATTGTTCAATTACTTCAATATCTCGCGCCATTAAAGCAAAGGGTTTATGATAGCGCTTTTTGCGCTGACGCAGTTTTTGGACAGCAGTTTCTTGTGTAGCATCGCAAGCTAGATAAATACCACCTAACCCCTTAATTGCCACAATCTCACCCTTTTGCAACAGGGTACAAACGGCATCAACATCATCTAGCATGGAGAACATGGAAGCAGTAACTGATTTACCATCGGCGCGTTCTAACCAAGCTGTGGGGCCGCAAACATGACAAGCTACAGGTTGGGCGTGAAAACGGCGGTTTTCGACATCGTGGTATTCTTTTGCACATTCTGAACACATGGCAAACGCAGACATACTGGTATTGCATCTGTCGTAAGGAATAGCACGAATAATACTCAAGCGGGGACCGCAATGAGTACAGTTGGTAAAGGGGTAACGAAAAAAGCGGCTAAAGGGGTCGAATATTTCTTGTTGACATTGCGGACAAGTGGCTGCATCAGGGGTAATTTCTGTTTTAATGGCATTACTCACACTAGTAGAAATCACAAAATTATTAAAGTGAAATTTACCTTTGTAAGGAGTTCTAGTTAGTTCGTGAATTTTTGCTAATGGTGGACATTCTACTTGTAATCTGGCAACAAATTGAGTTATTGCTTCCTCACTACCTGATACCCTAATTAAAACACCTTGTCCATCATTACAAACATCTCCACTCAAACCGCAGGCTTTAGCCAAACGATATACAGTAGGGCGAAATCCTACTCCTTGAACAGTACCGCGAACTCTAATTTCTTCAGTCGCCATAAAAATCTAACTTTCACAAATTACGAATTACGAATTACTAAACTGCCACAGCAATATTCGGTTATTTCCAGAATCAGCTATTACTGCTGTTTTGCCAAAAATTTTTATCCCGTAACACCAATTTAAGCTATCTCGTTTCGGTAATCCGAAATTACGATTTTCACCTTTACTTTGAAAATTTATTTGTGCTGCCAAACCATCTGCTACTACACCTTGCAGTGATAAAATTGATTCTGGCTTTCTCCATCCTAACAAACGGGAATTAGCAGTATCTGCAACTACTAACCAATCTCCAGCCACTCCCACACCATAAGGCATACTTAAACTACTAGCAGTAGGATAATAAACTCCTTGATTCATTTCCACACAATCAAAGTTTTTTTGTCCTAAAACTACTGTACAAGGGGTATTATTTTCTGTTGGTATTCCCTGCCAAATCATTACTCGGTGATTACCTGCATCACTGACAACCAAATTCTCTCCCCAAAAGGTGATATCGTGACACCAACGCATACTCGCTGCGCTGGGAGAAGCACCGCCGTTTTCATTGCGAGATATCATATCTGGTTGTCCCAACACTAAATCAGCAGGTTGACCATTTTCTGTTGGTAATTGATGCCAAATTAATACCCTTCGATTACCAGTGTCAGCAATAAATAGCCGTCCTTGATGATAGGAAATACCATAGGGCCAGTGCATTGTACTAGCAGATGCTGTTTGATTTCCTCGATTTGGTTCATTATCGATAAAATTAACTTGCCCTAATATCAAATCTGCTGGAACATTGTTATCTTCTGGTAAGTTTTTCCAAATCAAAACCCGATGATTCCAAGCATCTGCTACAGCTAACCCTTCGCCACAAGCACAAATCCCAGTTGGTACACTTAAGGTTGCCCTTCCCGGTGTACTTTTAGCATTTTGTCCCTCATGATAAAAGTCAGGTTGTCCAATTACCCAATCAGCAGGTTGACTATCTCTTGCGGGTAAATTCTGCCATCCCAATAATCGATGATGTCCTGTATCTGATACCCATAAAGGGCCTGTTTCTGATAACAAACAAGCAGCACGAGGCCCGAACATAGTTGTGGGACTGGGTGCTACAGGTATTACTAATTGTTGTGGTTCAATAATGTTACCTAAAATTACCTCTGCACCTTGAGATGATAGAGGTAAATATTGAGAAGTTTTTATTGCTTCTGGCGGTAATTGTGATATGGGATTAATTATGATTGGGATATCCATGAAGCACAGATAGACGCTGATAATTATTTAAAAACATTAATCTCTATAACCATGTAACAACAGTAACAATTTTGCATTATGTTTTTTCCAAATTCAGTTAAAATCTTTAAAAAAGTTCTGCATTCATCAATCTTAAAAAATTTCTGCAAACCTACAGTAGCTTTTGCTACACAGCGATATTTGTGATGAGTGCGCGATGTACTAAAATGAGAAAGTCAAAAGGCATTTTGAGTAAGTCAAATGCCGTTTTGCTTGCGGAAAATACTAAAATGAGTAAGTAAACTGGGGTTTGAATAAGTCAAAAAACCTTTTGCTTGCGGAAAACACCAAAATGAGTAAGTAAGCTGGGGTTTGAGTAAGTCAAAAGACCTTTTGAGAAAGCAATATGTCATTTTGCTTTCTCAAAACACTAAAATGAATAACTGAATTACACAAATGAAAAAGCATTCAGGTATTTTGCTTGTACAAAACACTAAAATGAATGCGCGAACTACTGAAATGAAAAGGCAAAGTAGTTGTAATTTACTTATTGCTAAGTATATTTGCTAAGACGTTAGCTTTGCATGATCATTTTTGCAGTTTCACAAAAACCTTCTCGTCTTTAATTTTTACTGGATACGATTGAAGCGAAACATCAGGTACAGTTAAGCATTCACCTGTCTCTAATTTGTATTCAAATCCGTGGGAAGGACAGGTAATAATACCATTTTCAACTTTACCCTGTTCTAGAGTAGATCCTAGATGAGTGCAAGCATTATGGTAACATGTTACTGTAACACCTTGACGATGTAAAATCAGGGAATTATCAGCAAGTTGTACTGCCAATACACTAAATTCAGGAACTTGATCAATAGTCGCCACTTTGATCCAAGTAGAAGTTATCTGTGAAGAAAATGGACTGATTAAACCGGAATTCGCGTTCTTAATAGTAGGGTTGTTATTGACTGCAACCACTTTGATAATTTCGGGACAATGGTTTTTGATTGCCTGTTCTACTCCCTGAGATAAAGTCAAAGTAGAAGCCGGACAACTGCTGCAAGTTCCGATTAATCTGACTTCTACTGTATCTGGTGGCTTAATTGCCACTAGTTCTACATCCCCATTATGGCTTTTTAAACCTGGGCGAACTTCTTCAAGGGCTGTCTGAATGCGTTGTGCTAATGGTGGTTTGGGTGGTTTAACTAATTCGTGGTACAGTAGCACTGCATACACTACTTCATCCGCAACTGCATGACGCAAAGCTGGCATTGATTCTTGTTTTAGGCTTTTAATCAAACTAGTCAATGCTGCTTTGTGCAAAGCTTCAATTGCTCTTTTTAAACCTACTGCTACACACCGTTGGCTTTCATCCCACTCGGATATAATTGCCTCAAAGCGGTTAATTTCCTGAACTAATTCTTCAAGGTTGGACATGAGGGAGAAGAATTTTAGATTTTAGGTTTTGGATTTTGGATTGAACAATTTAAAATCCAAAATTGAGGGATATGGGGCATTAATTATTCACAAATGACCAATGACTAATGACTAACTACTAATGACAATTCACTTCATTTTGAAATCTTTGAGGAGAAATGGCATAATCATGCCCGTCACTAAGCTAGATAATGTTATTGGTAAGTAGAAGGGAATTGGAGCTTGTGCGAGTAACACTAGCAGTAAGAAACCTACAACAATACCAATAGTAGTTTGCTTGACAAAATACATTGGGTCGCGTAGTAGCTTTCCTTTAAAAAATAACTTGACAGAAAACCACCCTATCTCTAACATTTTTTCTCCTAATAATTTGTCAAGAAATTTAAGGCAGCAAGCCCTAAGAGGATGGCGGGAATTACACCCGCAGGGGCAAATAATGCACCAAGCATTGCTGAAAAACTATAGCCTATATCTTTGCCAGCTAAAAGCATTCCACCAATTGCACCGCCGACCATAGATAAGGCTGTTGCTATGATTACCCACACGAATTCTGTTGCTAAGTTTAAGTCGCCATCTGCTAAACTTTTGAGAAAATTTATCACATTTTGGTAGCTAAAAATATCTCTCATGCTGTTTTATCCTCTTTGTGAAAGTGATAGGAATCAAATTAGATTCATAACTCTTAACCCTTCATTTCTGCTTCGACATCTTGTAGCGCTTGGACTACTACTTCTGCTTGTCCAATTTGTTGGTATTTCGTAAATATTTCTAAAGCGTCTTGATAGTAGATACGCGCTTGCAAAAGATTTTTAGGATTACCAGCTTCTGGTTTTTCCTGGTCGTCTGGTAAGTTGAATAGGGCGTTGGCTTTGTTTGAAATTGTGTTAGCGTACTCTAGAGGTGTATCTTTGACATTACGCACTTTTAGTGATTCATCGTAAGCTGCGATCGCACGCAAGTTATTCTCCACAGGATGGGAACTCACTAAATATTGCAAGGCGTTACCTAAATTGTTTTGCAACATCGCATATTCTCTGGGATGATCAATCAGATTAATATGCTTTAGTGCTACCTCAAATGATTGCACTGCTAACCCTTGACGCAAGTATTCCCGTTCCGATGCTAGAGGCATGGAAAGGTAAGCGATCGCAATATTGTTATACAAAATCGCGTATTCTTGGGGGTAATCTTCCCAAGTAAACACCCGCAATGCCTCATGATAAGCGTGGATACTGTCGGTTATTCGCGCCAAATTGAACGCTACAAGCGACTGCAACACCAGCCCAAAATTCATCTGCATCTCTGCCACTTCTTCTGGCGAAGCTAATTGTTCTAAAATCGGTAACGCCTCTTCATAACCGACTTTCGCTTGCAGCAACAGTTGGTACTCAGCATCCGGTATTGCCTGTAACGTTCCCGCCATCCCCACTTGGGCCCTGGCTTTCAGTAGGGGATACTCCTCTCCACACATCTCGTAAGCCCGGTAATATAAGCCAACTGCATTCCGCAAGTCTTGGGCAGCTTTGGGCTTTTTTTGAAAACCCTGTGCTATCTCAATCAGCATTTGGATTTTTTCTTCTGCTGAGGCTGACTCTGAAGCAACAGCTGCTAACGCAGCCTTCACCACTGAATCTGTAATGCTGGGGGTCATAACTCTGCCGTACTCTAGCCAATTGGGAATTGAGTCTGTCAACACCCATGAATGATCAAGACACGCTTTCGCATCTCATCACGGGCCATACTGATTTACGCAGGCTTCGAGTCCTTTAGGCGGAATTCCCCCTTTGTTGTCTGAGACTAGGGCTAAGGATTAGGGAAGAGTTTTCCCAGTACCCAATCCCCAGTCCCTAAAATATAAAACATCCTATTTCTCAAATTCTAGGGGGTAATTGCCAATATTAATGTCAGCTTTAAACACCTTGTGATTCGATACCAAATTTGAATGAGCGATATCTACGACGGGCTATTCGGCGTCGCAGATGAACACCGAAGTGTAAAATATGTTCATCAACTGTAGAACAAGCTCCCTTGAAAACAGACAGTATCTTTTATCGCATCTTCCAAAGTATCCCCAGCACTTTCTTTGAACTGATTAACCAACCGCCGCAACTAGCTAATGCTTATCAATTTTCTTCAGTCGAAGTCAAACAACTGGCCTTTAGAATCGATGGTGTATTCCTTCCCAATGCACCACAGTTACCCATCTATTTTGCCGAAGTCCAATTTCAACCCGACAAAAAATTTTACTCACGTTTATTCACCGAAATCTTTAACTATCTAGACAAAACCGAATTAACCAACAATTGGCGTGCTGTTGTCATCTTCCCCAACCGCAGTGTTGATACTGGAGATACCGAAAGATATACAGAATTACTCAACTCCCAACGAGTGACTCGCGTCTATCTTGACGAATTAAGCTCAATTGAAGCATCATCAATTGGCATAGAGACAGTTAAACTAATCATCGAACCCGAATCAACTGCGACAACAAGAGCTATTGAAATAGTCAACATTGCCCGACAGCAAATTCTAGATGTCGCTACTATTAAAGAAATTATACAATTGATAGAGACGATATTAATCTACAAGTTGCCGCGATTGACCCAGGAGGAGATAGGGAGAATGTTTGGATCAAATGAGTTAAAGCAAACTAGATTTTACCAAGATGTTTTTGCAGAAGGTAAACAAGAAGGTAGACAAGAAGGTAAGTTAGAAGCGATACCTCAGTTATTAGCATTGGGTTTAAGTATTGGGCAGATAGCTCAAGCGTTAGGTTTGGACGAACAAGTTGTTAGGCAAGCTGTACAACCAAAATCCTAAAACAATAGGGTGCGCCAAGGCTTAACAGTGCGTTTAATAGAGACGATATTAATCTACAACTTGCCGCGATTGAGCCAGGAGGAGATAGGAAAAATGTTTGAATTAAATGACTTGAGGTAAACTAGATTTTTCCAAGATGTTTTTGAAGAAGGTAAAAAAGAAGGTAAACAAGAGGTTTTTGAAGAAGCTAAACAAGAAGGTAAGTTAGAAGCGATACCTCAGTTATTAGCGTTTGGGTTGAGTATTGAGCAGATAGCTCAAGGCTTAGGCTTGGACGAACAAGTTGTTAGGCAAGTTGTACAACCTAAATCCTAAAACAATAGAGTGCGCCAAGGCTCAACAGTGCGCTTTATCTCAAATTTCTGAGAAATTTGGGTGGTACGGTATCACCAAATCAAAATAGAATCAAGGCATCAGTTGTCAAAGTGATTCGATGCCAAATTTGAGTGTGATGTCTACGACGGGCTATTCGGCGTCGCAGATGAACACCGAAGTGTAAAATATATTCATCAACTGTAAAACAAGCTCCCTTGAAAACAGACAGTATCTTTTATCGCATCTTCCAAAGTATCCCCAGCACTTTTTTTGAACTGATTCACCAACTGCCGCAACTAGCTAGCGCTTATCAATTTTCTTCAGTCGAAGTCAAGAGACGATATTAATCTAGAAGTTACCGCGATTGACCCAGGAGGGGATAGGGAGAATGTTTCGATCAAATGAGTTAAAGCTAACTAGATTTTACCAAGATGTTTTTGCAGAAGGCAGACAAGAAGGTAAGTTAGAAACGATACCCCAGTTATTAGCATTGGGTTTAAGTATTGAGCAGATAGCTCAAGCGTTAGGTTTGGACGAACAAGTTGTTAGGCGAGCTGCACAACCTAAATCCTAAAACAATAGAGTCCGTTTTAGCTGTTGCGGCTGGAGTGAGTGTTGGCGAATCAATTAGGAACTCAAGTAGGATCACAAGCTATTCAAAAAACTTTGATGTCCATCCCTGCTAAAACTTTTGCTGAGATAAACAAAGCTTTCATCTAAGTCACTTTTATCGTATCCGCACAAATAATTTGGCGTATATAGGACTAGTATTTGATTTTTGAAAAGATACGTAGGGGAGCCAGTGCGTTGCGGAGGTTCCCTCCGTTGTAGCAACTGGCGTTGTGTTAGCGACAGCGTAACGCACCATCATCAAGGGTTTTGTGCGTTACGAACTGCGTTCTAACACACCCTACAATACCTAATTTTGTTCAAAAATCAAATATGATTCCTATAGAAGATGGATACCACGAATCATAGGAATTTTGTTTCTTTTACTTGGAATAGACATTTTAAAACGCTGTTCCTTGAAATAAGGCGAATCTAGTAAAGGCTTTTCCACTTTGCGTGCAATGTAATTGTTACATCTATCACATACAACTCCGGGTGGAAGTGTATGTTCCTTATTGCCAAATGACTCAGGAATAATGTGTTCTCTTGAGGTGGATGAAGAGGAATTACACTTACAGAAAATACAATGCATAAATATTGTCCAATCAAAACTTAACTTGCGGTACAGCTTAACCTGACGACGTCCTAACAAATAACCTCACAATTACGTCCTCACCAGTAACTTAAGCGACCTAACTAGTTATTAGACGGAAATTTTCTGGATATCTACTTTAGGAAGTGAGGATAAATCAGGGTTGTTGGCGTTTGCTTTCATAATAAATTTAATTAACAAGTCAAGGGAGTTACCAGTAAGCCGTTGAAAGATTCTTGCTGAATGAAAAAACGCGAGCACTAAATAAATTAAAAACTCCATCGGTACATTTTGCTGGGTATGATATTTGATCTGCAAGCATTTACCTAGTAATAACCAGCTATGACCCAAAACTACCGCATTACTCTACTCCCCGGCGATGGCATTGGCCCTGAAATTATGGCAGTGGCGGTAGATGTGCTGAAAGTCGTAGGAAAGCAATTTGATATTCAGTTTGAATTCCAAGAAGCCCTTATCGGTGGTGCAGCAATTGACGCTACAGGTGAACCCCTACCATCTGTCACTCTAGATACCTGCCGTAACAGTGATGCTGTATTACTCGCTGCGATTGGTGGTTATAAGTGGGATTCCCTGCCATCTAATTTACGCCCAGAAGCAGGTTTGTTGGGGCTACGTGCAGGGTTGGGATTATTTGCCAATTTACGTCCAGCGAAAATTTTGCCCCAGCTAATCGACGCCTCGACTTTGAAACGTGAAGTTGTGGAAGGCGTGGATATTATGGTAGTGCGTGAACTTACTGGCGGGATTTACTTCGGTAAACCTAAAGGGATTTTTGCTACCGAAACTGGTGAAAAACGCGGTGTAAATACAATGGTTTACACAGAGTCAGAAATTGAACGTATTGGGCGGGTGGCTTTTGAGGCGGCTAGAAAACGTGGCGGAAAACTTTGTTCGGTGGATAAGGCCAACGTATTAGAAGTATCTCAGTTGTGGCGCGATCGCATTACCCAACTTTCACAAGAATATCCAGACATCGAACTCTCTCATTTATATGTAGATAATGCTGCTATGCAGTTGGTACGCGCTCCCAAGCAGTTCGACACCATAGTTACAGGCAATTTATTTGGCGATATTCTCTCTGATGCTGCTGCTATGCTCACAGGTAGTATTGGGATGTTACCCTCAGCTAGTTTGGGCGCTTCTGGCCCTGGTGTGTTTGAACCAGTTCATGGTTCGGCCCCAGATATTGCCGGACTTGATAAAGCAAATCCTCTAGCACAGGTTTTGAGTGCGGCGATGATGTTACGCTACGGTTTAGACCAGCCAAAAGCGGCAGATCATATTGAACAAGCCGTATTGCAAGTTTTAGAACAAGGCGATCGCACAGGGGATATAATTTCTCCAGGAAAAAATCTTTTAGGTTGCCGCGCTATGGGCGATGCACTGATTAGAGCCATTGAAGGAAAATAATTAAATAATGCAACTTAGGCAATTTGGCAACCTTTGCGATAAGTTTCGGGTAGACTAGAGGGAAATCTAGCAATCAAATAACAGTCGATAGTGTACGCATTACGACAAGGACAAGCAAATTTTACCGCCCCAAAAAACCAGCCGCCTTTGATTGATCCCGCCGTAATCAGAGCTGCTGGGCAGATATACTACACCCACTGTGAAGTACATCCTGAAATAGCTGGGCAACCTTCCGGTGTAGCAATTAATCGCATCAATCATCGAGGTAAGGTTATTTTTACTAACCAACCAGTTCTCTTACCTCAAGAATGTTTTGTGCCCTTGAGTCAAATTGAATCTCATATGTATTAGTCATTAGTCATTGGTCATTAGTCATTAGTCATTAGTCATTGGTCAAGAGTAAATATTGATTAACTCTCGACAAAGGACAAAAGATAAACGACAAATGACTGTATGGACAAATGACAAAGGACAAATGACTGTATGGACATTTTGTTCGTCGTTCCGGCGAGTGTAATGGTCTTTGCTTTGGGTGCATCTATTGGCAGTTTTATCAATGTTATTGTTTATCGGCTACCTGCTGGGTTGTCAATTCTTTGGCCGCCTTCTCGTTGTCCTAAATGCTTAAACCAGCTAAAAGCTTACGACAATGTACCAGTATTCGGCTGGATTTCTTTAAGAGGGCGGTGTCGATATTGTAAAAGCAAAATTTCTGTCCGTTATCCCGTGGTAGAAGGGGTAACGGGCATAGTTTTTTTGCTGGTTTTTTTAGTATTTCAAGTTTCGACTTTAACAATAGGCTATTGGGCTTTTTGTAGTTGGTTATTGGCGCTATCGCTTATCGACCTAGATACAATGACCCTACCCAATCGACTTACTCAGTCGGGTTTGGTGGTAGGGATTTTGTTTCAAATGGTGGTTGGTTTTTTACCAGAAGCTAGCTCTGTAGCATTGGTAAATCACTTGATGATGGCGATAGTTGGTGCAGTATTGGGTTTATGGCTGTTTGATGCGATCGCTTTATTGGGTTCAATTGCCTTTGGTAAAGCTGCAATGGGTGCGGGTGATGCTAAGTTAGCAGCCATGATGGGAGCCTGGTTAGGCTGGAAATATTTGCTCCTGGCTAGTTTTATTGCTTGTGCGCTGGGAGCGTTAATTGGTAGCGGTGTTATTATCCAGCGATCGCGACAAAGGTTAGGACAAAAGATCCCTTTTGGCCCTTTTCTAGCTTTAGGATCTGTGATCACTCTGTTTAGTGGAGAAGCTATTTTATCTAGCTACCTGCGGTTATTTTTTCCAGCGTCTTGAACTGGAGTGGGGAAGGTGGGGCCCCCTCTGGGGGATAAGGGGTAATGGGGGAGCAAGAATTTTAGATTTTAGATTTTGGATTTTAGATTGAAATTTAATCCAAAATTTAAAATCCAAAATCCAAAATTGAATTGCCCCATGCCGAATGCCCTTTCATAAGAAATATTTATAATTCGTGACTGTAACCAACATTACCCCATCAACCCTTCATATTTTGATAATATTCTAGTTGTAACTTGTATTACCCTCGTGAACTACCTCGTCGTATAGACGAACGTTGCTCTCCTAATTCATCGGCAATAGCCTCTAGGACTCCGTAGTTCTATTGGTCTGACATTCCCCTCCAAGGGCAGAAGTCCTGGTTCCCAAGACCCAAATCTTTTTCTTGCAACATATACCTATGAGCTTGGTTTTCGCTTACGGCATTGATGGTCAAGACACTAACTATAATACCCGAAAAATTAGTGATTCCGACGCTCGTGCCGACGCTCATGCCGAGCTAACGCAACGCTATCATACATCTAGTATTTGTTTTTGCTGTGCAAAAGATCAACCCTTCTGTACGAGACGCTGTTCGCATTCGACTACGCTCAGGGTTGACGGTGAGCTTAGTCGAACCGTCAATACTAGATGCAATCGTCATCACCCGCTCCCTATCCCCACGTTTCTAAGAGTTGTTCGCGTAGCGTCTCGTAGAGAGGGTGGAGACTTCCGCGATATGTTAATGACGATTAACTGTTGGCAAGCACAACTAGTGCAACAGATGCTGATCGTTCATAACCTAGCAATACGAATAATTGATTTGAGTGGGAGAGGGAAAGCATCTTATTGGGAGGTTGGTGTCCTCATGGCTTTGTCAGTACGTCCATAGAATTAAGTCTGCTGAAAAAAGAGCAAGAGACTTGTATTGGTATAAGTATTTTCGTTAAGCTGGCAACCAAAGATGAAAATTAAGGTCTGAATTGCTTAAAAGCGTAGTTTAAGGTGTTTTCGACCTCATACCCACTTAAAATAAAATAAAAAATGGCTAACAACGAAGAATCACGCGGTTTAAAGTCTCTATTTGATTGGTTTGCAAATCGACGGAAATCAGGATCTACCAGCCTCGAACGCCAAGAACGTGAAATTGCTGATGGTTTATGGCATAAATGTTCTAAGTGTAGTGTGTTGACATATACAAAAGACCTGAAAGCCAATCAGATGGTTTGTGTCGAATGTGGTCATCACAATCGGGTAGACAGTGATGAGCGCATCCGTCAATTAATAGATCACAATACCTGGAAACCTCTGGACGAGCATTTGCGTCCAACCGATCCCCTAGAATTTCGCGATCGCAAACTCTACAGCGATCGCTTGCGGGAAATGCAGGAAAAAATTGGCTTAATAGACGCGGTTAAAACTGGTTTAGGTCAAATCAATGGTTTGCCCATTGCCCTTGGGGTTATGGATTTCCGTTTCATGGGTGGTAGCATGGGTTCGGTCGTGGGAGAAAAACTCACCCGGATGATTGAGCAAGCCACTCAACGGCGATATCCTGTAGTTATTGTCTGCGCCTCCGGTGGTGCGAGAATGCAAGAAGGAATGCTCTCTCTGATGCAGATGGCGAAAATCTCCGCAGCCCTCCAGCGCCATAGAGATGCCCGACTATTATATATTCCCGTTTTAACCAATCCCACAACGGGCGGTGTTACCGCAAGTTTTGCAATGTTGGGTGATATCATTTTGGCAGAACCCAAGGCAACTATTGGTTTTGCCGGTCGGCGAGTGATTGAGCAAACCCTACGGGAAAAACTACCCGATAATTTTCAGACTGCTGAAGATTTGCTCCAGCACGGTTTTGTTGATGATATCGTACCCCGCACTCAATTAAAGAATACCCTCACCCAGCTGATTGCCCTACACCAGCCTGTATTAACAACACCTCACATGGTGTTGTGGGAAACAATGTCTTTGACTTCTACCGCCGCAGAATAATGAAGAGTGCTGAGTGCTGAGTGCTGAGTTAAAAGACCACCCACAAAGGTTGGGGTATCAACCTTTGTCAAAAGTGATGAGTTATGAGTGAAAAGTTATGAGTGTAAAATTCATAACTCCTCACTCTTGTACAGACGCGATTAATCGCGTCTGTACTCCTCACTTTCCAATCCCTAAGCTCTCCCCGGCTCTTTGACAAAAACGAGTGGAACAAGGGCTACTAGTCGGAATAGACTAGAGAGGGCGAACAACCCCAACAAGCCTCCAAACTGAGCAAATTGGATAATAAAGCTGCCTATAGTTGCGCCTAAAGCACCACTCGCTCCAGCAACGGCAGCTGCGATCGCAAAATAGATAGACTGATTTTTTATTGGTGCAATGCCCAATTGTACATTGTTGCTGCACAAGTCAATCGCCGCCCAAGTACCTCCAGCCAAGATGTGTAACAGAGGTAGCCACAACCAGATGTCAAGGCGATTAGCACCAATCCCCAGCCATAGCATTGGTGTAGCTGCAACCAAAATCCCAATACAAATGAGGATGGGACGATTACCTATTTTGTCTGCTAATTTTCCCCACAGAATAAGCATTAATAAAGTCGCCCCCGCCTGAAGGCTGTTGTAGATAGTCACATAACTCACATCTAAATCCAGCGTGTCCAGCATATAGAGGTTAAAAAAAGGACTACTGAGGTTAACAGCAAGATTCCAGAAGCTAAAATACAGCAGAAATCTCAAAAAGTTAGAGTTTTTCCAAACACTGTTAGCTAATTGGTTTTGTGGTGGATGAATTGATTGAGCGACTTCAGAAGATTCGTCTTTTACAACCTCTGGCTGAATCTCACTTGTTTGAGTTAACTTGTGATCATAAGTGTTTTGTGATTGCGGATTCATATCCACCTGGAAATACTGACATCCCAATCCCGCAATTCCAAACACAATGCTTACCAGCAGAACCACCCCATAGCCTTGTAGAGTTCCACCATACCAATGTGATACAGCGAGACCGGCCATTGGTACGCAAACCAAATTGGTGAGACTACCGGCACTATTGCGTATCCCAAAATACCTGCCTCGCAATCGCCGGGGAACTATCATTGCTACCCAACTTAGCCACGATGCCGTTCCTAGTCCTCCCAAAAGATGGCTGAATAGAACAATCAAGAGTGTCAATATCACTAACTGATCAGTATTAATCACTCCCAAGCTTACGCCTAGAATACCAATTACTAGAAACAGCCATAGCAGCCGACCAATTCCGTGTGTCCGAAGAGAATATTGAAAGCGGCTGGTGCTACGTTCAGACAGGTAAGCACCTAACGGTTGAATAAGATTGACCAACATGGGGATAGAGGACAGCATCCCGAATACCACTGGACTAGCACCCAATTCAACCAAGAAATTGCTGAGTAAAATCCCGCCAGTCCCAAGGGAGTAAACTGATGCTAAAACAGAATCCGCAGTGGAAGCTTTTAAACTTGTGCGAATCGCATCCTTGGGAATTCGAGGGGTTAGAGAAAGTTTTGTGGATGGTGAGGCAATCTGGGTAAATTCCAGAGTCAAGGGCGGAGTTGTTTCAACCTGAACAGAATCCATAATCTATGTTTATGGGTGAAATACCCTCGAATAAATTCGGTTGCAGAGGAACTCAGTATGCTTTAATTAGCATTGCTGATAATTTTTCGTTATTTTAGCTTGCAATTCTCAACAAAAATTTCAAAAAAGTAAAATATCACTCCTTAAGAACAGAGGGTATAAGTAAGAAGAAAGAGACTTTTATCTATCTGTGAGCAGAAAAAGATTATTTAATTTTTTGGGACTGGCGATCGCCATCATGATCGCTATTATTGCTTGTCAAAGCCTACAATTACCAAGCAAACCCTTAGCATCTACCGCAGTCACCATTAAACTCAGTGGTTGGGGAGGATCTCCTGTTGAGCAAAAACTCTTGAGACAGGTATTGCAAGACTTTGAGGGACAACATCCAACTATTAAGGTCAAATATGAAGTAATCTCCGACCAATACATGGATGTAATCAAAACTCGTTTGGTTGGGGAAGCCGCGCCTGATGTCTTTTATCTGGATGCGCTGGAAGCTCCTTTCTTAATGAGTCAAAATGTCCTGGAACCGTTAGATGCTTACATCACCCCCAAATTTGACCTAGTAGACTTCGAGGATACCCTACTTGAGAGCTTTAAATATCAAAACCAGATTTATGGTCTTCCCAAAGACTATTCCACCCTGGCGCTGTTTTATAACAAAAAAGCCTTCGCCACCGCCGGCTTGAGTATTCCGCCAGCTACTTGGGATGAATTACGTCACTACTCGAAGCAATTGACAGGCAAAATTAACAGATACGGCTTTGGAGAGATTCCAGAATTGGCGCGTCAGGCTTACAAAATTAAAGCCTTTGGTGGACAACTTGTTGATCAAAATGGTTCTGCTACCTTTGCCAGCGAGGCAAGTTTGCAGGGTTTAGAGTTAGTGGTAGACCAGTATCAAAGAGACCGCTCCTCTGCCCAAAAATCTGATGTGGGGACAAACTCAGGTAGCGAAATGTTTGGTCAGAGTAAAGTGGCAATGGTGATTGAGGGTAACTGGGCAATTCCCTATTTAACTGAAACCTTTCCTCAACTAGAGTTTGCTACCGCGCAATTGCCTACTATTAATGAAAAAAAAGGCACAATGGTGTTTACCGTTGCCTACGTGATGAATAAGCAAGCACAGCACAAAGCCGAAGCCTGGGAGTTGATTTCCTATCTCACCGGTAAAGAAGGGATGCAGAAGTGGACAGGAACAGGGTTTGCTTTGCCAACACGTAAATCAGTAGCAAAGAATTTGGGCTATGACCAAGACCCACTGCGATCGCCATTAGTTGCGGGGGTGGATTATGCTACATCGTGGCAGGTAGGTAAGTATCCAGGTGCGATCGTCAATAACTTTGATAACCAGTTTGTCAGCGCCTTATTGGGACAACAACCATTAAAGCAGGCGATGGTACAGGCACAGAATGAAGCTAATCAGCAAATTAGGGCGATGGATTAAGCAATCTTTCTTACCTTCACCAAATTACTTCTGAGTAGAAATTTGCTATCTCTTTATCTGCTGTAATTATTGCAGCTTGATTACTTCTGGCTAGTGTGACGACAACTTGATCTACTGGATCTCGATGACCCCATTCTAAATTGACACTTTCCATCCAAATATTTTCATCGTATCCCAATTTATAAACTCAATGAGGTTCAAGTGATCGCGTAATTGAGTATATTTGTTTGAGTAGTAAAACACTAACTCCATGACTGTAACTTCTGCCATTGAAGGCTTTATCTCATTTCGTGGTCATCAGGTATGGTATCGCATCGTTAAACCAGACCAAGAAGATTCTGACAAGCTACCCCTGCTGTGTCTTCATGGAGGTCCAGGAGTACCTCACGACTACTTAGAATCATTGGAAGCGATCGCCGCAACCGGAAGGCGAGTTATTTTTTACGATCAATTAGGGTGTGGTAATAGCGATCGCCCTACAGATCCAAAATTGTATTCCATTGATTTATTCAAAGAAGAACTCGTCGCCGTCCGTAGCGCCTTAAATTTAGACCAAATTCATCTATTTGGGCAATCATGGGGCGGTTGTTTAGCACTCGAACATGCCCTTTCTCAACCCACTGCATTAGTTAGTCTCGTTCTAGCTAGCACGCCTTCTAGCATTCAACAATTTGTAACTGAAGCTTATAGCCTCATGAATCAGCTACCAATCGAAGTACAACAGATCATTCGTAAGCATGAAGCTGATGGTAGCACTCAAGACCCCGAATACAAACAGGCAATGGAAGTATTCAATCATTCTTTTCTTTGCCGAATAGACCCTTGGCCTAGCTGCTTAACTAGAGCCTACAGCAAAGTTGGTACAGAGTTTCGGGGTGCAGGCAAAATTATCGACTGGAATATTGAAGATCATCTAGGTGAAATTATCGTGCCTACACTGCTGCTTTCAGGTCGCTACGATGAAGTTACGCCTACTTGTGTTAAAATAGTTAACCAAGGTATTTCCGGCTCTGAGTGGGTACTATTTGAAAACAGTTCACATATGCCTCATCTGGAAGAGACAGAACGATTCCTGCAAGTCTTGGGCGAATTTTTGAATCGTGTCGAAACAGCCCTGTAAAGATAAGATTGTAAGTTGAGTCTCATATTCCTTAAACTTTTTAATCCCCGACCAAATTTTAAATTTGGTGTTCTTCAATGAGTGGTGGGTCTAAATCCCCCACTCATGGTTACTAAGCTTGCCGAAGTATTGATTCTGCCTTCCGAATTCTAGTTTAATTCAAAAACTTTTTATTAGAATTTTTGACTTTTAATATCCAACCTTGATAGGACTTAAGAATATTTGAGTAGGGAATTGTAGTAGTAGATAATAATTCTCGCAAAGGAGGCATGAAAAACTGAGGAAATAGTTTATTCATCATCTTCGCAAGACTTTCCCTTAAGAGAAATTCAGTAAATAAAGTTTTAGATGCAGGTATAACATTTGTGTCGAGTTCCCACAAGGCGTATGCGTCTGGTCGCCGGCGGATAGTAAACTGCTTTATAGCAGTAGCCCATTCATCAGAATACTCATCTAAAAGGCTATCAAAGATTAGCACGTCTTCAAAAGCATTATTACAACCTTGACCAAGACTCGAAGAAATAGCATGAGCAGCATCTCCAAGAATTAGCACACTGTCACCATAATGATAGCGATCGCAGCGTGTTCTTAATTGTGTTCCTATCGGTCTTTTCAGGAAAGCTTCTGCTTCTTCTTCAGAAATTAGCGGCGCAACCTCTGGCAAATTCTGCTGAAAGAATGTCATTACCTCTTCTTTAGTAGATAAATTAACTACTTTCTTTGTCTTTTGTGGAAAGAATAAAATCCCAATAAACTTATCGTCTAGTTGAGGCACTATTCCAAAAGTAATACCTTCTTCTATTCTCCATATATTAAGATAGTTTTGTTTTAAGTTTTTGCTTGTTTTTTCTTTATTACTTAATAAGAAAACTGTTTTGTAGCAAGCAGAAGCATACTCTTGCTGAAATTCAAAAAACTCGGTATTGAGAAAATGCGTTCTCACTATTGAACGCGCTCCGTCTGCACCAATCAATAGGTCATAATCAACCTGAAACTTTTCTGTCTGATTTTCTGGTACTGTTTCTTTAACTTTATCAAAGGTCAGAGTTTTGTTTTCAAAATCAACACTAGTGCATTTGCAATCATAGTAGATTTCAACTTTGTTGTCGGACTTTTCAGTTAATTGTGATAATAAAGCTATTAATAGACTAGTTCGGTCAGTGTTAAATGAATATTTGCTTTTAGGCCGATTCTCTAATATTTTATTTTTTTGATATATTATGCTGCCATGATTTTCTACACAAGTCGCTTTAACTGCTGCTTCTAACCCCTCTATTTTCCTCAAAGCTCTTAGTCCTCTTTCATTGATGCCATAAGGAATAGTTCTAGAGTTAGCCAAAGAAACTTTTTGTAAGTCACTACGGCGTTCGTAGATTTCTATCTTATATTGAGTGCTGCGACGCGATAAATAATGTGCCAGTAAAACTCCAGCAGGGCCAGCGCCAACAATAATAACTTTCTTCACTGTTGTTAATAAAATATTTTGTAATTTAATATTAGATTTTTAGAGGATTTTTGTAAAGTCTAATTTATTACTCGCCAGACGACAAGAAGTAGAGCGCCAGTTGCTCATTGGGAGCCACTCCGTTGGACGGGTTAAAAAAAGCTTGGCATTGCCAGTTCTGAAAACGAAGTTTTGAGTTCTGAACACGAAGTACGATAAATAATCATGCGCGGAGGTTCAGTAATGTTTGAAATCAGCAGGCGGCGGAGTAATCCCAGGTGGAATATCACAGAAGACTTGGCTGGGTATATGTTCATCATGCCCACCATTCTAGTTTTAGGAACTTTTGTAGTCTTACCCATTCTCTACGCCGTTTTTCTTTCCTTGCAAAAAGTTCAACTCCTTGGCGGTATTGAATACGAGTTCATCGGTTTTCGGAACTTCACGCGATTAGCTGAAGATCAAAGGGTTTGGATTGCTTTGAGAAACACAGCAGAATATGTAGTTATTGTTGTGCCAACTCAAACTATCCTGGCTTTAATTCTGGCGGTAACTCTAAATTCTGGGATTCGCGGTAAAAACTGGTGGCGCATCCTTTACTTTTTGCCCACAGTCACTTCTTCAGCAGTGCTGACGCTGATCTTCATGTGGATTTATAACACCGATGGACTACTAAACGATTTTCTCGCTTTTGTGGGGCTACCTACTTATAACTGGTTGGGTGATCCAGCAGTTGCGCTCAAAGGCATTATGATCATGAACATTTGGTCAACCGCGCCGTTTTTCATGGTGATTTATCTGGCGGCGTTGCAGGATATACCTCAAACACTTTATGAGGCGGCGGAACTCGATGGGGCGAATGGATGGCAGCAATTTATTTACATTACTCTGCCCTTGCTGAAGCCTGTAACCTTCTTTGTGGTAGCAGTGGGGGTGATTGGAACTTTTCAACTTTTTGACCAGTCTTACATCTTCTCTGGCGGTACTGGCGGGCCAAATAACGCTACCTTAACTGTGGTGCTGCTAATTTACCAAGCTGTGTTTCGGAATTTACAAATGGGATATGCAGCTGCCATCGCATTTTTGTTAGCAGCAGTGATCATTGCCATCACTTTGATTCAACGGCGACTTTTTGGAGGCGAACGGATTTGACTAACATCTCTGGCTTATCGTGGCTCAAAGTCTTGTTATACCTCTTGCTGACACTTTATGCGATCGTCACCCTAATTCCCTTTCTCTGGGCACTTTCAGCATCATTTAAGCCGCTATCAGAGATTGTCAGTGGTGAAGCCAACTTTCTCCCCAAGAATTTTACTCTCGATAACTACAGGCAAATCTTTGTCCAAGAACCACTGTTTTGGCGCTGGTTGTTCAACAGTGTGGTAATTGCCGTCAGCGTCACGCTTTTAAACTTGTTGTTAAATTCAATGGCTGGTTATGCTTTGGCGAGACTGCGCTTTGTGGGCAAGCGCTTTTGGTTCTTCCTAATCCTGGCAGTACTGGCAGTACCAGCGCAAATCACCCTAATTCCCACATTTTTGATTTTAAAAGCGATCGGCTGGCTGAATTCTTATCAAGGCATGATTGTGCCTAGCATGGTCAATGCCACTTTTATCTTTATGATGCGGCAGTTTTTCGTTAATTTTCCTAAAGAACTAGAAGAAGCAGCTCAACTCGATGGTTTAAATACCTTTGGGATTTTCCGATATATTGTCTTACCTTTGGCAAAACCAGCACTAGCAGCACAGGCAGTTTTTGTATTCATGGGGAGTTGGAATAATTTTTTACTACCTATAGTTATCCTATTTGACCCAGAAATGTTTACCCTCCCTTTGGGGCTAAACACCTTCAAAGGTCAATACATCAGCTATTGGAACTACATTATGGCGGCTTCTATGGTCTTCACCTTGCCAGCTTTAGGCATTTACGCCTTTTTTAATCGTTACTTTATTCAAAGCGTCACCTTTACCGGAGGAAAAGGTTAATAGTCATTGGACATTGGGCATAGATTATTCCCCTTGTCCCCCCATTCTCCATACCCTATTCCCCATGTCCCATGCCCTATGCCCCATGCCCCATTCCCTAAACAGTATTTTGGGCAACAAATTGCACTCCTAACGTGATATTGGTATTACAGCGACTCAATCTCTATCTATCAGTTAACAAGCATTATGGGTTTTGCAGACCTATCGATCGCAGAGATAGCAGCCGACTACAGCATTCCTGTAGAAAAAGTGTTTTCTCTGTGCAACCAACTGGGAATCGCCTACAAACACCAAAAGACCCGTTTGGCGTTAGAAGATGCAAAGGCAATTATTTCCCAAATATCGTCTGAAACACGCCCAAAAAGTACTAGCGACTTGGAGGGTGATAACGAGATCACCTGAAGGGTGATCTCGGAGCTTTGGCTAATCACTGATAGCTAATGACACAGAAAATGAGTCATTAGCAATTAGCAGCTTGGAGATTGAGAATCGCTTTTTTAGCTGTGTTGAGCGTTAAAATCTTTAAGGGGAAACATGTTTAGAAGACTAATTGGCGTTGTTGTGGTTACTGTTTTACTCTCGTTTCAGTTGATTGTCGGTAGCGCGACAGCAGTGGAACTGGACAAAGCTACCCGAACAGTGCCATTAAATACTCAAGGCGATACCACCGTACTCAGCCTTAAACAAGTCAAAGAAGGCAAACGCTTATTTAATTACGCTTGTGCCCAATGTCATGCTGGGGGAGTTACCAAGACAAACCAAAACGTCGGACTAGCTCCAGACGACCTGGCACTGGCAACACCCAACCGTAACAACGTTGAAGGCTTGGTGGATTACCTGAAAAATCCCACTACTTACGACGGGGAAGAAGAGATTTCCGAAATTCATCCCAGTATCAAAAGCGCGGATATTTTCACAGCAATGCGAAATCTGACGGATGATAACTTGGAGGCGATCGCTGGTCATATTCTTTTACAACCCAAAATCGTTGGACCTAAGTGGGGAGGCGGAAAAATCTATTACTAAATCCTTGAATTAGTACTGAGTCATTGGGAATAGGGCATCGGGAAAAATCCATTCCCCATTCCCCATTCCCCATTCCCCAGTTTTCAGCAAACTTTAGCTGCTTTCGTTCTCACCGCAGCACAAAATGTTCCTAATTGCGGCACAAAAAATTTTTGATCAGTCAAGATATTCCTAAAGAAAAAATCAAAATCTCTTATTTTACTGTTTACCTTTATTCACAGCCTTTTTGTGCTATAGCAGTCTAGTATTTATTCTTGATTGCACAGCTTTTTGCAATAAATTGCTCCCCATTATTAAAAAAAAATTCTATCTATGACAGATTGTCATATTTGGCGTTGATTTTATTTAAAATGAGAAAAGGAAAAAAATTATTTGTTAGGAGAGAGCCATGAAATTTATTTCGGCAAGCTGGCGACGCCTTAGTTTAGCTGTGTTGACAATCCTTTTAGTTGTTAGCAGCTTCGCTGTTTTTACTCCCAGCGCTGCGGCTGAAACATACCAGGTGAAACTTGGTACTGATAAAGGAATGCTGGCATTTGAACCGAAAAAGTTGACAATTAAACCAAGTGACACAATTGAATGGGTAAATAATAAGGTTCCTCCCCATAATGTTGTGTTTGATCCTGCCAAAAACCCTAGTAAGGATGCCGATTTAGCGAAATCTCTGTCTCATAAAAAGCTGTTGATGAGTCCTGGTCAAAAAGAAACAACCACCTTCCCCGCAGACGCACCTGCTGGTGACTACACCTTCTACTGCGAACCTCACCGTGGTGCTGGCATGATTGGTACAATCACTGTCCAAGGCTAGAAACACCAACCTTTGATACAAGATGATTTCTCAGTGAAATTAGCTCAGATCAACACGCCACACTCCTAGAGTGACGCACACAATCGATAAATGGCGGTAACGAGTCCTATCCTCCCCTAAGACCCTAAGTAACTTTTGGCGATGGAGGGGTGAACTCATTACCGCCAATTTTGATCAAATTTGACTTAATCGGGGGTTAATCGCGTTTATACTCTTGCTGGAGGCTTGTTGCGAGGAAATTTCTTGAGAATACTTTTATTAATCCTACTGTTAGCGATCGCTCTATTCAAATTCACATTCATTAGTCCAGCACTAGCTGCCGAAACATCCAACGGGGCTAAAATTTTCGAGGCTAACTGCGCTTCTTGCCATATCGGTGGCGGTAACATCCTGATTAGCCAGAAAACCTTGAAAAAGGAAGCATTGTCAAAGTACCTAGAAAATTATAATCGCGACTCAATCCAGGCGATTATCCACCAAGTGCAAAATGGGAAAAATGCCATGCCTGCCTTTAAAAGCAAGTTAAGTTCTGAGGAGATTCTAGAGGTAGCTGCTTACGTTTTTCAGAATGCAGAACAAGGCTGGTAAGGTAGCTATACCGCAATACGCTTGGGTTAAAGTCAAAAACCAAAACCAGCGTAGATTGGGTTGAGGGACGAAACCCAACATTTTCGCTACTTTGTTGGGTTTCACTACGTTCAACCCAACCTACAATTATCCTTAACCCAAGCGTATTCAGCTATACCGTCTAATTATTGTGGGGTGGGCATCTCTGCCCGCCGGTAATTAAAGGCGGGCAAGATGCCATTGGTGTCAACTTAACGTGAAAGCCAGTCTAAAAACAGCTTTTATAGATTATTTCGTTCCCAGTCGCCTCTGGCTGGAAACGAGGTTTTAAAAGGTTTGCGCTTACGGCTATTTTCAGGTAAATAGACCACACGGTAGGGGCACAGCAATGCTGTGTCCTTACGACAGATGTGGTTCAAATACTTGAATTCTGTTGTAAGTAGACACCAATGGCGAGACGCCCACCCCACAACATTGGAAATCCCCCAGTGCATTTCCTTCTTAGAACCTTCAAAATTAGTTATATATATGACGAACTAGCAATCGCCAGTTCGTCAACTGCTAAAAACGATATTTTAAAGATGAATGATAAATCCCCAATCCTTATCATTCATGGCTTTTAGCTTGTTTCTTAATTCCAAATCACCACAGAGTGATTATTTTTATGGATTAGACTGTTGTCTGTTTTCCTTCAGTTCGCGTAACTGTTCTACTAATTTTTGCTGGGATTCAGCAGAGGGCGTAGACTGACTATTATTCACTCTCGGCAGCAATAACGGTTGGGAAGTAGTAGCTGCTGGTGAGGGCGTAAGCTGATTGTTATTGATTCCTAGTTCAGATAATGGTTTGAGAGTACCTGTCGGTGAGGACAAAGGCTGATTATTTCTGATTCGCAGATCAGGTAATGGTTTAAAAGTAGCTGCTGGTGAGGGCGTAAGCTGATTGTTATTGATTCCCGGTGTAGATAATAATGAGGGCTTTTGCTCTTGAGTAGTTCCAGTGGTGTTACTAATGCTGTTTTGGAAACGTAGGTTAAATGGATAGGAACTGATCTGTCTATCTCCTTTGGGGGATTGCTTGTTGAAGTATTGCCTTGCTTTTAATTCCAATTCCGGGGAAACTAACTTGTTTTGAAACTTGATATCTAAGACCTTACCATCACGATCTACCACTAATACACCCAAAACAGCACCTTCAAGATTCGGCTTATTTGTGGGTAATGTTTGGCGGATGACTGGTTTTTGTTCAGCGTTGGGGTATTGTTGCTGGACTTCTTTTCTCAGGTTTGCGTAGGAGTCTAGCTGTGCAATCGCCAGTTCAGTTCCTTTCCCAGATAAACCGGGTGTATTGAGCGTGGTTCCCCTAGTTAGGGTTAAGCTATCCCCAGCCCTTGGAGCTTGTTTTAGAGAATTTATTAGCGGGTTTTGAGCAATTCTAGACGCATCATTAGCCGGTTGCGTCATCTGTAGAGTCCTATTTTCCTGTGCTGTTGCAATGGGGTTAGTGTCAGATAAGTTTGAAGATTGGGCATTTTGCAGAATATCATCAGGTATTTTCTGCGACTGCAATTCTGGCAACCTATTTAGAGCCAGTGGCTTAGGTGGCTCGTATTTGGTGGTACTATCATTCACACGAGGAACTGATGGAGAGAATTTGGCACTGGTATTGTATTTAGAACTGTCAAATTTAGACGCATCAAATCGCAAATTATCACTAGGAATCATCCGCAAAGACTGCCTTGGAGGCAAGGAAGAAACCCGATAGCTATTCGATGATGGGGGTAGCGGAGGCAATACTAGCTGACTGGATGGAGGCGGTGCCAATGGGGGCAATACAGTTTGGGCGCTAAAATTCGGAGGAGAAAGTGAGGCTACTGGAGGAAATTGTTCTAAACCAACTTGGGGTGTGCTTTGGGGCAAACGGTTTTGGTCGGCTTGGCTCAATTCCAAAAGTCCGACTGTTTTGGATGATGCTGTTTCTTTGGGCTTGCTAGAATCCATAGGCATCAATGGCACAATCATCGCGATCGCACCGTGGATGCCAAGAGAAGCTATAGCTGCTATCCCAATTGGCTGGCTTAAGATTTCTGGTATATTTTTCAGCAGGGAGACGTAAGACATAGCTGTTATCGTTCACTCGGCTCAGTTGCAGTTTACTAGCGATTTTCTCTTTCCGACTACATTGCAATATTTTGCAAGAGATGCATCCATCTAAGGAAATAATAACTTCCTATACTAGCAATCAAAATGCCAAAATTGCCATTTATTAACAGAAGGCAGAGGGCAGTTCTGGCTGGAGGAAAGAAGTCTGATTGAAAACTTTCGTTCAGGGTATAAAACCCAGATTAATGACGCTGTATCATATATTCAAATTTGAGCTTACTAAAAAGATATTTGAAAAATTACTACTTTTGATTTTTTATTGTAATGAAGCACACAATTAAATTTAATATCTGGGATATTTATAAAGTTTAAGTAAACACACAAGTTTGAGTAGATCACAAAACTTACTGAAGCTGCCTTGTTTTTTCTACTGTTTTGCAGTCAACTAGACTGCTGTGGCAGATGGCACACTTGCTTGTCCCAGACTAAGCCCTATGTGAAAATACTACCACATTACCAGCTCTTAAAACTGTTGCAAATTGTACAATTTTATTGACATTCTCGCCCTAAACGCCACCAAAGCTATTTGGGTTTTTATAAAAGGAGTCAGTCGGGCGATCGCAATTCTAGCGTCTGAATCTGACTACTTCTTCGTCAAAAAGTTCAAACCCCCAATCATTACATCCAAAATCTCAAATGCCGTTACCGACAGTTATTTTGCCTGGATATCTAGAAAGCGCGATCGCTTACCGTCAACTAGAACAATCCCTACAACAATTAGATTTTCCCACGGTTACAGTACCACTGCGACGACGTGACTGGCTACCCACTATTGGAGGAAGACCCGTAACACCAATTCTGCAACAACTCGATCTGACGATCAAGCATACATTGCAGCAACATAATGCTACTCAAGTTAATTTGATTGGTCACTCAGCCGGAGGTTGGATATCCCGCATCTACATGGGAGAAAAGCCCTATTTAGTACGCGGTGATGTCAAACCATTGATCTGGGAAGCACATCCCTTGGTTGCTACTCTGATCACCTTGGGTACACCCCACATTAGTCAAGAACGCTGGACACGCTTCAATCTGGATTTTGTCACCAATAACTACCCAGGAGCTTTTTACAAAAACGTTCGTTATGTTTGTGTCGCTGGCAAAACTATCTATGGGGAAAGGCGGCGCGGTAGCTGGTTAGCTTACAGTAGTTATCAATTAACCTGTGGCAAGGGTAACACTTGGGGAGATGGAATCACACCCATCGAAGCTGCTCACCTAGAAGGGGCAGAAAATCTGGTGATTGAAGGTGTGAGGCATTCTCCCAGAAGTCCTGGAATTTGGTATGGTTCAGCAGAACCTTTAAAAGCATGGGTGCAATATTTGATTTAACTGATATTTTGCGCTAGTCTCAACAATCGCTTTGCAATGAATTACTAGGCTAATAGCTAAAGTCGTCCAAAGACGACTATTAAACGGTTTTAGTCCACTTGAGTGGACTTGGGCTATTAGCCTCAGACTTTAAGTCTGAGGCGGGCTAGTTCGCTAATCTTAAAAAACTTAATTTTTAATTTACAAATGCAACATTTATTAATATTTCTTAGCTAAAATTGTAATAACAAGAATAAATACTTAGTTAAGAACAGGAGGGGTGAGCCATGCAAAGCACCCAGTTCGATAAGATTTTGCGGCGAATAGCGACGATATTATCAGTCGTGATTCTGACTTTGTGCTTAATTTATGTATCTACCGGAGTTTTGCTTGCTTTTTACTATGAACCGACAGCAGGCGGTGCTTATAACTCCTTAAAGATGATTAATACACAACTGTCATACGGGTGGTTGTTTTGGAGAGCGCATGATATTGCTGGTAATGCGGTAATTGCGATCGCTCTAATTCAAATTGTGGTGATGTTTTTAGGTCGGCAATTTCGCAAGAGTTGGCTAGCTGCTTGGATTAGCGGGATTTTGTTGACCCTAAGTGCGATCGGGCTGGATTGGAGTGCGATGATTTTAGATTGGACTCAGGAAGGATACTGGCGTTTTAGCATTGAGTTGGGAACCATCGAAGCCATTCCTTTTATTGGTGGCCAACTGCGCGACATCCTGACGGGCGGTGGAGCCATTAACACAGTTACCGTCGGACACCTTTATACAATACACAGTTATCTGATTTCGGTGGTAACGCTAATTCTTGCCATAGTAAATTTATCGGCTTTAGTGTGGCAGGAATCGCAAACTGAGTTAGGAGTTAGGAGTTAGAGAGACGCGATTAATCGCGTCTGTACAGGAGTTAGGAGTAGAGACGCGATTAATCGCGTCTGTCATTCAATTTTAGATTTTGAATTTGGGATTTTAGATTGAAGGATAAATCTAAAATCTAAAATTGGGCGAGGGATAAGTCTTCAACCTCTGGTAACTTTTCTAGAGAGAGGGGAGTGGATTGGGTAGCACCAGATAAGCGTTTTAAAAGGCTAGGTCTGGGGTCATGCAACAGGTAAATAATGCGATCGCCAATTTCCCAATCTTGGTTAGCTGGCATTACCTGTAAGCGTTCTTCTCGTTCTACCAATAGCGGTATCAACACCCCAGTCCGAATCATTTCTTGGATGCGATCGCATTGAGTGGAAAATTCCGACTCATTCAGCGTGGTTGTCCCTAGCTTGACTCGCCCATCATTCAGATATTCATTCCAAGTTTTAATCGCTAAGTCTGGGATAAAAGCTTGATTAACTTTATTACTAACCGAAGTACTCGCTTGCGGATCACGAGGAAAAACAGCTAAGACACGCGGCGGATTAAATTCCTCAGCTGCTCGTTGAGCCAAAACAAAATTCACTTCGCCATTATTTGTCATCGCCAAAAAAGTACCCATAGAGGCAAGTCCTGCCTCTTCCAAAACAGCAGCATCCAGCGCACTGCTGGCAATAACCCGGAGATTTTGCGCCTCAGCTTGAACAAGACATTGGGGGTCAGTATCAATCATGACCACGTTTTCTTCCCGTTCTTGAAAGAACCGGGCAATCAAAAGACTCAAGGGACTACAACCCACAATCACTGCCCCAGTTACATCTTTAGAGGTGATTTGCAGCCATTTAGCAATCCAGCCAGCTGTTAGCCCTTGACAGACAACAGTCATGATAATTGTCAGGAATACTAGAGCTTTGATGGAATCACCGCCGTTAATGCCGCGCTGTGTCAACGAAATCGCAAAAAAAGAAGCTACGGAGGCGGCAACAATTCCTCTAGGTGCAACCCAGCTTAAAAATAGTTTCTGTCGCCAGTTTAGGTCACTGTTCCAGGTACACAAGAGGATATTAATCGGGCGAACGACAAACATTAGTACCAAAACGGTGAATAAACTACCCCAACCCAAAGCAAACACACTAGCAATGGATAGGTCAGCAGCTAATAAGATGAATAGCACCGAGACGCTGAGAATTGTCAGCTGACCCTTAAAACTCCTTAATAAACGTTCTTCTGGGACTGAGGAGTTAGCAAAAACTGCCCCTGCAACTACTGTTGTCATTACTCCCGATTCACTGCGGATGATTTGCGATAAAGTAAATAGGCTCCAAAGTATTGCCAACACCACTAAGTTTTTTAGCTCAAATGACAGAAAACTGGCGCGTTTGAAAATCAAACTCATCAGATAACCGCCAGCACCACCAATTGCTCCACCAACACCCAGGCGCATCAGTAAACCGACGATCGCATTGATCGGGTCAGCATCGCCGTTCAAAATGGTATCCAGGACAACGAAGGCGAGGATAGCCCCTACAGGGTCAATTAAAATCCCTTCTCCTTCCAAAAGTGTTGCCACTTGCCGATCTACATTGATTTGTTTGAGCAAAGGGCCAACGACGGTTGGGCCTGTCACCACGATTATGGAAGCATAGAGAAAAGCTATTTTCCAGGGAAATTCACCCAGCCAGTGGGCTGCCATACTCCCACCAAGCAATGTGATCAGCGTTCCGAGAGTGACAAGCAATTGTAGGCTGACTGAAACTCTGCCTAACTCTCGCAGATCCAAGTTAAGTCCGCCTTCAAACAAAATTATTGCCGTTGCTAGGGCGACAATAACTTCCAGTCCACTGCCTAGCAAATGGGGATGCAACAGTCCTAAGCCATCAGAGCCAAAGACGATGCCCAACAACAATAACAAGACGATGCTGGGTATCCGAAGGTATGCAGCCAGCACCTGAGCGCTAATGCCTGCAAAGACAGCGATCGCCATCTGTAGGGTGATTTCAAAAGATGCTTCCATGTTGTAGATTTTGAGCGATTTATTTCAAAATCTTTTGTACAAAACCGTAGATATTAACTCTACAGGGTACAACATCATACCCTTTCTCCCTTGCTGAATTCAGGGCTTTTTCTATCTGAGCGTCTCTCGAAGTTCCGAGCGCCGGACGTTGACGCACCCTGCGGCTTTCCCCAGAAGCGTCTACGGAATTCTTTTTGTGTCTCCATATTTTTGTATCCTCTTCAAGCTTTTGCCTCCACCCAGTTTAGCTGCCACAAACTTTTTTTGGCAAAAGCTGTTGACAAGAGCAAGGAAATTCGTTACCTTATAAAAGGTCTGAGTCCGATGCCCCCATCGTCTAGAGGCCTAGGACACCTCCCTTTCACGGAGGTAACGGGGATTCGAATTCCCCTGGGGGTACTTAAAAACAATAAAAAGCTTTTGCTTTTTTACTCGAAATCTAGGAAGCAAAACGATCATTCAAGATTCTTCCTGAATGACCGTTTAACTAGACATCAGGTTCTTTGCTGGCTAACTCTTCTACACGTTGGTGAATAGCCAGGAGATTTAATCGTAAATCTTTACTCAGGCTATTTTCAATGATTCCCACTGGCATAGTGCGTTTAGGCCAAACTTGAATTGTATAGCACAGATTTGTTCCTATATACTCACCGAGGGAATAAGGCTCTAAGCACCAGCTACCAGAAAAGCCTTTAAAATCTCCCTCTACCATGCGGAAATTAATTTCTTTAGGGAAGTATTCTTCCAAATCCAGAACCACCCGCGCCAAAAAGTTTAAATTTAGTAAGCGCTGGGAGCCTACTTGCTCAAGTCGAATACCACCATTGGGATGCTCGATTAGACGACTCTTGGCAAGGTTGGGGAGAAAGTCAGTCAAGGCTTCATAATCTGTCAAGACCTTCCAGACTTGTTCCACTGGGTGGGGAATTTGGACTTTAGCACTAATTTGTCGCTGTCGCTCTGCTATTTTCTCAATTTGAATTTCTACCTTAGCCGACAAAGCAAATGCATGAGTAGGTAAATCCTCCTCTTGCTTGGTGTCATCACTAGGAGACTGGAAATCAGGGTTCTCTGTTGTGTTCTGTTTTTTAGTCACTTTCAGAATTATGGTTTGCTTTCGTCAGAAAACTGAGGCAGAGTCAGGGTGAAGCAAATTTCGCTCTGTTCAGAATCCGAGATTTGAAGACTTTCAACAGCGATCGCTCCATTCAGATGCTGCACTAAAGACTTGACTAAAGCAAGTCCCAAGCCAGTTCCGGCAGTCCAGCGTCCTTTTCCGCGACGAAACTTGTCAAAGATATAGGTGGCTTCTTCTTCGGATATGGCACGTCCTGTATTCGTCACCTTTATGATAACTTGATCAATTTGTTGATCAACTCGGTGAGCAGCTTGTAAATGGACAATGCTATCACGCTCTGAGTATTTACAGGCATTTGTTAACAACTCTTGGAGAATGCGGTCAAAACTCTCTAGTTCAGTTTGCAGTTTTAGCGACTCTTGGGGCAAATCTATAGAAATACTTAGTCCCTTGTCTGCGAGTTTTTTCTCAAAAGATGCTGCTATATCCTGAATTCTAGTATTTAAATCTATAGGTTCTAATTGTGGAGCTTCGTGAGGCGACTCTAGTTTTTGAAGTGTCAACAAGTCATTAATCAAGTTGATTTCCTTTGTACATTCCTCCTCTAAAATATCCATATATCTAACTTGACGCTCTGGTGCTATTCCTGGCAAACGTAAGTTCCGAATAGACATCAGCATATTTGTTAGGGGATAACGCAAGCGATCGCTCATGTTGCTCAAAAATTCATCTTTGAGTTCGTTAAGTTTCCGCAGTTGCTCAACATACTGCCGTGTTCTATCATGCAATTTTCCCTGGAGTTCCAGACTACTCTTGAGTTTCGCTGTCCGATCCTCTACCAAAGTTTGCACTTGGCGCAATGTCTGTGACTGAATTATGGCGTTACTCACTTGAGCAGAAACCATTTCTACAAGATTTAATTCTGCTGGTTGCCAACTGCGAATCACAGATTGCTGTAGCACCAAGAATCCTAAGATTTTACCCTGAGTCTCTAATGGCACTAATAGTACCGCAGGCAATTCCTCTACTGCAAATAATTGAGCAGCTGGCGAAGTTTCGTTTTGGTCTGTATAGTCATCAAAGATTACTGCTTTTCCAGAATCGATGAAGGCACGCTGGCATAAACCACAGTCTGAAACCAAGAAGGACTGATTTAAGGTATTTGGTTTACTAGTGCTGAAGCTTTGGATGTCCCTAGCCCATTCACCGATCACGGTAGCTTTCGCTTTCGGAATTTGTTTTTTAGCTTGAGTTCTAAATAGGGGATCTGTATATTTTAGTAGTATAAGTAAACCCCGATCTGCCTGTAGAGATTCGGCAGTTAAGTCGATAACTAACTGGAGCATTTGATTAAGCTCCAAGTTGCTGCGACTCAATATAGTTAATTGCTTGATCAAACTTTGATGCTGCTTGCTCTTTTCCAGGTACTGCTCTTGATGAGCAATTAGTTGAGCTTGTGCCACCCCCGAAAAAGCGATCGCGCAAGCCCACTCCACTTCTTTGAGCAATTGTTTTTCTGATTCACTCCAATCATAAGGTTGAAATTTAATCAGACCAATCACCCCATTATTATTGCCACCAAATCGGGTAGTAATTGCCAAAACTGCTTTTATCGGTAGTGGCAAATATTGACAACCAATTACCAGACTGTTGTGAATCAGGGAAATATCTTCAATAGTCAATGGTTGGGCAGCACATTGCAGCACTGGCGAGTGCATAAGCAACTGTTCCATTGAAAACATCTTCTCTGGGTGTGGCAACCCTAGATACTCATCAGCACACCAATTAGTACTAATTGGTTCGTCGGATGTCTCACCCGTTACTGAAACCAAGCAGCAACAATCTGCTTGAAAGACAATTCCTAGCAAATGGGCAATATCTTGCAGCACCAATGCCGTCGCCGAGCTATTGGCAATGATTTGGTTAATCTTTTGTACCAACTGGTGGGCGGATTCTTCCTGATGCAGCATCAGCTCCCCTTGGTAAGGTTGTAGTCGATCTATCTCATCGACGTAATTTTGCGGCGACGATAAAGGCTTTTTCATTCTTAGTATGCCCTTGGATAATAACACCATTGTTTTTGTAGCCAACCTCTTGGCATATTCTTCACCGTTAGTTATGTTCCTACACCCTACTCATTGACATATCTTGTATAGATACTTTGTCTCACCTGTTATAGCCCTTTTCTATCTCAGATCGTCAAGTTTGACTTGATCAAGTAAATTGCTACATTAGTACATAAGTAACAGAATACTCAAGATATCCTATAACTGCTTCAGTTAGCTTATTTTTGACTACTCTCTGTTGAAATAATGTATTAACTTTATCCGATCTTTAAGTATACATAAACCGTAATAGCTCTGAAATTGCAGCAAAGCTACCCTTAGTTTTACGTAAAATTACTTAAATTAATTTGATTTATTTAATAAATTTTTATTACATTTTTTGTTAACCCGAGTCGGTTCAACAAGCTACTCTTTGATCTCCGTAACTCTCAGTAAGATATTAATAAAACTAAATTTTGAATGCAGCCCAATTATTTTTACTTTACTGAGTGCTGAGTGATGCAAAAGTACCCAGGACTGATGTACTTGAGTTTTAGCCCCGCCCTTTGTGGAGCCACTGCGGTCTTTTTGATTTCCACGCAGGAGCAAGTGGCGTGGCAATCTTTTAACTCAGCACTCTTGATTAATAACCGGGCTGCATTGCCTGAATATAAGACTATCCAGCCAAACTCTCGACACTCAGAGGAACCATATCGCCATTCCTGGTTAGTCCTAACAACATCGGTTGTTGGGGTTGAATTAGTTGACCTGTGAGTACACAGCGTTCTTCTTGCTGAGCTGTGGCAGCTATGCTAGCTCGAATGTCGGATCGCGAAAATCGAGGCTTCCACTCACCTGATTTTTGCTGGACATAATTCCAAAGGATATCTCGGATCAGAGCTTGATATCCCTGATTCCCAGCTATTTCTTTGAGTTTATCTTTGAGTTCCCGCTCTAGGCGGATGCTGGTAACTTCCATATCGGTGGTTGGGGTGCGAGCGATCGTATGCATCACTTTTTCTCCTTAAAGGTATAGACAGGACAGTAATACAAGTGTAGTATGTTTAAAGGAATGTTCAATAGGTGAAATTTTCTGTGAAATCCATTTACCCCATCTCTACTTCTTTGGGCGCTACCAATTGCCGAGCCGGTTGGGAATCAGCTGCTATGGGAGTGGAGTATTTATTTATGGGCGATGGTAGCCGAAATCATCGGCAAATCACAGAGGGTAATTATGATTTTAGATGTCTTAGCATTAGTGCGCTGATTGCAAAACCACAACTAAAAGAAGAAAGCGGGGGGTACAGGCAAAGAAATACTGTACCGATATGAGACCAGAAAATTTTCCGGTCAATCCTAACCCCCGCTTCACCCAAACGAAGCGGGGGTTTTTTTATAAGGAGTTAAGCTGTGACGATATCTTCCAGGCGCGGCGCGATCGCAATGCAAGTGTTAGAGCAATCTGTGGTGGTGTTTTCGCAAAATTACTTACCACTATGTCGGATCAATATCAAGCGGGCGATTGTGCTGTTAGTAACCAACAAAGCCCAACCGCTAGGTTTTACCACAGAAGCCGGATGGCGAGTTCACTCACCCAGTTTGGTAATTGATGTGCCAAAACACATTCGCTTGACAATCACTTCCAATGAGCGGATGTGGAAAGTTCCGCCAGTGAATCGGCGGGAAGTGTTGCGACGAGACCATCACAGTTGCCAATATTGCGGTACCGGCAAACGTCTAACGCTAGATCATGTGATGCCGCGATCGAAAGGTGGTTCTCACACTTGGAATAACGTAGTCGCAGCTTGTGAAAGATGTAACTCCCGTAAAAGCGATCGCACTTTGTTTGAGGCTGGTATGCAACTGCGTACCAAACCAAAAGCACCAATGCACCCCGCGATTTCTTTTGCCGAACAGTTTTGGATAGATATGCAAGCAAACCTGGAATAACAGGAGAGCATAAGGAATGCTGAAATTAACTTACACTGAAAGTAGCTTTGATTTAGAATGTGTCACTGTGTCGCTTGAGGAATGGGTAGCGCAGCGAGTGATTTTAGCCCTGCGAGTTGGGCAAGGTTTATGCATTGAACCCAGTACCGCTTCCTTTTTGCTTCCTGTTGATTTACCAGGAGTAGAAGTACTCAGGGCTGAGGTAAAAAGAGATGACAGAGAAATCATTGCCCTCTGTGCCTGTGATGCCGAATATATGGAAGTCACCCTGCGGGGTTCTTGGCTATCAGATACTTATAAGGATACTGTAGGTGTGTTTGTCACCACTATGAGCGATCGCGCTGAGTTCTTTTTGCACAAACTTTGGCAGGAAGCTCAAGAGAGCAGTGCTTCTGTCATGAGCGAATAAACAAATACTACGGGTGACTCAATTTTGGATTTTGGATTTTAGATTTGTTCTCACGTTGAAATTCAGGGGCGACTCTTGGAGAAACTGCCAGAACAGACCTTTTTGGATTTTGGATTATTCAATCCCTACGGCTTGGTGCAGTTACTCATGGGGGAAACCACGCCAGATGCTTCAAGTCGGCGGAGCCGCCCAACGCACTGGCTCCCCAAGACCGCGCTGCTTCACCAAAATCCAAAATTTAAAATCTAAAATTCGGTGAGTAGAATTTCTCACCCTTTATTGTCCCATTTTTAGCAATTCGGGAATTGTCACAAATCGGTAGCCTTGCTGTTTGAGTCCGCTGATAATTTGTGGCAATGCTTCTACAGTTCTTTGGCGATCGCCACCACCATCATGCATTAAAACAATAGAACCAGGTTTCGCACCTTTCAGGACATTATTTACAAATGCCTGCGGTTTGGCGTGAGGATCAGTATCGGCTGAAGTTACTGACCACATAATTACAGCGTCCTTCTGGCTTTTGGCGTAAGCAGCTAGTCCGTTGTTTAAAAAGCCTCCAGGAGGACGAAACAGAGCAGTTTTGACTCCTGTAGTTTTGTATATCAGGTCAGATGTGCGATCAATTTCACTCTTGGCTGTGGCTTCATCCATTCGCCGATACCAATGATGCCAAGTATGGTTGCCAATGGCGTGTCCCTCGGCTACCTCACGTTTGGCTAGGTCAGGATTTGCTTGCAAGGCTTGTCCTACCCAAAAGAATGTCACCTTAACATCATTTTGCTTCAGGATATCCAGCATTTCTAGGGTTGTCTTTGGCCAGGGTCCATCATCAATGCCTAGAGCAATAACCTTCTCGTTGTTCCTGGGATGCACCTGATAAACTGTTTTTCCCTGAAATTTAGCTGGGACTGTAAAGGTAGGGTTTTCTACTTTGGCTGATGGCACTAGTTGGGCATTAATTTGGCCCTTTGCTGGATGATCTTGAACTTGTGCAGTATGGATTTTGCTTAAAGGCTTCTTCAACCCCAATTGTGGGGAGGTGCCTGGAGCAATACTACAAGCTGTAATCGTAGAGGCGATCGCAACAACACTAATTATCTTTTGTCGCTTGAGGTAGTTGTCTGTCACGTCAGGCTTTTAAATACTCACCCAATCATAACTGTAGTTTGACTTTTCAGAGGGGTTAGCAAGTTCAAATCTAAGTGCAGCATCTTTTCTAGACAATTTAAAAAAAAACTTTCTGAAACCCCTTGACACATCTTGTAGTATTTTGTAGTATATTTGTAGTGAGGCGAAAGACAAAGCTTCTCAAGGGTCAAAATCATGTTCTACATACAACTAAAACAGAGGTGCTGGCATAAACCAGAATCCCCACTCAAGAAAGCTGCCCCTGCTTGCAAACCATCCGAAGTAGAGGCAATAAACGAAAAAAGTTCTAAGTTTGCACTCATCAAAACCACTGAATACATCCGTAATACAGAACAGGCTTGCTACCTAGAATTTCGGTTGTTTTTCTAATAGTTTCTAACAGTAAAAAGTAAATTTTCTGAACCTTGAAAACTGAATAAGAAATGGGCAAGTTCACCAAAAATCTGTACCTAAAAACCTAAAAGTTTAGGCACAGATTCCAAAAAATCGGGGTGTAGCTCAACTGGCTAGAGCGTTCCGTTGTCTGCGGAAATGTTGCGGGTTCAAATCCCGTCACCCTGGTTGCAGTCCTGTAGGCGAATAGTTTAAGCCGTCAGCCTATGGCAGTCGCTACAACGGATAGCGCAGCGTTAGCGAGTCATCGAGCGTCGGGAACCTCCGCAACGCGCTGCCTCTTCAAGCTGAAGATTGCGAGTGCGAATCTCGTGGCTGAGTAGCCAAGTGGTCGAAGGCGTCGGTCTGCAAAACCGATATCGTGAGTTCAAATCTCACCTCAGCCTTTGGTGCGATCGCAGTGTAGCTTAATTAGCAAAGCCCCAGGTTCATACCCTGGTATATGCGGGTGCAAATTCCGCCACTGCCACCAAATGCAGGGATGGTGTAATGGCAACACCTCGTGACTCCAAATCCGATGTTCTAGGTTCAAATCCTAGTCCCTGTGTCAGACAATTTTGGATTTTAAATTTTTTAATCCAAAATCTAAAATTCAGTCAATTATGCCCTCGTGGACAAATGGTTAAGTCAGTGTTCTTTCAAAGCACAGATGCGAGTTCAATTCTCGTCGAGGGAATGATTATGGATCGGTGGCCGAGTCTGGCTGAAGGCGACAGTCTGTAAAACTGTTCTTTTTTGCACGCAGGTTCAAATCCTGCTCGATCCACTATGGAGAGGTGGCTGAGTGGCTGAAAGCGGCAGATTGCTAATCTGTTGTACGGTTTCCGTACCGAGGGTTCAAATCCCTCTTTCTCCGCCTTGAGAGTGTGGTGTAACTGGATAACATCTCAGTCTACGAAACTGAAGATTTGAGGGTTCAAATCCCTCCACTCTCGTTACATCAAAGAGATGCTGGAGTGGCTGATTCGAGTTGAATTAGACCAGTCCACAGAGTAATACTCATCTCTTCTCTTATCCCCCGGTAGCTCAGTTGGTAGTAGCGCCTGTCTGAAGAACAGGAGGTCGTCGGTTCGATTCCGACCTGGGGGGCTTCGTTGCCTCATAGCTCAATGGTAGAGCAAGCGGCCGTTAACCGCGTGGTTATAGGTTCGAGTCCTACTGAGGCAGCCATTCATTGCCGGGTGGACGAATTGGTAAGTCGCATCGCTCTGAACGATGAGGTTGCAGGTTCAAACCCTGCCCTGGCAATAAAGCCCTGTGGTGTAATTGGCAACATAGCGCCCTTTGAAGGCGAAGATTCCAGGTTCGAGTCCTGGTGGGGCTGCCAAACTTTGCTCTTGTAGCCCAATTGGAAGAGGCTGCCGTTTCAAAAACGGTATGTTGTGGGTTCGATTCCCATCAAGAGTACCAAAACTTGCTCCTGTAGCCCAATTGGAAGAGGTGGCAGACTTAAAATCTGTTTGGTTGTGGGTTCGACTCCCACCAGGAGTACCAACGGGATGTAATTCAGTGGGAGAAGCCATGCTTTGGGAGCATGGAGTCGCAGGTTCGAGTCCTGCCATCCCGATATGCCCCTGTGACGGAACATGGCATACGTGCTGGAATCAAAGTCCAGATTTTGCAGGTTCAAATCCTCTTAGGGGTACTAAGCTCTCATGGCGGAATGGAAGACGCACGCTTACCGAGGATCTAGTTTTTTGCAGGATCAAATCCTATCGGGAGTACCAAAATATCTGGGTGTAGCGCAGTTGGAAGCGCGGGAGTTTCGGGAACTCCAGGTCGCAGGTTCAATCCCTGCCACTTAGACTTTGCCCTTGTAGCGCCCTTGTAGCCCAACGGAAGAGGCGCTTCGCTTAGAACGAAGAGGGTTGCTGGTTCAAATCCAGTCAGGGGTATTGTAGTGCTGGTGTAGCTCAATTGGCAGAGCAACTGACTTGTAATCAGTAGGTTGCAGGTTCAATTCCTGTTACCAGCTTGACTGATGCGCGTGTGATGTAACGCCAGCATGAGACGCTTCCAACGTCTTCGTGCGAGTTCAAGTCTCGCCGTTCGCTCTGAAACTTGCGGGTGTGATGTAATCGGTAGCATCTGAGTACGCCATACTCAGTGCCTGGGTTCAAGTCCCTCCACTCGCTTGCGTAGTCCTGTAGCTCAATTGGTAGAGTGTCTTCCTTACAAGAAGAATGTTGCGGGTTCAATTCCTGCCAGGACTACCAAATTTTGGGAGTGTAGCTCAATGGAATAGAGCTTCGAGCTTCTACCTCGAAAGTTGTAGGTTCAAGTCCTACCACTCCCGCCTGAAAATGTCTTTAATTTTGAATTTTAAATTGTTATGGGGTCATAGCTCAAATGGGTAGAGCACCTGCCTTGCAAGCAGGAGGTTATGGGTTCAATTCCCATTGATTCCACTGATGGTGTCTGAAGCCAAAGTGGTCGAGGCGCTGGTTTGTGGAACCAGTTATAGCGGGTTCAAGCCCCGTCAGACGCCCCTCAATGGAAGATGCCGCTGAATGGACGGCAACTGGTCTTGAAAACCAGGGTATGGGCAACTGTAGGGGTTCGATTCCTCCATCTTCCTCTTTTCCACCTGAAGCCGAAAAGTGAGGCGCTGTGCTGATAACACAGAAATAGGAGGGGCAGTACCTCCCTGGTGGATTTATATCTAGTGTTGGTGTAAGGCTTGCGATGTAAAAAATAGATGAGCGCAGCGCTCATTTCTTTATTTAACTAGGGTGGTTGGCATAACGGCTGTGCAGCGAGCTTTTAACCCGCAGAAATAGGTTCGACCCCTATACCACCCATTATGAATAGCAACTAGCGATCGCTAGTTGAGCATGTTGCAATAAGATATCTTTATCCAGAGTATGTACGGGATATTGCGGTGTTACTGCCAGTAATTTATCGATTCTTTCTCTGGCTGCTTCCACTACTGATTCATCTAAGCTACCCTTGGTGAGGGAATCGATGAAATCTTCAGCAATCTGATAAGTTCTTTGAATAGATGATGAATTAATATTACGCGAGACAATAAACAAGTCGCAGCCTGCATGAAATGACCGCGCCACAGTACCAGCTTTCATAAACATATCTGAGATAGCTTTCATATCCAAATCGTCAGATACAACTACTCCCTCAAAGCCAAGTTCCTCCCTAAGTATGGTTTTGAGGATAGCCTCGGAAAGCGTTGCTGGTACATCAGCATCTATCTTGGGAAATAAGATATGGACAGTCATAATCAAAGGAATCTGTAATTCGATTAGCGTTTTGAAAGGTATAAGTTCTCGAAGTCGTAGGTCTTCTAAAGTCAGATTAAGTATTGGTAGCTCAATATGAGAGTCCTTGCTAGTGTCTCCATGTCCAGGAAAGTGCTTGGCGCATCCCAAAATTCCTGATTCTTGAAGTCCAAGATAGTAGTCACGGGCACCTTTGGCAGCAGTATCGGGAGTGTTACCAAAAGACCGAGGCCCAATCACAGGGTTATTGGGATGAGAAAAAATATCTGCTACAGGTGCCCACGATAAATTTATTCCCAGTGATTTTAGTTCTATTGCTGTGGCTTTTGCTACCTCGCGTGCGTGCGAGCGCAGCAACAATGCATGAGGAAAACGGGTAATCGGCAGTGGTGTACGAATTACACGACCTCCTTCATGATCGAGGGTGATAAACATTAAATCACGTTCTGTATATTCTCGTATCTGGCTGTTCAAATCCTTGAAGCTTTCCAGCCAAACCTGATATGGGGTGCCATCCAAAAAGTTCTTAGCAAAAAATATCACCCCAATCGGCTTTAATTCACTGAGTGCGCGTTTATCGTCATCGTTTAATGTAGTGCCGGAAATACCTAGAATTAGGTGATGTCCAAAGCGCCTTAGCTCCTGGGATATACCCATAATCTTTTACCTATAAGTTGTGCGGTAAACAACTGAGTTGTTCAACCTAGAGGACATAAACCTTTATCCTATATCCTTATGTGCAAGGGGGAGCTTTCAAAGATAGATTTTTTATTCTCCTTCCCATCCTGAGCATGGGAATATATAGGGGCTACTGCCTAAGAGAATTAAGCCAAAATATTCAGCATAATGACTGACGCTGCCAGAGATTAATTTTCCCGTAAAAGCATTTTTGCGATCGCATCCAGCTATTTCAATAGGTCAAAATTATTGGCAATAGCTGCTAAATATTTAACAGTTAAAATACTTAAATAAAAATATAGTTAGTCCTGATTTTTACGTTATTGATGTATTCACCGAAGGAAAATATACCGGAAATCAGCTAACAGTCTTTAACCAATACCCCAGATATTTCCAACAGAGCAAATACATGGATTAGCAAATAAATCAACTACTTTTAGATAACATTTGAGATTACTTATTTTTAGTCACAGGAATTACTTTTGTCTCCCTAAATCTCCTGGAGATAAATCTAGATGAAATACTCGCCGCAAATCCATTGCCAACAATGGTATTGGCAATTTGATTGGGCAGGGGCGCCGAGGTGAAATTTCCTTTGGCAAAAGTTTTTTGGGGAAGCGATCGCACAATAGCTGCCAAATGTAACAGATTGCAACGTATAATGAGAACGACAAAACCATTAAGAAATATTGAAGGGCATTAGGGTTAAATGCGAGTAGCGATCGCGGGTGCTGGTCTAGCAGGACTTTCCTGCGCGAAATATCTCACGGACGCAGGTCACACTCCCATTGTCTTGGAAAGCCGGGACGTACTGGGTGGTCTGGTTGCGGCGTGGAAAGACTCTGACGGCGACTGGTACGAAACCGGGTTACACGCCTTCTTTGGGGCATATCCTAATATGCTGCAATTGCTCAAGGAGTTGGGCATTGAAGACAGACTCCAGTGGAAAGAGCATACGCTGATTTTCAATCAACCAGATCAGCCTGGGACATTATCACGTTTTGATGTTCCAGATATTCCATCTCCTTTCAACGTGATTGCGTCGATTCTTCGCAATAAAGACATGTTGACTTGGGAGCAGAAGATTCGATTTGCAATTGGCCTACTTCCCGCAGTGGTTCGCGGTCAAAAGTATGTTGAAGACATGGATAGGTACAGCTTCTTAGAGTGGTTGAAAAGGCAAGGTGTTGACGAGCGGGTAACTAGTGACGTTTTTATCGCCGCATGTAAAGCGCTCACCTTTATCAATCCTGATGAAGTTTCAGCAACGATCCTATTAACTGCACTGAATCGTTTTCTGCAAGAACGATATGGTTCCAAGATTGCATTTTTGGATGGTTCTCCCACAGAACGGCTATGCAGCCCGATTGTAGATTACATCACAGAACGCGGTGGAGAAGTACGGTTGAATGCCCCCTTGAAAGAGATTTTGCTGAACGCCGATGGCACGGTGAAAGCGTACTTGATTCGGGGGTTAAATGGGGCAGAAAATGAAGTTTTCACGGCTGATGTGTATATATCTGCCATGTCAGTTGATCCTTTGAAAATCATGTTGCCTAATTCTTGGAAGCAAATGGAGTTTTTCAAGAAGCTAGAAGGCTTGGAAGGTGTACCAGTGATTAACCTGCATCTGTGGTTTGACCGGAAACTTACAGAAATTGATCATTTGCTATTTTCGCGATCGCCCCTCCTGAGCGTTTATGCTGATATGAGCAATACCTGCCGTGAATATGCCAACCCCAATCGCTCGATGCTGGAATTAGTTCTAGCCCCGGCAAAAGATTGGATTGCCAAATCCGATGAGGAGATTGTGGCTGCAACGATTGCTGAATTGGAAAAACTCTTCCCCGACCACTTTGGGGGAGACAACCCAGCAACGTTGTTGAAATCTCATGTGGTGAAAACGCCGCGTTCAGTTTACAAAGCGACCCCTGGTCGTCAACAGTACCGTCCCGCACAAGTTACGCCCATTGCCAACTTCTATCTCGCCGGAAGTTATACCATGCAACGCTACTTAGGCAGTATGGAAGGTGCCGTACTTTCTGGTAAGCTGACAGCGCAGGCAATTTCTGAGGCTCTCCCGGTAGCAAATTCCTCAAACCTGCAAACGCTCACCCGACCGCCCGCAACGAATGCTGCAACTGCCTGATTCCCCCCCGCGCATGAAAACGCTGGTCTCTGTAGACGAGTCATACAAACTTTGCCGGCATCTCACAGCAAAGTATGCCAAGACTTTTTACCTGGGTACTTTGCTCATGAGTCCGGTAAAACGTCAATCTATCTGGTCAATTTACGCTTGGTGTCGCCGTACAGATGAATTGGTGGATGGGCCCGCATCTGCTATTACCACGCCAGAAACCCTAGACCTATGGGAACAGCAGCTGGAATCGATTTTTGCGGGACGCCCATTAGAAAATTACGATGTCGCTTTAGCTGATACCCTCCACCGCTTTCCGATGGACATTCAGCCCTTTCGGGATATGATTGCCGGTCAGCGCATGGACTTATATCGCAGTCGTTATGAAACCTTTGAGGAGTTATACCTCTACTGTTACCGCGTTGCTGGCACTGTTGGCTTAATGTCAACAGCAGTTATGGGTGTGGATAACACCATATACACAGCACCGTGGCACCAGAACAAACAACCATATCTTCCCACAGAAGAAGCGATCGCTCTGGGAATTGCCAATCAACTCACCAACATCCTGCGGGATGTGGGAGAAGATGCCAAACGAGGGCGAATTTACATTCCTCTTGAGGACTTGGCAAAATTCAACTACACCGAGCAAGACTTTTTCAAAGGTGTGGTAGATGATCGGTGGCGGGCATTAATGCGTTTTCAAATTGAACGCGCCCGCAAATTTTATACTACGTCCGACCAGGGAATTACTTATTTAGCGCCGGACGCCCGTTGGCCTGTGTGGGCAGCATCAATGCTCTACGGTCAGATTTTAGAGGTGATTGAACGCAACGGTTACGATGTATTTAGTCGGCGGGCTTATGTTCCCCAGTGGAAAAAGTTACGCACTTTGCCCGTAGCTTGGATGCGATCGCAAGTTCTTTGAATTAGTCATTTGTCATTAGTCATTTGTCATTAGCAAATAACTAATGACCTATGACTAATGCTCAATGCCCAATTAAAAATGATTATTGACTCTTCCCAATAAATCTGCTAACATCAATATTTGTGAGTCAGGAGAGGTGGCTGAGTGGTCGAAAGCGGCAGATTGCTAATCTGTTGTACGGCAGGCAACTCCGTACCGAGGGTTCGAATCCCTCCCTCTCCGTTTTCCAGCCCTTGATACACGGAATATATTCTGTGTAGAAAGGTAAATATTAATGTAGGGGTAAATACTTCTACTCCCAAAGATGGATGATATGATTTATCCTTTGGAGTCTTGATAAGATCCAGCTAACTTACAAATTTAGTTTGAATCTTACTTTTAGGCTCCTAAATATCTGAGGAGTGGAAGTGACTTATGAGAAAAATTAGCGCCGCCTTAACCTTAAGTATAGCGACCCTTGCAACTGGGTTCCTAGTTGGGGCTTGTGGCGATACCAGTACCCCCAATGGCACAGCTAACAATGGAAGTACCGCTACCCCAGCAGCAAACTCAACTACCACAAGCAGTACTCAAGGGCTAAAAATTGGTTCCCTACTACCGGCAACAGGCGACTTGGCTTCTGTGGGACAGCAGATGCTAGGTTCTGTCCCCTTACTCGTCGATACGGTAAACGCTTGCGGTGGGGTGAATGGCCAACCTGTTACTTTGGTGCAAGTAGACGACCAAACCGACCCCAGAGCTGGTGCTGCCGGTATGACCAAACTAGCAACTTTAGATAAAGTGGCAGGTGTAGTTGGTTCCTTTGCCAGTAGCGTTTCTAGTGCAGCAGTCTCCATTGCCACGCCGAATAAAGTCATGCTGGTTTCTCCTGGTAGTACCAGCCCCGTATTTACAGAAAAGGCGCAAAAAGGCGACTTTAAAGGCTTTTGGGCGCGTACTGCTCCCCCCGACACCTACCAAGCACTAGCTCTAGCTCAACTTGCCAGGAAAAAAGGTTTCAAGCGAGTTTCTACAGTCGTGATTAATAACGACTATGGCGTGGGCTTTGAAAAAGCATTTGTGCAAACTTTTGAAAAATTGGGTGGAACCATAGTTAATAAAGATAAGCCTGTCCGCTACGACCCAAAAGCCCAGACATTTGATACAGAAGCGGCTGCTGCTTTTGCTGGTAAGCCAGATGCAGTCTTGGCTGTACTGTACGCTGAAACTGGCAGTTTGTTCCTGAAAGCTGCGTATCAGCAAGGTGTGGCAAAGGGAGTACAAATTCTGCTTACAGATGGGGTGAAATCACCTACTTTCCCAGAACAAGTTGGCAAAGGCAGTGATGGTAAATATATTTTAACGGGAGCGATCGGTACAGTACCGGGTTCCAATGGCAAAGCACTCTTAGCTTTCAACAAGCTGTGGAAGGATAAAAAGGGTAGTGAGCCAGGGGAATACGCTCCTCAAGCTTGGGATGCGGCTGCCTTATTGACGTTGGCAGCACAAGCTGCTAAGGAAAATACAGGCGTTGGTATAGCCAGCAAAATCCGTGAAGTTGCTGATGGGCCTGGCACGGAAGTTACCGATGTCTGCGAGGGACTGAAGTTACTTAAAGATGGTAAGAAGATTAACTACCAAGGAGCCAGTGGTAACGTAGATGTTGATGCTAACGGCGATGTCGTCGGTGTTTACGATGTTTGGACAGTAGGAGACGATGGGAAAATCAAGGTAATTGACAAAGTTACCCCTAAGTAAAAAGTTAGGAGTTAGGAGTTAAAAGTTATGAGTGAAATATTACTAAGAGACGCGATTAATCGCCTCTCTTCCTAACTCCTGTACAGACGCGATTAATCGCGTCTGTTAACTTCTAACCCTTAAAGCCCGCTGAAGTTGTAACCAACTCCTAACAACAAGCCCACATCAGTTTGATCAAAAAATCCGGCATTTATAGCAGCCGTTGCCGTGAATTGAGGAGTTAGAGGCACATCAATGCCACCAGATACCAAAAAGGCAAATTGCGAATCATCACCAGTTTTGTAAGCTCCACCCACTCCAATATAAGGTGCGATCGCTAATGGTTCGCTAAAAGCATCTGCTGACTTGAAAGAAAAATCGTAGGTGATCGGAAGTAGAATTGTAGTGTTGTGCCCAAATACGGCTGAGGGTCGCACCGATATAGAATTTGTCAGTCCGATTTTGCTGACTACCGCGAAGTTACCATCGCCCAAAGAGGTGCCACCATCACCACTTAAACCAATGTTAGCAGCGACGCCAACATAGCTGCTGCCACCACGAGTAGTTCTACCTAAATCAATATCCGATTGCGCCACTCTGCTAGGAGATGGTTGAGAAGTAGTTTGAGAAGTCGGTTGTATAAACTCAGAAGTGAGCATCGCAGATGAGGTTGCCACTGTGCCTGGAACAGGTGTAGGCGTTACACTGGCCTTTTCCTGTATTGCAGCGTTCTGGAACTGCTGTACTTTAGTTAAACTTGTTACCGTAAATGTTTCAGTTGTTTCTGTAAAAAGATTTTGGCTTGCAGTGTCTAGTTCTGTACTAAACTCTTTGGGAGACGCTACGGTTGCGGAAGGGCCGGTTGATAGGTGACTGCTCACCTTGTCTACTGTCTGGGCACTTGCAGATAAGCTGCTACTCAAAACTGCAAGAGTAGCCATGCTTGGCAACCAAAAAACACCTTTACGAAGAAATATAGTATTCACATTCACTCCTAAAACAATATTGCCAGGAAAAATAAAGGGTTTGTTGAGTTAATTCAACAAATTCGGGCAATACTCAAAATTTAACACCAAAAATCGGTTTTTAGATCCTGATTTTGCTGGATTTATCTAGTTAACGCCGTGTGCAACTTTTACTCAAAGCTAAACCCCCAGCCCCCTTTCCTACAAGGGAAGCTACCGTACACACACAAGTCGGAAAACCTCATCTATCATTGGCTTGAATCTGGTAGTCCTAACATAGCGAAAATCTGGGATGGTCTGGTACCTTCAGCAATAACACACCCTTGTTTCTAGAAGTAGTAGTAGAGCGTAGTACCCCTCCTCTGAAGGGTTGCTACAGGCAGCGACGACTACAGAAAGGGGGTTTTTCGTAGGGTATGGTTCGTCTATTTACGCCATGTTGTACTAAGAATTGCGCTTTGTAACAATAAAAGTTGATTGTGAAGTCATATTACGAAGCTTGCAAAAATATTTAGAAATTGTCTACAAGGCAAACATGGTTCTAACGTAGAACCTATTAGGAGAGACTTGAGGCAAATGTGATGAGCGGAAATAATATTCAAAAGTATCGGTTTGTCTGTACCCTGACTTTCGGTGATATCTACGGTCAAATAATTGTTTGGTTGATTACAATTACCCTAAGTTTGGCATCAGCCTTGGCGCTGATGGGTGCCAAGCGACCTGTGTATGCTCTAGCAACAGCAGGTCTGGTCGTTTTGCTTTCGCTACCTTTCTTGTTGTTTGCGTTTGTCACTACCTTATTAAATCATATTGAAGTCATGCCTGTAGGGCCTGGAACCAAAATGGAACCCATACCAGGTAATGTGTCTCAGCAACAACCTGTACAAGCAACTAGCTAAAGAGTTAGGAGTAGAGACGCGATTAATCGCGTCTTTACAGGAGTTATATCATGTCCGCTTGATTGCTTATTAAACCCGAAGAAACACACCCCGCCAAAGCTATGCTTTGTCTCCCCACCTGAAGAGCGGGGAGGGGATTAAGGGGAGCCAGCGCTCAGAGGGGTCTCCCCAAGTGGAGCATCTGGCGTGTGGGGTGCAATGACTATGGGAATCACAACTAATTACCCGGACATGATATTAGGAGTGAGTTAGAAGTTATAAGTTAAGTGTTATGAGTCACTCTATCTATCCGATAACTCTTGATTTTTAACTTTTAACTCCTAATTTCAAAATTTGTAATAAGATCCCTGTCTATAGGCAGGGAATTTTTTTATAGAGATGCCACGGCAACGATCGCAACCCAGTGCCTGATTAATCACAATCACGTCTCTACAATAGAACAACAGTGGTTTGCAGTCGGGAGCTAATTATGCTGGAACACGATGTGATTATTGTCGGGGGTGGATTGGCAGGATGTCGCGCTGCTGTGGAAATTGCCCGGATTGACCCCAGTTTAAATATTGCTGTGGTAGCCAAAACCCACCCAATTCGTTCCCACTCGGTGGCGGCTCAAGGTGGTATGGCTGCATCGCTGAAAAATGTTGATTCCGAAGATAGTTGGGAAGCACATGCTTTTGATACTGTCAAGGGTTCTGATTACTTGGCAGACCAAGACGCTGTGGCAATTCTCGCCCAGGAAGCGCCAGATGTGGTAATTGACTTGGAACACATGGGCGTTTTGTTCTCTCGCTTACCCGATGGGCGCATTGCTCAACGAGCTTTTGGTGGACATTCCCACAATCGCACTTGCTACGCGGCTGATAAGACCGGTCACGCTATTTTACACGAATTGGTGAACAATTTGCGGCGTTATGGGGTGCAAGTTTATGAAGAATGGTACGTGATGCGTCTCATTTTAGAAGAGAATGAGGCCAAGGGTGTGGTAATGTTCCATCTTTTGGATGGACATATAAAGGTGGTGCGGGCTAAGGCGGTAATGTTTGCCACAGGGGGCTATGGTCGCGTTTATAATACGACCTCTAATGATTACGCTTCTTCGGGTGATGGTTTGGCAATGACTGCGATCGCAGGTTTGCCCCTCGAAGATATGGAATTTGTCCAATTTCATCCCACTGGCTTATATCCGGTAGGGGTGTTGATTTCGGAAGCGGTACGGGGAGAAGGGGCATATCTAATTAATAGTGAAGGCGATCGCTTTATGGTGAACTATGCACCCAGTCGCATGGAACTAGCTCCTCGTGATATTACCTCACGAGCGATCGCTTACGAAATTCGCGCCAGTCGTGGTATTCATCTCGATGGAAGTGCTGGTGGACCATTTGTCTATCTGGATTTACGCCACATGGGCAAAGAAAAAATTATGAGTCGCGTTCCCTTCTGTTGGGAAGAAGCACACCGTTTGGTAGGTGTTGACGCGGTAACTCAACCTATGCCAGTCCGTCCGACAATTCACTATTGTATGGGTGGTATCCCAGTTAACACTGATGGGCAAGTCCGCAGCAGTGGTGATGGTTTAGTTGATGCTTTCTTTGCGGCGGGTGAAACATCTTGTGTTTCCGTACATGGGGCGAATCGCTTGGGGAGTAATTCACTACTAGAGTGTGTAGTTTATGGTAAACGGACTGGGGCTGCGATCGCGCAATTTGTCCAAAAACGGAAGTTGCCCTCTGTAGATGAGCAACGCTATCTAACAGAAGCCCAGCAACAAATTCAAGCTTTGCTAGAACAACCAGGGCAGTATCGCATTAACCGAGTCCGTCAAGCCTTCCAGGATTGTATGACGGAGTACTGTGGCGTTTTCCGCACTGAGGCATTAATGACTGAAGGTTTGCAGAAACTAGAACAAATACAACAGCAATATCCTCAAATTTATTTAGATGACAAAGGTAGTTGCTGGAATACGGAACTTGTAGAAGCCTTAGAATTGAGAAGTTTGATGGTAGTGGGACAAACTATTTTGGCATCAGCCCTGAATCGCCAGGAAAGTCGTGGCGCTCATTTCCGCGAAGATTATTCCCAGCGAGATGATCGCAACTTCCTCAAACATACAATGGCTTACTATTCACCAGTCGGAATTGACATTCAATATCGGCCGGTGGCGATTAGCATGTTTGAGCCAAAAGAGCGGAAGTATTAGCCAAAGGTAAATTTATGTGAGAAATCGAGGGGACTACAAAAATTTTGTCCACCTCGATTAAGAATATGAATTGAAGAAGAATGCAGAATGCAGAATTCAGAATCAATACTTCGGCAGAGCTACGTAACCATCAGTCGGGGATTGGAACCCGCGACTGAATTGTTGCACCACAAAACAAGAAAATTTGGTGAGGGTGCAAAAACGCCGATTATTCATCCGCTTTTTCGTTCAGAATACCCAACTGAATTCTGACTCCTGACTCCTGAATTCTGTTCGATTATTCAGTTATCAATCAGAACCTAATTCTTTCTGAATCACAGCTATTATCTTTTCTTCCCAAGCCGGATCATTTAATTTTATTGCAGCATCACGATGACGAGATTTTCGTCTATCCATGTAAGCATAAAAGGCTTCCTTATCATCCTTGTGGGTGAGAAGGTAACTCTTTAGCCCTTGGTCGCTCATTGCTGCATAGTTTACCTTATTCATAGTTCTATACTACATTCATGGTTCTATACTACCATCTGGTGTAATTTCTAGCTCTATTTCTTCATTTTGTCCAGATAATATAAATATATTGAGCGATCGTTCATCTAATCGCACGATGTGAATCGGCTGGAACATCACATTTGTAAGTTGATGGCAAAGTCTATATAAGCATTGTACTTGTTCTGCTGTTGGTTGTAGCTCGTCATTTCTGAGTTTTTTTATCATATATTTATATATAACAAGCTATATAATCTCATATAAAGTCATCCAGTTATGTTCTCCTAATTGAGACTCTCACATCCTATTAAGGATTCCAAATGAGCTTACCCTTCTCACCGGGATATGCTGCTCCCTCTTTGTCGCGCCACTCGAAGTATATTTCAATTGGCATTTTCAAATTCTTCATTAAATACAAAGTGTTACGCCAAGCAAGATTTGAATCTACACCTTGTATCGAAATGTTTACCTCTGGTAAGTAGTGAAAACCAGTGTTAATTTTTTCACCCTTAACAACGTGAGCAAGCGTTAGTTTGATGAGATTCTCTACAGAAAGTCCTTGCCGAATGGCACTTTCGTGGGCTGCATCAACGATTTTGTTCCAGTTCGGTTGATGAATTTCCTGATCACCAATGACGGCACGAACCACTCTGGTATGATGCAAATTGCTTAGAGTATCAGGTTCAAGAACTCTATAATTCTCGGTTTCAGAAACTTGCCCAGGCTGGTAACGTGCCTCATATTCATTCAATAACTTCTCAATAACAGTGATAGGTGTATCCTCGAAAGGGACAGCCAGGGCTTGAAGTCTCTTGTAAATGGAATCAGGTATTCTGATAACTGGCATCATATATGCTTGTGTATTTGCTCTCTATATTTAGACGTAACATAAATATATTTAAAATACCAGTTACTTTCTAATCTTTATCAGTTCATCCAGGTTTTTCGCTACGGCCAAAAATTGAAACCGCTTTATAATTCAAGCTGGTTTGAACGATGAGATTGCAGTCATAATTGATCAATATGGGAATTGCAAACAGGCGAAAACCCTGCTTTAGATAAAATATGGGAAAATTTTTGGGAAATCCCTCAAGACTCAGAACTCGCTATTTAATCTGCTCACTCAGGACTCAGGACTCTTTATGTTAGCAGGCACAATTTTGCAGGATGGAAAATATACCCTAATCCAAGAAATAGGGCGTGGTGGCTTTGGTATTACGTTTAAAGCTACCCATCACTACTTAGATCAGAAGGTGGTGATGAAAACCATCAATGAACGGCTGCGACAACATCCTGATTTTACCAAATTCGAGCGTCAATTCCAAGATGAAGCCAGACGATTAGCTACGTGCATCCACCCAAATATAGTCAGAGTCAGTGACTTTTTTGTTGAAGCTGGACTGCCTTACATGGTGATGGAATATATTCCTGGCGAAACCTTGGGAGATGCATTTGTATTACCAGGAATACCAATGCCAGAAGCCACAGCAATTCATTATATCCGGCAAATTGGGGCAGCCTTGCAGGTAGTACACAACAACGGTTTGTTACACCGGGATGTGAAACCAGATAATATTATCCAACGCCTGGGAACGCAGGAAGTAGTACTGATTGATTTTGGCATTGCCAGGGAATTTAATGGCGGTGTCAGGCAGACTCATACGGGTTTGGTTTCTGAGGGCTATGCTCCAATTGAGCAGTATCTGACGCAAGCGCCGCGCGCACCGGCCACGGATGTTTATGGTTTAGCAGCAACTTTGTATGCAGTATTGACAGGCCAAGTTCCGATGCCAGCATTATTGCGCGATCGCCAGCAAATGCCTTCCCCCCGCGAACTGCAACCACACTTGAGTGCTGCTGTCAACCAAGCGGTAATGCGCGGTATGGCGGTGGAGTCTCGTTTTCGGCCAGCCACAGTTGCTGAGTGGTTACAACTGCTACCTGAAAATGGGGCGAATGTGACACCGCAAGCCACTTACGCAGTGCCAACCGTCAATTTATCTGCCCAGCAAGCAGCAACTTTAATTGGAAAAACTGCCCAAAATCGTATTTATAGACCATCTGCGTTGGCACAGCCCCCCGCAGGCATCGCTAAGGAAACTGTACTGGCTAAAAAACTGGAGTTATCTAAGGTATTTATTGGTATGGGTGTAGCCTTATTTGCTGCTACAGCAGGTTTTGGGATTACGAGCATATTACCCAAATCTCAGCCGCAGCCAACCGCAAAGCCGCTTTTTGAACAGCCAACTCAACAATCACCCGTGAAAGTACCTAACTTCGATCGGACATCTTCACCTCCGGGTGAAGAGACTAACACTACCTCCAGAACCGAATCAGCACCTGTCTTTAATTCTAAGCAGCGTCGGCGCAATCGTCGTTCTTCCCAAGAAGAATCTTCCAGCAGCAACCCTACGCCAGAATCACAACGCGGCAATTCTCAACAATCCACACCTTCACCTAGCGTTTCACCCACACCCTCGCTAGTGGAGAAACTACGGGCAATCCGGTCATCTCGTAAAGCCTCCCCCGCACCATTGCCACAAAATAACTTACCCGCTTCTAGTCAAGATTCTACTTCCCCCAAAGCTGTGAATCCGTCAAATCCTGTGGTTATCCCAGCAGCGCCACCAAGGGAATCCAAACAGTCAGATCCTTCTGCTGTAGTAGTACCAACACTGGAAAAACAAAATTCATCTACCAATAGTCAACCCCAAAATGATCCGCAATCCGATGACAATAATTAGTCAATTTTAGATTTTGAATTTGGGATAAAGTACATTTTTTTGCGATCACAGACAATAGACCTCTTGCAAAAGTCCCTAACACCGCACCCCCAACCCCTCCCCGCTCTTCGGGAGGGGAGCGTTTGCTTTACTCAAATGCGGGGTGGGGTTCTTAATTTTTGATTTATGCAAGAAGTCTAATCTTCATTAACGGCCACCACTTGGTAGGATAAAGTACAGAGTGTCACAACTTACTATTCAAGTAAATAGAAAAGGAATGCGTATATGGGCAAAGGGAGGTTAGAAGCATTCAGCGATGGGGTTATTGCCATCATCATCACGATTATGGTGCTGGAAATCAAAGTGCCGCATGGATTCGATTTAGCGGCGCTGCGTCCACTGGTTCCGGTATTTCTGAGTTATGTGCTGAGTTTTATTTATATCGGCATCTACTGGAATAATCACCATCACCTACTACAAGCAGTCAGACAGGTTAATGGGCGTATACTTTGGGCTAATCTGCATTTGCTGTTTTGGTTATCGCTAATCCCCTTTGTCACCGGCTGGATGGGAGAGAATCATTTTGCCGCTATGCCAGTTGCCCTTTATGGTACGGTGTTGTTGTTTGCTGCGATCGCTTACTTTGTCCTTACCCGCGCCCTGATTTCTCACCAGGGTAGGGATTCGACATTAGCGATCGCAGTTGGTGAAGACTTCAAAGGAAAAGTATCGGTGGTGTTCTATGCTGTGGCAATTCCACTTGCCTTTGTGAACTCATGGTTTGCCTGTGCATTTTACATTTTAGTTGCGATTATATGGCTTATCCCTGACCGTCGTATTGAGAAGACTCTTAGTGAATTTTAGATTTGAAATTTGGGATTTGGGATTGAAAGATTCAAAATTTAATCGGCAATCTTTTTGAACGGAGAGGGGGGGATTCGAACCCCCGTTGAGTTTCCCCAAAACGCATTTCGAGTGCGTCACCATCAACCACTCGGACACCTCTCCAGCTATATCATTCAGACATTTGATTATCTATTCTACATTCAAATGGCATCAAGTAAAGGGAATTTTAGCATATTTCCGATACTACTATAACATTATCGCTTTATCTGCGTAACGGAATGCTTCGAGAAGAACTACTTTGCAAACCAAGCGTTGGAAATAATTTTAACCAAGTATAATACCCTAAAACTTACTTGATTCATCAATATTCATCAATGCTTAAATCAAAATCAATTAACATTCCCAAACCAACTCGCTACCAAAATGCGGCGATAGATTATTACATGGGACTCACAAATTCCCCCTACCTCCATTACGGATATTGGGAGCCATTACCTACTGCGGGTGAGGAATTGACGATAACTCGCTTTCGTGCGGCTCAAGAAGCTTATGCAACCAAGCTTTTCAGTTTCATTCCAGAGAGTACAAAAACTGTGCTTGATGTCGGCTGTGGTATTGGTGGTAACGCCGCATATTTGTGCGATCGCGGTTTTGGTGTTGAGGGATTAGCACCCGATACAATCCAACAAGAGAAGTTTATCAAGAATACCAACGGTCAAATACCTTTCTACTTAACGAGATTTGAAGATTTTCACACCTCACACTCCTATGACCTAGTTCTGTTCAGTGAAAGCAGCCAATATATTGCTGCTGACGATTTAGCTCAGGGTGCAGCTCGTTTATTAAGTAGTAGTGGCTACTTATTGCTTGCGGATATGATGCGTTCTGATGCTGGATATCGAGAAGGGATTTTTTCTAATTGTCATGTCGCTAGCGAGCTTCAGACAGCGCTAATACAGGCTGGATTTAAGTTAATTAAGACTGAGGACATCTCCACCCAGATTGCGCCAACGATTGACTTGTGTCTTGATAACTTTCGTACTTTTGGACTGACTACGATCAAATATATTGGTGATGTTGTAGCGATCGCACTCCCACCATTACACGCACTTGGTCGTTTAGCGTTCAAACGCTGGCTGGAAAAGCCGATTATCGAGGGGTTAGCAGCACGCACCATTTTTGACCGCCATCTCTGTTATCAAATCCAACTCTGGCAGTTATCAATTCATCAGGTTAACCAAGATGACCTGTGAAACATCCTCTAAGACTGACGATCTTCAAAGGTGCGTCACTGATAGCGTTAGCGAGTCATTGAGCGTCACGAGCGTCACAGTTCGTCGTAGACATCGCTTCTCTAACTGCCAAAGTATTATGTAGTCGAACACCGTGCAGCATACAGCTTGAGGTTTTGCATGAAAGTAGCAGTCTTCAGTACAAAAGCCTATGATCGGAAGTTTTTGTCAGCTGCAAATTCTCCCACCCAACACGAGTTAGTGTTTTTTGAACCTCGTTTAAATCGGGATACAGCTATCCTCGCCGCCGGATTTCCGGCGGTTTGCGTATTTGTGCATGACCAAGTTGACGCGCCAACTTTAGAGCTTCTCGCCTCACGGGGAACTCGGCTGGTTGTCCTTCGCTGTGCAGGGTTTAACAATGTAGACTTACAAGCCGCAGCAGATTTAGGAATTACTGTTGTGCGTGTTCCCGCCTATTCACCCTACGGGGTAGCAGAACATGCCGTGGGATTGATTTTAAGCCTGAATCGGAAAATTCATCGGGCCTATAACCGTGTCCGAGAAGGTAATTTTTCCATAGATGGACTGTTAGGATTTAATTTGCATGAGCGCACAGTCGGGATTATCGGCACCGGCAAAATCGGCCTGATTTTAGGACAGATAATGAAGGGGTTTGGCTGTGAATTACTCGCCTATGACGTTTATCGCAATCCAGAATTGCAGGCGCTAGGTGGAAAATATGTAGAACTACCTGAGCTATTTGCCAACTCAGATATTATCTCCCTACATTGCCCGCTGACTCTCGAAACGCATCACTTGATTAACGCTGAGGCTATAGAACAAATTAAGTCTGGGGTGATGCTAATTAATACTAGCCGAGGAGCGCTGATTGATACCCAAGCAGTGATTGAGGGATTGAAGTCTGGTAAGATTGGCTATCTCGGTGTGGATGTCTACGAACAAGAATCGGAATTGTTCTTTGAGGATTTGTCTGGTGAAATTATTCAAGATGATATTTTCCAGCGTCTGACGACGTTCCCCAATGTATTGATTACCGGACATCAAGCCTTTTTTACAGCAGAAGCTCTCCACAATATTGCAGAAACAACTTTTGCTAATATTGCTGATGTTGAAAAGGGTCATCCTTGTACCAATGAAATTCGCGCTCAATTTTCAGCTTAGGTAATAGTTGGCGATCGCCAAGATTTTGGACTAAAATCACCAGTCAATCCTGATCATCGGGCAAATTCTCCATTTCCTCAGTAATTAACGTCTGAAAATCCTCGTCACAATGATTATGCAGATGAACCGCAGCAGCTAGGAGTTCTGCGAGAATTTCAGCTTGTTGGTTAGCAGTTAAACTAGTTAACTGTAATTGGTTAACTAAGGCTTGTACTTTCAGGCATTCTGTACCTAATTCAGCAATCAAGGTACTGAGGGTTGAATTCGTGACTGCAAGAGGGCGATCGCTAATCTGCATATTCATTGTCCTAATCTTTTATGCGCTTGTTGGATTGCCTTGTCAAAAGCACGAATCTCTTTTTCCCAATGCTTAATTAAACCTTCGTCAGGAAAACTCTTCTCTGATTCCAGTCTAATCTTTTCTTGATGTTCAGTAATTCTTTGAGCTAAAGATTCAATCGCCTTTTGATGATGCCTCTTACTCATTACTTTGAACGATAGGCAACGCGGAGACTTTGAACTAAAATCACCAGAGATGCGATCGCCATCAACCCACCCCAAAACCAGTAAGGTAAAAGCAAATACCGTTGCATTTGCGCTGTATCAGAAAGCCCAAGTGAGCCAGCAGAGCTACTAAATAGATAATCAAGTTGATGGTACGTACTTACACAAGCTTGTACACCCAGAAATTGAATGATAAACCCTTGTGCCCAGCGAGGGGCTTTCAGGGCGATACCCAAGATTATTAAACCCAACAAGGGAATTGCCAGCAATCCAAACCAGGAACGTACCCAAATTAATGTCGAAAATAGCAAAAAACTCCCTAATATTTTTAAACAGAGGTTTGCTAGTCTAAAACTCCGGGAAGCTAGAATCAAAGCTGCACCGGCAATAGGCGGCCCCATTGGCCCTGCTGCTACGACTATTGCCGGGACAATTGGCCCCAATGACGACCGGATGCCATAAGTTGCTACACCAGAACCATTGCTAAAAATCTCTAATTTCTGAAACTGTCCCCCTAATAGGAGTGCCATTAAGCCGTGACCCATTTCATGAAACCAGGTTGCCAAAATCGTAAATGGGTATAAGATATAATCTCCTCCTGGTAATTGCCACAGTAAAGCAGTTGCGATCGCTGCTCCAATTAGCCAGGTTAGCCCCATGCGTTCAACAACTGGCGGGGCTTCTTTGGTAAGCAAGGTTTCAAAATTTTTGCTTGGTTCTTTCATAGGTCACTCTATTTTGGATTTTAGATTTTAGATTTTCCCTTCAATCCAAAATCTAAAATTGGCAGTGTATTTTCATCCATCCTAGTGTAATTATTAAGGTAATGGATCTGCTGAACAATGCAACAATTCGCACCTGGAAGCGACGGCTGTAAACAATGCCCAATACCCTAGTACAGTACGGCGTAAATAAACAGACCATATTAGTGGGAGAATAAATAATCAGGTTAAAACCAGTTTCGCAGAGCATATCAAGGAATCA
>NZ_JBALCS010000071.1:0-50529 GCF_036919555.1 Nostoc sp.
TTACATCGGATACACACTTGTCTGGGCTGACCACAGTCATGCAAGGATTTTGGGCTATTTTACCTCCTTATCTTGCACTGGAATATACTTCTTTGCTCTGATAATCTAGAGACTGTCACCTTTTCTTTCTTTTTCAGCAACCCCTACTTATACTACCGCACGGTAAGGATAGTTTATGGACTCTTCACCAAACAAGCTCATCTGTGAAAAACTGGTTAAGAATGTGGTGAAATTGAAAAATAACTAATCGTTTTACCTGACTATCATTGTTGAATACCCTGGCGAAACTCTCTAATCGCTTCCAAGGGAGACGATAACAAAAGACAACGATTGAGCAGGGATAAATCTAATTCTGGGAATAACTCACTTTTAACAACTTTCTCATATTCTTGTTCTCGTAAGCAGTAAACTTCAATTGTGCCATCTTCCCAAAACCAAACTTCAGGGACTCCCATTAATTTGTACTTCTGTAACTTTATAGGACTACCGCTAGTAATCATTACTTCAATGCAGAGGTCTGATACAGGTTTGTCGGTTCCAAAGCAATAAGATAAATCTGCTTGATATTCTACTATATTGGGAATAACCTGGCTAAAACTCCCACTAGGGAAAAATTCAATGCCTTGTTCCACGAAATATTGCCCCAGGAGCAAACCAATTAAACACTTAATCACCTCATGAGGCTTACCAATACTCACAATTTCTAAGACTCCATCACAATAAAACAGACGCACTCCTGGTACATTTTCAAAGCTGGCTTGAATCGCTTTAAACTGTTCCCAAGTTAATCCATGCCGAAAGAAGCGTTGTTCTTCTGGTAGGTTAATAGCATTTTCTAACGTTTGAGTCATAATATTTCTTACTCTCCCGGTTAGTAGTCACGAAATTTATCTCATTTCCATCCTAAGTCAAAACCAAGTTATCCCGATGAATAACTGTTTCCACACCCGCATAGCCTAAAATTGTCGGAATTTCTCGTGAATGACAGCCGCGAATCTTTTGTAGATCATTGCTGTTGTAATTCACAAGTCCTCTAGCAATTTCGTTACCGTTGCTATCACACAATTGCACAGCATCCTGTGTATCAAACTCTCCTTCTACTACCTTAATTCCAGCTGCTAATAACGATTTTCCTGCTAGAGAAATTGCCGCGATCGCACCTTCATCTAAATACAATTTACCCGCAGGTACAAGTCCGTAAGCTATCCAACGTTTACGCGCAGAAGTTGGTTCAGGTTGTGGTTCAAAATGCGTCCCAATAAGTTCACCTTGGATAATTTTTTCGATATTCCGGGGAAATCGCCCTTGAGTAATTACAGTCCGCACTCCCGCAGCGATCGCAATCCTCGCAGCCGAAATTTTTGTCAGCATACCACCAGTACCCCACTGAGAACCTTGGGAACCTGTTTGTATTTGTAATTGAGCTAATTCTTTAATGCTACTAACTAAAGCGATCGGTCGCGCATCTGGTACGGAACGCGGATCAGCTGAGTACAACCTATCGACATCGGTGAGCAAAAATAGCCAATCTGCTTCTACTAAGCTGGCAACCAATGCCGAAAGGGTATCATTATCACCAAATTTTAGTTCGTCTATTGCTACGGTATCATTTTCATTGACTATAGGGATGACTCCCAGTCCTAGCAATTCCTGAAAGGTGTTGTAGGCGTTGAGATAGCGGCTGCGCTGTACTAAGTCACTGCGAGTCAGTAATACTTGGGCAATTGGCTGTTGCAGTATACTAAATAAATCATCGTACACCCGGATTAACCTACCTTGCCCAACTGCTGCTACAGCCTGTTTCAGTGCGATCGCTTTGGGACGTTCAGTTAAGCCCAACCGCGCACAACCTACCCCCACAGCCCCAGAGGAAACCAAAATCACCCGGTGTCCCTGGCATCTTAAATGGCACAGTGTTTCCGCCAAGGTAGCGATCGTAGAAAGTGCTAATTGTCCCGTTTCTGGTTGAGTTAGGCTAGAAGTACCAATTTTGACAACAATTGTTAGTGGCATTTAAATAGTGAGGAGTTAGGAGTGAGGAGTTAAAAATTGAATTTAATTCATAACTCACGCGGTGTGCAACTTTCTCTCAAACCTAACCCCCAGTCCCTTCCCTGCAAGGGAAGGGGAGCTAGAATCAAAGCCTCTCGACCTTTCGGGGAGAGGAATGGAAGTGGGGTTTTAAGAATAAGTCGCACATCGCGTTAACTCATAACTTCTAACTCCTAACTCAAATTGTAAAGCGCCAATCCCTCTATAGTGAAGGCTGACGCTTTACGGGTGTATATTTACTTAGTATGGGTTAGGGTCTTTTTTGGCTGACCCCATGTTATTAATACTTATGATCCCCGATTTTGGGATTGCACTCAGATTCCTTAATCATTTCTTTAGATTTACTTTCCTGACGATTTCTTAACTTTTGTGAACCTTGGTTTTCTTGGGGGTAATAGAGGCTCCCAGAATTTCAGATATCCAGACTTCAAAGTTGCGGATGGGATGAGAGCGGAGCGCCACGTCGGCATGAATAATCGGTTCGACTAAAATGGTAAACATTCCCAGGCGATTACCTGCTAAAACATCGGTAAATAAGCGATCGCCTACCATCCCCACTTGATGCACTGGTAGATCCATTCCCCTAAGTGCTGCCCTGATTTTGCGTCGAGAGGGCTTGGCTGCACCCAAATAGTAAGGTAAATTGAGCGATCGGGCAATTCCACCAATTCGCGCTTCACTCAGGTTGTTACTTACCAAGCACAATGCAGTACAGGTGCGAATTTCCTCCACCCACTCTCGTAATTCTGGGGAAGCTATCCCTACTCTAAAGGGTACCAAAGTTTCATCTACATCCAATACCAAGCCCTTAAGCCCGTATTTTTGGATAATATCTGGTGTTAGGTTCAACACTGAACCCTCTAAAATCAAGTCAGGCTGTAAAAGATTGTTCCAGGTCATAGTCAACAGTCAAATATAGATAGCTCAGACAAATGAGCATAACCCAATATAGTTTAGTTAGTCGAACTCCATCCTGGAATATCTCCCTGAACACTTTGAGATAAAATCCCTAAAATTTTATCTATATCTTTGATGTAATAATTACTCAAATCAATAAATATATCGTTTTCTTCTAACTTCAAAAACTTCCAAATATCCCCCGTTGTTACCGCGCCGTAAATTATCCTAATTTCATTTCCTTCTTGTTGATTAAACAATTGTGCTGCCAACATTGCCGCCGCACATTGACCTAATTCACCTTTAATATTTTCATTTTTTGCTTCAATAATAACCACCACAGGGACATTAATTATTAGTTGCTCTTTAGAACGACTGATGATAGAGTCACAATATCCATTCAGACTGTTTTCTGCATCTACATTAAAATCTGTTCCCGAAAATAAACTAATTGGATAATTAGCCCTGCGTCTTACCTCCAACAATATCGGAGTGATAATCATTTCTGAACGAGCTTTCTCAGTATTAATTGCTAAAGCCATTTCTGTAGTTTCTTCTAAAGAATTTTTGAGTTTCTCGCTTGCCAGTAGAGGTTCTATCTTGGCAAATAAATCGGTTTCTTCATCAATGCGGATGCTGAATGACTTTTTAAATTTACTTAATGTAAAGTCACTATAAGCCATTTTCAGCACCTCATGCCAATTTTGGATTTTAGGTTGCACCTTTGGTGCGCTGAGAGCGCAACTTGGATTTTAGATTGAAAATCCTTGCCAAAATACTTTTTATCAAATCTTAAAACAATACTAATTGTCCCAATTTGATGTCAATGTTTCATTGCTTCCACATTTAAAGGGACATGGTAAAAGGTTTAAGTAGATTTTGATGACAATGAAAATTCCCAATTAAAAAATTCAAAATGAAAATTTAACATTTTGAATTTTCAATCTTATTCGACTTCATTAAAAAGATGTTCCTCTAACAGAGGTTGCACTTTGCGAAACTCCTCTGGAGAGAGTAATTCCGGTTCACCTGTTTTTGATATCCGTGCAAAAAACAACAGGGGATCGAGGGGTGTATAAATTGCATACTCCTGATCTTCATCATAGAAGCTGGCGAGTAGCTGTAATTGCTCTGGCTCTAAATCTGCCTCTTCATCTTCAATTTCTAAGGTGAAGAGTTCTGATTCTTCAACTGGCGGTAAATCACCTGCAACTGTCAGAGCATAGGCTGTGTTCTTCAATATCAGGTTCTGCTCAGATAGTACAGCTTGGGCAGTGCCAAAAATTTGCTCAATGGTGCTGTCGTCTTCTACCAAAACCGCTTCTTCTTCCTCACCCTCACCTTCCCAAGAAAAAATTTCTACAGGTGAGTCTACAGGAAGAAGTAAAACATATTCTTGCCCATCTACCTCCAGGGAATGCTCTATGTAACATTCGAGCGATCGCCCTTTATCATCGGTTAAAGTGATGGAACCCGCATGAGCGTTATCATTTTCTTCAGGAAATGGGGAGGGAAACATAGCCGAAATGTAGAAATTTAATAAATACCAGCAAGTTTGAAAATCGCTTAAGTATTTAATCACATATTATGTTAATTAAATAGCTCTATACGTAGATACAACTGCTGGCTAATCGTTTTCAGAATATCATGTTAAAAGGTATCAATATTCAATAGCCGCCACTGAACTGCGGCAACTGGCACGCTTAACATCCAGCCATTGTTGCAAAATCAAAGCGGCTGCCTTGCGGTCAATCAAACCTTTATGGCGTGACGGGGAGCGGTTCTCAGCTATCAGCAGTTGCTCTGCTTGAAATGAAGTTAATCGCTCGTCCATATATTCCACAGGCAGTTTCAGTGCTTTGGCAAGTCTTGTAGTAAATTTCTGAACTTGACGTGCCTGAAATCCTAGTGAGCCATCCATTGAATAAGGTAAGCCCATAACTAGAATTTGCACCTCACGTTCATTAACTATTTGTCGGATTTGCTCGACATCCTGCTCAAAAGATGTGCGCTCAATTGTGGTGATTCCCGTGGCAATTAAACCCGTGCGATCGCACCCTGCAATACCAATACGCTTGCGACCAAAATCTAGTCCCAACGCTGAAATAAACGGTTTTGGTTGCTCTTGGGATATCACACTAATTCTCCTGCTGTGCATCTGCTGATTCGGGAATCGGCGATGGTTCTATGCTCGGGTTTTTTACCGAAAAGTTAATCGGTTCTGACTTGCTTGGCAACGGTTTATCTGACGATGGCAACTTTGGTGGTTGTATCCATGACATCCCACCTGGTATAGGTTTACGTGACGGTTGTAAACCTTGCAGCATATCAGTCCACTGAATTCCTTCTAAGGAGACGAATTTAGACTCCCGTAGCTTGTGCCACACAGAGCGAGACATAACTAATGTATGTTCTATGCGTTTTGCTCCAATTCGCTCCAAATACTCTTCTCGCTCTGCCTGATAGTCTGAGGAAGCTAGTTGCAACCCTTGCTGGGGAAAATCTTGGGCAATGCGAGCCAGTTGAGATAGTAATTCTGGATACAACCAGGTGTAAGCAGGATGAACCGTCAGCGTTGCAGCGTGCGGGACTTCACCCTTACGGTCAAGTTGCACCTGAAAATAGCCGATCGCAGCTTTGCGTTGCGGTTCAAATACGTAACCACTCACCACTTCTGTTTTCGTCAGCCATTGCGTAACTGCATCAGTTAAAGCGCCGAACAAACTGGTTTTAAAGTCGCGGGTGTTGCGGTCAAAAACCTGACGTACCAAAGGTGGCATTGATGCCGTATCTAGCTGATATAGCAACTGGGCATCAGCATTGCTCACTGGCAAGAGGTTGGGCAAATCTGGCTCTGCTTGTGCCAATTCAACCAGTAATTCTGGCCCAATTTCCCAGTACGTCATTTCTGCCAGACGCTGGAATCCATTTTGTCGATATAGTGCCAGCGCCTCAATGTCGTTGATGTTAACTTCCAGTAGCCAAGTGCGAGCTTCCAAAATCGATTCAAAGCAATGACGCAAAAGTTGCGAGCCAATTCCTTGTTTATCGACACCACGCTCCAACAGCACTTGATCAATCCGCCAAGTGCTGCGTGTCCGGTTAAACGGTGACACTTGAATCATTCCTAGAAGCATTCGTCCTTGCTCTGCAACGTAGGCACAAAGGCGATACTGTAGCGGGTTAGGAAACCAACTCAAAAATTTGAGTAATCCATACCAGCGACGCAGCCTTTGCATCTGGCTGATGGCAAAACCTGCTCCCTTGGGAGTGAGGGCTGCGAATGACTCTTGAGTTATGCGCTCAATCCCGTCCAGATCCCGGTATTGGACTGGTCGGATAACAACGCTGAGGTTTCGGGGAAGTAATAAAGTCATTTTAATTCGAGCCGCCATTTAGCCTTAACTAACTGCTCTTCAAAGGTACTGCTGCAATAATCTTAACTAGTTTCTGCTCTCTACTATTGCCCCAAAAGGGTGATTTGAGTAACTTAATACTTAAAAAAAGCAGAAAAAGCAGACCTTGTGAGCATACCATTGGCATTGACCCAACAACATCTGCCTTTATTTTATTGGAATTTTGATTAAAATTTGTATATATTTATAGCCCTTGTCGAGAAACTAGCTTTTCAAAGTGGGCTTGGGTTTGATGGAGTAATTGCTGGCGACTATCTACTAGTGTTTGCTTCAGGGTTGGAACAAGATTGCGAGCTTGCAGAGTCATATGAAGTTGCAGGTTGGCGACATATTCACTGAAATCTTGATTCACTTCATCTGCGCCCGCATCCGTTAATAAATTTGATGCCATTGCCACTGTGTTCTCCTGTGTTAATCCTGTGCTGTCTCTCTTCATGACCAAAAATTATCACGTTGTTTGGACTAACTTCTTAATTTGCAATGAAGTTTAACTCTTCTTAGGGATAGCGATCGCTGTCGGGTTTTCATCTGCCCATTAAAATCTCAAACCAACACCACCTTGTACTGAGATAGCTGTACCACTGCTATCACGGTAGGCATCAAAAGCGATAATGGCGTTGCCAAAAAGGACAGTATTGCTATTTGGGATCATATAATCAATGCCCGGTTGTAAAGCAAAACTAATCTTGTCACCTACAGGAGAAGATCCACCACCACCAGCCAACACTAACCCAGCACCCAGGTAGGCATCAGCTTGCCAGTTGAGAGGAAAATCGTAGGAAACCGTTGGCACAACTGCCGTATTATTACCAATTAACACTTGGGCGCGGAGTGAAATTGGTGCTTCCAAAAGCTTGTAGCGTCCCGCTATAACCCCTCCGAGTTGGATACCATCGGTGATACCAATAGCTGGGCCTATACCGATATAACTGCCATAGGCTACTTGAGCTTGCACTGGTTTAGTACTCGCCAGACTCAAGACCAAACCAGCCCCCAAAACTGAAACCAAATATGGAATATACTTCATAACCGACTCCTCACACCATTTTGTCATTTATTATTTGTCATTGGGCATGGGGCATTGGCAAAACTCTTCCCTCATCTCCCTCATCTCCCTCGTCTCCTCTGCCCCCTTGCCTTTCATTCTACGGGCAACGCGGATGAATGCCTCCTTGAGTACAAATGTATGCTAATTGCTTGGAATCTAAATTTTTGGCTTGAGAAAAATCAACCCCTTGGACTACGGCAGATACTGAGCCTAAATCTGGGGTTTGGACAAATTGATCTGCTGGATCTTGTTTAGTAGGGGCGAGAATTACCCCCTTAAAATCGGCTCCGGCGACATTTGCCCCTCGTAAATCTGCAAGACTCAGGTCGGCATTTTGCAAATTAACGTTTTCCATCTGGGCAGAACGCAAAACAGCACCAGTTAGACGAGTGGCGCTAAGGTTAGCATTGCTGAGATTAGCACGATCCAAATAGGCTCCTGATAAATCTGCCCCTTGCCAATCAGTATTAGTTAAGTTGGCAAAGGATAATTGCGTTCCTATAGCACTGACGCGACCTAAACGCGCGGCGTACAGATTAGCTTCGTTCAAGTTGGCGTCGCCTAAATCGGCTCCAGTCAAGCTGGCTCTTTCCAAGACTGCGTTTCGGAGATCGGCTCCTACTAGTTGAGTGCTGTTGAGTTTAGCGTCAAATAGACGTGCGTTGGATAAGTTGGCTCTGTTGAGAGTGGCGCGGCTCAAATCTGTACGGTTCATTAAGACGCGACTGAGGTTAGCATCAGTAAGATTGGCTTGTTGTAACTGAGCTTGGCTTAAATCAGCGATCGCATCGTCGTAGGTATCCCAGCGTCCATCTTCACCCACGCCCCGAAAGCGGCTACCCTTCAAACTGGCTTGGTTAAGATTTGCAGATTTTAACTTAACTCCTGATAAATCAACGTTGTCTAATACCAAGTTGAAGAAGGAATTTCCTGGAGTACCACTTTGACCTAATTGGGTGCGACTAAGATCAACGCCCTCAATTTTACCACTGTAAACAGAGAGAATCTTGTTGATCGTCCCCTGGTTTCTTTGTAGCCGCCCTTGCTGCAATTCCCGCTTCTGGGTTGTAGTGCTAGCCACAGTCTCCAGTTCACCCACCAAAAACTGATTCTTATTTTTTAATTCGGGGATGGCTTTCAGCCCGATAGTTGTCAAAGCTTGTTGAATCGTATCCAAGAGGCTAGGGTTGGTTTCGCTAACCAAGAGATCCGCTAGAAATTTAATAGACTGTGGGTCATCAAGACCACCCATAGCTAAAATTGCAGTTTCACGCTCCTTATTAGTCGCCCCAGAGTTGGAAGTCGCTTGTTTGACGAGTTGGAGAAACTGTTGGCTGTTGATTTGCTTAGTTGCTCGCTGGGATTGTTGAATTTGGATATAAACTTGAGTACCGATTAAAGTTCCCAGCACAGCAGTCATACTCGTAAGCCCTACCCCAAACAAGGTAAGATTAGGATTTTGCTGTATCCGCCGCCACAGATTAGGCGAGTGGTTGGTTTGAGGTACTGCTAATTCTTCATTTCCCTCCTGCCATTCTTCTGCTTGATCATTACCGTCAGCAAACTGAGCTTGTCTGTTGCTAGCTAAGAGTCCATCTATTGTATAAGTGCCTGCAAGTTGATCATGCAGTGCGCGACGTCCCCGGCGCGACGGTAAGCCGATCCCTTCACCCACAATCATTAACAAAGACAAAAATGTGAATAATCCTAAATTCGGAAAAGCAAAGCTGTAGCGCCACAGTAGATAAGCGATAGAAATGGGTACAGTCCAACGCCCAACTCCTTCTCTAATCACAACTGCCCCCAAACCGGGCGGTGTCCCTTCCTCGTTGACAACCCGCAGTTTTAACCAACGTTTAGGAATTGTGCTACCCGTCTTAGCCAGTAAATACAATTGCCACCACGAGAGAGTTACAGGCGCTAACAGGGCGATTGTCCAGAAAATATTAGTCGGCCATGCGACGTTAGGGATGCCATAGCTCACAGGTAGAGCCAGGGGTCTGGCGATCGCTCTTTCTGTTACTATCAGCACGGGGTTAAGCGGTACTCGGTTCAGATCGCTTCTAGAATTGGCATAGACACCAATGCCGAAGGGAATCAACCCACTAGTAACCACTAGTGTGATTTCAGCCGCCCAAGCTGCAAAACGCCTACTTGCTAGCAACAGCGACTTGGCTCTTTCCGGTTCTTTTGACTGATCAGATTGATTAGTACTTCTCCTGACAATTGGTGTCGTCATCGCATAATTCCCTTCGATATTATTTCTACGCCGCGATCGGCACAATTAAAATAGACTAAGCTAATCGGCAAAAAGAAAAGCATCTTGAAATAGAATTTAGGAGACAGAGGCCAGGAGCCTTTTGTATTCTGGCTCCTGACTCTCATAACTCCGGGCAGAGTGCAAACTAAAGGCATATCAACTTATTACTTACGTTGAAAGCTACTAGACACAAAAAATTTGTATCCAACATACACTAACACTGCCAAAAGTGCCAGAGTGATTACAGATGCAACCAGTTTAAACACTGTTTGCAGCATCACCAAGCCCACTAGCACCGTCACACCCGAAACTACCAGCTTTTTTACCCCAGATAAGCTGTTGAACCAAATCTGAAATCGCTCCAGTTGCAAGTTCAAGTTGGCAAAAACAGACTGAGGTGTTTGTTTTTGTTTTTGTTCCTGTGATTGGGGAACCACCCCAGGTGGGAAATTAATCTCTGCCTCTAACTTATCGAGGCGACGCTGTAAGTCTTCTTCTGGTTGAGGATTCATCAATCTTTTCTACCTCAGCTAAGTCACTTATTCAACAACAGACCAACTAAATTCTATTTTTGGTGGTTGTCTTAGTGATTTTAGCTAATGTCTGTATGTGCAAGAACTTTCTGGATAGATAAAATTTATTATGATGATTTTTAGATTACTAGCGTGTTCAGGATTGAAGTGCGGAATATACGGTGAAATATTTTGGTGCAAAGGTGCCACAAAACATAGATAATTTGCACGATTGATGGTTTCTACACACCTGAAATATTCGCAAACAATCCTTAACTCAATGGTATTAGCTTATACGGCGGCTTTTGGAACCAAGATGGATTGCTGTCGTCAATTAAATCACCACTGTATAACAATATTGCTCTAAAAAATCTGGAGCATTAATTAAAATGAAGACGCTTAGGCTACTTGCAATTGTTCCCACAGCTTTGGCGATGAGTTTGGTTTTCACTGAGGCTAATTTGGCACAGACACCAGAGATCAAAATTAATCGGAATTTCCAACCAGATCCATTGATTTTGAACGGAAAGTCTGGGGGAACTGTCAAAAGTAATTGTGGCAATATTACCACTGAACCTAATCAAGTTATCCAGGTTACAGAGTCACTACCTTATTTGCGATTAACAGTAGAGAGTCAAGGCAAGCCAACGCTATTGATCGACGGTCCTGGGGGTCGCTTTTGTGTACTAGCAGATAGTTACTCTGGAGGTAAGTCGGAACAGTCTGGTTACTGGCAGGCAGGAAAATACTCGCTGTATGTGGGCGAACTATCCAAACGAGAGTATAGCTACACCCTCTCAATCTCGCAAAAAAATAAATAGTCATTTGTCCTTTGTTATTTACTAATGACTAATGACCAATGACTAATAACCAATGACCAATAACTAATCTTCCAGTGATTGGGCTGGAACTTCGACAGCAGTGATATCAATTGTGCCTTCTGGTGTGAAGCGCTGAAAATGACTATTTTGTACTAACAGTGACTCCCCACAGTTAGGACACTGCAACTGACTGTTATTTAAACCTGTAAATTCATATTCACAGAAGGGACACTGATCCGCAATCAAGTTGCGTCGCAGCCACCAACGAAAGCCAAAAAAAGCCACAATGGGTGCCAACAACAGCAACCCGAAAATAATTAGCAACGAATTAACCAACCAACCCAAGCCCAGTGATGCCAGTAACCAAATAACTGCCAGCAGGGTGAGCCAAGGGCGGAGATTTAAAAGATTCAATTGAAATGACTTAAAGCTCATTTTTTAAATGTCGTCCTGCTCTCCTTCTAGGATAGCGATTTTAGTCATTGGTCATTGGTCATTTGTCATTTGTCATTTGGACTTGATTACTGAGGATACAAGCATTTTTTGTAAGTGCTGTTGGAAGGCATCTATGCCAAATAGTGCGATCGCTTGTTCTCGCAGCCACTCTCCATCACATCGCTGGTCATCCCCTTGAAGCATTTCTATACAAGCGGCTGCTACAGCATCAGAACTGCGATGTGGGACTCGCCATCCCAGTTTACCATCCTGCAAGGGATCAGCAGAGCCATCGTCGTCACCGGATAATACAGGCACTCCACAAGCCATTGCTTCCAGATAAACAATGCCAAAGCCTTCTTGCGAAGGCATAATATAGGCATCAGCAAGGCGGTAATGTTTGATTAATTCTTCTGTGGCAACGAAACCAGCAAGCACGACGCGATCGCTCACACCTAAATCTTTTGCTAGCTGCGCTAATCGCGGTTGGTCATCACCGCGACCAATTACCAAATATTTCACTTCTGGGAAAACCTGAGCAATTTGTGATAAAGCCCGAATCGTGATATCTACACCCTTGTAAATATCCCCTGACCATAACCGCGCTACGGTCATTAACACCTTAGCACCAGTTAAGCCATACTTCTTTCCTAATTCTGGCTGCTTGGAACCAGGAGTAAATTTATCCCCATCAATTGCACAAGGCATCATCTGTACCATTTTCGGGTTTAAACCATTGGCAACACAAGCGCGATCGCGGCTGTAGCGACTAATTGCCCAAATTCCAGATGCTGATGTCAGGGCGCGACGTTCTTGATTTTTGAGCGGTTCCCAGACTTCTTTACCGTAAGTTAGCACGGTATAAGGAATCCCCAAGGGCTGGCAAAGAGTTTGGATTAATACTGCTAAGTTAATATGACCACAGAAAACTTGCTGCGGACGGCTTTGCAACAGACACTTAAGTAAAGCTGCTGCCATTTGCAGTCTTCCCAAATAGGGAGACTGATTTTTAAAGTAATGAAATTTTAAGTTTTCGTCTTCAAACGGATTTAAGCTTTCAGGACTATCTCGCAGCAAAAAGACTTCTGCCTTATAAGGTTGGCTTAATCCCAGATAGGCGCGAAAAATATCTTTTATATATGATTGAATACCACCTTCGTGGGCAAAAATTTCTAAAAAGACGAAGACATGGTTCGTTTTTTTGTTAACTTTATCACCTAACTTCAGGTTTTCTGTCACTGTAGTGATGTGCATATTAGATTATTTACACTCGCAGTCAGGGCGCGATCGCACCGTTTTGTAACCGTTCTAAATCTGCTTTTACCATTTTATTCTAGAAGTTCGTGACATACTCCCGACGCTCATGAGTAAACGCATAGAGCGCGGGCTTCTCAGTGACCCCTGGTATCCCATCGGGCGTAGCCTGAGGGTAGAGTCGAGGGGAGTGTTACCACTCCACCCCTCTCATCCGAAACCGTGCGTGAAACTTTCGCTTCACACGGCTACTCAATGTGTTTACCTGTTGTCACTAACGGACTTCAAACTTCCATCGATGGAAGTTTTTTCATCATGGCAATGTCGATGCAATAACTGTAGGTTTTTCCACTGATCTTTACCTTTAAGTGAGAGTGGGGTTTTGTGGTCTACTTCTAGTACATCTTCTTCTAGAAAATGCAGTCCGCACCAAGCACATTTACCTTTTTGTTGTTTAAGCAACTTAGCCTTACGGTTTGGCATTTCTGGGTGTGCGCCTAATCTTGAACTCCAGTAAATTAAATCACCGTCAAAAGGACTTTTATCGCTTTTAACTTTCACATAATCATCGCTACTACTATGGTGTTCGATGTGTGTAACTTGAAGACATATTTTTCGGCTTGTCGCCAGTTAATCGTCTTCCATCCCTCAGTATTCGATTGTGAATCCGATTTAGGCTTATACATTACTACTTGCACCTTTAGCTCTTAGCACATTGCAATTCACGTCAGCATTGGGGTTTGCTACTACTTGAAAATGCTCATCTTCTCGCAATAGGCTGGTATTTAGGACTACATACTGTGTCCAATCCGACAAACTCAAAGGCTAGGGAGCTAGTATAACTCGAATGTTATCTTTACTATATTCATTAATGCTTTTTATACAAAAATATTCTTAAAATCTTCTTTGGGGCTTTATAAAAAAATCATAATAAATAAGCAATTTCACGTAAAAAACATATTACTCCAATCAAAATAATATTGAAAAAAGAGTATACTCTTATCAATCAAATAACTATATATTTGATCAGAGACTCCTTACGCTCGTCCTTCTGTTTTGAAGTAAATGGCTCAACTTTGGGAAAAATATCCGTACCCCTACGGGGATTTTGCTACGCGTAGCGGCGACCATTTTATCGTAAATTAAAGGGTTTAAGACCCCTATCTCTACAGGTAGCTCGGAGGCGGAGTGTTTCCGACTCCGCTCAGTTTCAGTCGGGGTTTAAATCCCCCGGAGTTGCTTCTCTTGGGGAGATCCCAAGACCGCACTCCTCTTCTCTGCGAGACGCTACGCGAACGTCTGAAAATGTCTGAAATGTTTGAATTTTGAATTTTGAATTGTTAATTTTGAATTGTTAATTTTGTGTTTCTACAGAGTATTTGACGATGAGCAGGCAATTTCTACCATCCGCACCTCGTTCGTATACAACACGGTCAGCCAACCGCCGCAGGAGAAACCATCCATACCCGCCTACTTGTAAAGTACCTGGGGCTGGTTCTGCGATCGCATCAGGATTGAAAGGTTTTCCATAATCCCAAATTCTAATCTCTAGTCGGTCAATCCAGAGATAAACGTTAATCTCAATGATTGTTTCCGGGGGTAAAGCATGATGAGCATGACGAACAGCGTTAGTAAAGCCTTCTGCTAATGCTAAATTGAGACGATCAAGTTGAGTTTTTGACCAGCCAAGTTGAGACAAATGTTGCAGACAAAATTGCTCGAACCATTCTTGCACCTGATTTAGGAGACTGAGTTCGCTCTTAACCCTCAGATGATCTTCCTGCACTATGCTAAGAATTAACTGTGACTTGAATATAAATAAACCCAAGTTACTAGTTATTAAATTTTGCACTATTCGCAAAATCTCTCTGACATAGAAAAATCTAAATTGACATATTCTGTGTACCAAAATACAAAACATGAACCATTTTGGCATTTCGAGGGTTGTAACTAGCAACTTACGTTAAGTAAGTGAAAAATGTTTGTATTTGTTGACTTTTGGTGATTTGAGATTTTGGAATAGCTTTTCAATCCAAAACTTCAAGAAAAATTCAGAATGCAATCAATGGGGGATTCAGCGCAAAGTGCGGTCTTGGGGTCTCCCCAAGAGGAGCAACTTTGTAAGAGAGACCCACACTTCAAAAAAGTGACACAGTAAACCTGTCGAACTGCTCTGTTACCACCACTGTCTTATTAACCACTAAAGAAAGCATATCTAGTGGGGACTTAAACCCGTTTATTCAGACGCTCACGGACTCGCAACTGCTGCGCTATCCGCTTTCTCGTTCAGAATTCAATTCGGAATTCTGGCTCGTGACTCCTGAATTCTTTCCTGTTAAAATTGACGCCTGTTAATTTTTTTCAAAAGCACATCTGCATCTGCTCTTGAAACTCACAGGCGTCAAAGCATTTTGTGGTGACTAATTTAGAATAGTCCCAAGGTCAAAGATTTATCCAATGGCAAGGCAGCACCAATACCCAGCCACAGGGTGACAAGGGTACCAAAGAGGAATACTGTGGTTGCAACTGGACGGCGGAAAGGGTTTTGGAATTTATTGACGTTCTCAATAAAGGGAATGAGAATCAGCCCGACTGGTACTGAACCCATTGCTAACACTCCTAAAAGTTTGTTAGGAAGCGATCGCAAAATCTGGAAGACTGGATACAAGTACCACTCCGGCAAAATTTCCAATGGTGTGGCGAAAGGATTTGCTGGTTCACCGTTCATCGCGGGATCTAACACAGCTAGAGCCACAATCGCAGCGAACGAACCCATGATTACGATTGGAAATACGTAAAGTAGGTCATTAGGCCAAGCGGGTTCACCATAGTAGTTGTGACCCATGCCTTTAGCGAGTTTGGCTCTTAACTGAGGATCGCTCAGGTCAGGTTTTTTTTGTGTTGACATTTTGAAATGTGTTCTCCTGCTTAAGTTAAATTAAAGCATTTGTGAAAGCTATCAGCTACTAGGCAACCCTAGCCTTGCGGCAAATAGCGTTTGTCTATTTACAATCAGCTGCCTGGAGGGTCTTTACTTACAGCTTTCGGCTTCTTAATATTAAGTGTTTGTTTTTTGGAACTTATGTACAATTAATTTCTTGTGTTTCATAAGTTTAAAACAAACAACTTCATCTGAAAACTGACAAATGTTGCCTTTCGCTAATAGCTAAGATTACAAAGGACCGGAAATGCCTTGTTTGCGGATCATTAAGAAGTGAAACAGCATGAAGACTGCAATCAACCAAGGCAGCACAAATGTGTGGGCGCTGTAGTAACGAGTTAGTGTTGCTTGACCAACACTCGAACCGCCGCGCAGCAAGTCGGATATGAGAACGCCAACTACCGGAATTGCTTCTGGTACGCCGCTAACGATTTTTACAGCCCAGTAGCCAATTTGATCCCAAGGTAGGGAATAGCCGGTAACTCCAAAGGAAACGGTAATCACAGCTAGGATGACACCACTTATCCAGGTCAATTCGCGGGGCTTTTTGAAACCACCAGTCAGGTAAACCCGGAAGGTGTGCAAAATCATCATCAATACCATCATGCTGGCAGACCAGCGATGGATGGAGCGAATTAGCCAACCGAAGCTTACTTCAGTCATGATGTACTGCACTGAGGAGAAAGCTTCAGCTACTGTTGGTCTGTAGTAGAACGTCATGGCAAATCCAGTGGCAAACTGGATAAGAAAGCAAACCAGGGTAATTCCACCCAAGCAGTAAAATATATTGACGTGGGGAGGGACGTACTTGCTAGTGACATCTTCAGCGAGCGCCTCAATTTCTAGGCGTTCCTCAAACCAGTCGTAAACGTTAGCCATACAATCTCAAGTTCCTAAAAGTCGGTTGCGGTTGATAAATCCCGAAGTTCTGAATCGGCAGAAGCCTTGGCTCAGACTTCTCTCCCAATTAGCAATTTTGGGATTTTAGTAAAGGGGAGTTTTTTGCTTGCTTGTCAGCTTTCAGCGTGTTAAGAGACTTCAGAAACTTTACACCTGTAAAGAAAGACGGAATATATTGCGATCTGCTACATAAACTCTGGACATCCTTGGACATCCAACATTTATTTGACGTTTCATCGGGTGGAGTCGGCTCCAGAACCCTCCGCGTCCAGACACGGTAAAGCAAAGCCGTGTTTTAAATACCTAAAGTAGCTAGTTTTCCAGGTTTTTTGCTGCGTTCCAGTCCCTATCTAGACTGATCCTACAACTTTGACAGTCAAACATTTTCACCGATCGGGGCATATCTTGGATATGACCATAACCTGAGCAAGTTTTACTAGAAGGGTAAAACATGTGAGCAAATACGATTTCCGATCCGAATTTATTGGATTTGTACTCTTTACGCCCCTACACAGAAAATGGTGGACACAAAGTGGATTTTATCCTTTGGTGAGTGGATACGATGCATCAGTTGACTGAACAACTTGATGAGAAAAATGCACCACTTCTATAAAAAAAGTAACATAATCGAGAGATAGATTTCATCAACAACAGGGCAAGTAGGCATTATCTAGGCAATTTGGGTTGAGGTGGAATTGATAATGGGGTTCATGAATAAACAAGTCTTTCGGGTTGGATTTTCATTGTTAATGGCGTTTTGGTTGACGTTTGGTACGCTCACTCAGCCGGCGGTGGCTTTGACATCGGAACAAAAACTGGTTTCGGAAGTTTGGCGAATTGTTAATCGTACTTATCTGGATGAGACGTTTAATCATCAAAACTGGGCGACTGTCCGGCAAAAGGCTCTCCAGAAGCCGCTCATAGACTCCAATGCCAGTTATACGGCAATTGGGAAGATGCTTAAGAGCCTCGATGATCCTTTTACCCGCTTTTTAGATCCAGAACAGTACCGCAGCTTACAGGTCAATACTTCTGGGGAACTGACTGGGGTAGGATTGCAAATTGCCTTGAATCCTGAGACTGGGAAGTTGGAAGTAGTGGCTCCAATCACCGGTTCACCGGCAGAGAAAGCGGGGATTAGACCACGCGATCGCATTCTCAAAATTGAAGGCATCTCTACAGAAAATCTCACCCTTGATGAAGCTGCGACCAGAATGCGCGGGCCCAGTGGTAGCCTTGTGACTCTCCTGATCGAACGAGACGGAGAGACAGAAACAGAAATTAGATTGACACGCGATCGCATTGCTCTTAACCCTGTGGTTTCAGAATTACGTGTTTCCACGGAGGATACGCCCATTGGCTACCTTCGCCTGACTCAATTCAATGCCAACGCCTCAACGGAATTGGCACACGCTATTTCTAATCTAGAAAAAAAAGGTGCTGCTGCCTACATTCTGGATTTGCGAAATAATCCTGGGGGGCTATTGCAATCAGGAATTGAAATCGCCCGTCTGTGGCTAGACTCCGGCACCATCGTCTACACTGTTAACCGACAAGGCATTCAGGGTAGTTTTGAAGCCCAAGGGCCAGCCTTGACGAACGATCCTCTGGTGATTTTGGTGAATCAAGGAACTGCTAGTGCGAGTGAGATTCTCGCCGGCGCACTCCAAGATAATGGTCGTGCCCAGTTGGTAGGCGAAACCACCTTTGGAAAGGGTCTAATTCAATCATTATTTGAATTATCAGATGGTTCGGGCTTGGCAGTCACAATTGCTAAGTATGAAACTCCTCAACACCGGGATATTAACAAACTAGGTATTAAGCCGGATCAAGTAATTTCCCAAGATCCAATTAACCGCGAAGAGATTGGAACAGCAGCGGATCTGCAATATCAAGCAGCAGTGGAACTTTTGGTTAAAAACTCGGTGTTGGCGCCAAAGGCGTAAAAAGTTAGGAGACGCGATTAATCGCGTCTGTACAGGAGTTCGACTTGTTCCCAGTCAGAGACTGGGAATAACCGAATAAATTCTGATCCGATAACTGCTGAACTTGCTTTTTGTCAGTAACTATGAGATATTTTATCTGGGATTGAAAATACTGTATTCCTGTGGAATTAATGGGAATTACTGCTAAGTAGCAGAGTGTATAAACTTTTTGACATGAATTTAAGTTTTTTCAGAAAGCATCCACTATTGTTTGTCATAATAATTTTCTTTGGGCTTTTTTTTAGTAGTACAGTAGTTGCTGCCAACTTAAAATTATATTTCGCTGCTCAGAACTCTGGGTCAGTACAATCAGCAAATCCTCAAGCTATTACGATCGCAGATCAACAACTAGCTGTAGATAAATTACTAAAATTGATCCAGCAGCGATTAATAATTGCACATGATGTAGCCCGGTGGAAATGGAATCACAAACGTCCTATTGAGGATTTAAAGCGCGAACAAGAGTTACTATTAAAGGTTAGGCAACAAGCAACAACCCATAGTCTAGAACCCGATAGAGTTGCAGGATTTTTTAAAGCACAAATAGAAGCAGGAAAACTCATCCAAACAGTTGATTTTCAAAACTGGCAAAAGCAAGGCATTAAATCTTTTCCTAACGTGCCAGACTTAAACCAGACATTGCGACCATCGTTAGATAAATTAAACACAGAACTTGTTTTTGCTTTAACAGAACTGACTCCTGTTCTAGGTTGTCCGCAGATATGGGAATTAATTCAGTCACGTTCCCAGGTGATTATTCAGGGAGATGGTATTGATCAGCAAGTGCAGAGCCTAGCAATTTCACCCCTGCGGGAATTTCAAAGCGCTTCTTGCAAAGTGGATAACTTCCATTGATCGGGCTAGCGATAATTATTTTTATCCGACAACAACTGCGATTTTCTCGCTTATGCCGACAACGGTAGCCGAATCGCAAATTCAGTTCCTTCGCCAAGTTGAGAATTCACCTCGATCGCTCCGCCATGTTTTTCCACAATAATTTGACGGGCGATCGCAAGTCCTAATCCTGTTCCTTTCCCAACAGCTTTGGTAGTAAATAAATGGTCAAAAATCTTTTCTTTGACTTGTTCATTCATTCCCTTACCATTATCATCAATGGCAATTTTAACTAGATTATTCTCTACTGAGGTTGTAATTTTAATGCAGTTATAATTGGCTTTAATTTCCTCAAAACTGCGCCACTGATTAGATTCTTCTAATGCATCAATAGCATTAGCTAGAAGATTCATAAATACCTGATTTAATTGACCTGGGAAGCATTCTACTTCAGGTAAATTACCATAGTTGGTGACAACTTCAATGGCGAGACGTTGTTCATTTGCTTTCAGACGATGTTTGAGAATGAGAATGGTACTATCAATACCTTGGTGAATGTTAAATGGTACTTTGTAGTCTTGATCGGCACGAGAGAAAGTTCTCAAACTGGTGCTGATATTTTTTAGCCTGTCACACGCCATCGACATGGAATCAATCATCTTGGGTAAGTCTTCTAAACTATAATCCAAGTCGATTTCTTCGGCGTGTTCAATGATTTCTTCACTTTTGTTGGGTAAACTTGATTGATATAGTCCCAGATGTTCAACAAGATCAGCGATGGTAGGTTTAGCAAGTTTTAGACTAGCAGCAATAAAACCAAGGGGATTATTCATTTCGTGAGCTACACCAGCAATTAAATTACCCAAAGCAGACATTTTCTCACTTTGCACCATTTGTAATTGGGCGTTTTGCAGTTCTTCCTCCGCCCGTTTGCGATCGCTAATATCCAACAATAATCCATCCCAAACTACTGACCCATCATTTTGTTGGAGGATACGGGCTTCTCCATGTATCCACTTGATGATTCCCGATAGCGTGACAATTCGCCCTTCCCAGCACCAAGGGTTTAGTGTTTGCACCGACTCTGCAATCAATTGCTGATGATGTGCAGCATCCTCTGAATGTATTCTCTCTATGAGAAGCTGCACGTTGGCCATCGCCTGCTCTGCTGTAATCTCGAACAAGTTGTAACAATCGGCACTAATGTAGAGCATTACCATCGTGCCATCAGCAGCGATGTGAAACTGATAAACTACGCCAGGAACATTGTCTACCAGATTATAGAAGCGAGACTGAGTAGTATTCAACTCATCAAGCGATCGCTCTAGCTGTTGGGCATATTCTAGCGATTGCTCAAACAGTCGGGCATTTTCCAAAGAAATGGCGGCTTGAGTGCACAGGAGATTTAGTAGTTCAACGCGATCGCTTGTAAACGCCCCCGTCGCTAAATTATTCTCCAGATATAAAATACCCAGCAACTTGCCTTGATGCAAAATCGGGCTGCACAAGATACTCTTGGGCTGCTGACGAATAATATACGGGTCATTAGCTAAAGTCGGATCGGCACTCGCATCAAGCAGCACAACAGTCTGCTTGTTGTGCTTGACTTTATAAATTAGCTTCAGGGGAATATCCTGACTGTCCTCAACCAGAAGGCGCTGCAACACAACTGGCTCCGAACCCTCAATAATTGACCCTTTGATCAGCAGGTGTTCGTCTCGCAAGAGCATTAACACGCACTTATCAGCTCCGGCATTTTCAATGACGATAGAAAGCAACGATGAAAGCAGTTTTTCCAGTTCGATTTCGCTTGAGATAGTTTGGGAAGCTTTGAGAATTGCAGCTAAATCTAAAGCCACAGAGACACTGCTACTGCTGGATGTGGCGGAACTAGTCGAAGTAAGAGTTCCCAAGGTGAAGATGGTTTCGGTCGTGGAGAGGGGAGAATAGGTTTTCTGGAGTATAGGAGCCAGCAGTTGCGGATAGCGTCTTTCTAGGTCAGCAACCTTGGTTTTAGCACCCCAACGAGCATAGCCGTAGTAGGCTTCGGTCATATATTCCTGAGCGATGCGCTGTTTGCCCCAGTTGAGATAGAATTTAGCAGCCAGTTCGTTAGCTAAGGCTTCCTCTTGGATATAGCCGTGTTCTTTAGCAAGAGCAATGGCGCGATCGTAGTGTTCGATCGTTTCCTTGTAATCTCCCAGAACTCGGCAAATTTCAGCTTTGACGAGATGAAATTTGTGAAGAATATTCATTGGGGCATGATTAGCCCAGGCTTGCAATTGATTTTGATTCTCCTCGACTTGATTGAGATATACCGAGCGTTGTGCTGGTTCTAAAGTTTGGGCAAGTCCTAATAATGCCAGGGAGAAATAAAAGTTATGAACTGTGGTATAGATTTTACCAGTTACAAAGGCAATGTAAGTGTTCGCTTTGTTTGCATTTTCAATGGCTTTCGCGTAATCACCTTTGAAGTAGTAAAGTTGACATTTGGCAAAGTAAGCAGCAAACAAAACTATATTTTGTTGCTTCTCTTTCAAGTACTGAAATGTATCTTCCTCATTGAGATTTGCAAGGCTAATCAGTACATCTCCATCAGAGAAATCTTTTAGGTTTAATCCTATTTGTTGCCAAATTGCAATTTCATTATGTACATGCTCAATGTTGCGGCTGAGATTTTTATATTTTTTGTGTATCTCATCTACATCATCAAGAAATGCACCTGTTAGAAAATAATAAATGCAGTAATATTTCAAGCCGTACAGGGCATATTCTACATCCCCAGTGTCTAATCCGCTTTGAACGGACTCTAGCAAACCATCAATGGTTGCGGAAACTGGCTCTTTCCAGCCACATACATGTGCATAGAAGAGTTGATATACCTTACTTTTCAGGAAATGAGCATTGTATTTCTCAAGGATTTTGAGCGAAAGCTGACCAAATTGGTAACCCAATTCAATATTATCCATAAACCCACAGAGTAAGACACCATACAAACCGTAGGCAAAGGCCGCAATCGGTGAATTACCATGCTGATTGCATAGTTTGAGCATGGTAAGGGTTACTGGCAACATTAATTCGGGTTGGTTGGTATAGGCAGCAGGACAGACCGAAACTAGAATTTCCATTCCTTTGAGCTTTGCGGGATCACTCATCTTCGGTAAGTTCAATAGTTGATCAAAATCAACACTGGTAAGAGGTTCGTATTCTAATTTAATGCCTAATAGGTTTATGGCAAGTAAGGCTACATCGATTGCTATCTGAGGTTCTCCACAGACAATATTCATTCGCATCTTTAGCTCGTAGGCTGCACATCGATCGAGTAAGTTATCCGTTTGATCAAGAATTGTTTCAATTAAATGAGATGCTGATTCAAAATGGCCTGAAATAGTTTCAGTTTCTGCTCTTTGTAGAAACAATTCCAGTGATAGCTGATACTGCTTCTTCCAAAAATCTGTAGCTAACAAATCAATACCAGTAGCAAAGTAGTTAGAGGCAGCTTCATAAGCAGTAGAGTTTCTTGCTTTATTTCCTGCGGTCAAATTTAATTGTGCAAGTTCTTCACGTTTCGAGGGATCAACAATGAATGAACTGCCGATGTTAAGATGGCCAACAATTTCAAAAAGCTGCTGTTCTTGATCTGCCTGTGAGAGATTCTCTAGGAGCAAGTTTCCAATAAGATAATGAGTGAACTGTTTTTGCTCTTCTGGAATCAGCGAGTAGGCGGCTTGCTGAACGCGATCGTGTAAAAATTTGTATGTAACAGTCTCAATATTTTCCGGTGTACGTGCAAGAGTTTCTTGCCCAACATAAAACTTATAAACATCACCCTGCGGTAAAATCAACCCTTCTTGTAATGCTTTCCACAAATCAGCAGCCGTCTCAATTTCCGATTGTTCTGAAACAATTGCCAAAGTTGCTAAATCAAACTGATTACCAATACAAGCAGCTAACTGCAATATGTGTTGAGTTGATTCAGGCAATCTTCGTAATTGAAATGCCATAAAAGCGACAACGTTATCTGTAATTGCTTGAGTCGTCACCTGTACAATGTCACATTGCCAACAGGCTAATTCAAAATCAAATTGAATCAGATGTTCTTGATACAATGCTTTGAGAAACTGTGTAGTGAAAAATGGATTCCCTTGAGTTTTTTGATAGACTAATTGAGAAAGAGGCGATGCCAAAGTTTCTGTAGATTTCAGGGTATCAGCAACTAGTTGATTCACTGTGACTTGACTCAGTGGTGCTAAAGTAATCGTATTAATTGTGAAGAGTGTTTTTTGCATCTCGCTCAAAGTCAACATCAATGGATGTCCTGGGTTAACTTCGTTATCACGATACGCGCCAATTAACAAAAGATGACCTGTATCAGCCATTAATAGCTGCATTAACTTCAGTGATGCCGAATCTGCCCATTGTAAATCATCTAAAAACATCACTAATGGATGTTCTAAGCTGGTAAAAACTTGGGTAAACTTTTGAAACAATAAATTAAATCTATTTTGTGCCGCATTTCCTGATAATTCTATGGCAGGTGATTGTTTACCAATAATTATTTCTAGTTCGGGGATAACTTCAATAATTACTTGTCCATTTTCTCCAACAGCCTCTAATATTTGGTTTTTCCATTGCTGAATCTGTGCATCACTTTCGCTTAATAATTGTGCCATTAAATCTCGGAATGCTTGCACAAATGCCGAAAAGGGAATATTCCGTTGAAATTGGTCATATTTTCCTTTGATAAAATAACCACGTTGCCGCACAATTGGTTTATGAACTTCGTTAACAATCGCAGTTTTACCAATTCCTGAAAAGCCAGCTACCAGCATCATTTCTGTTGCACCAAGGCTAACTCGCTCAAATGCTTGGAATAGAGTTGATACTTCTGTTTCCCGTCCATAGAGTTTGTCGGGGATAATGAAGCGATCGCACACATCCTGCTGCCCAATCTCAAATCCCTTAATCTTACCAGTTTCTTGGAGTTGAGATAAACAATTTTCTAAATCAAATTTCAGCCCTAATACATTCTGATAGCGGTCTTCAGCATTTTTCCCCATCAATTTCATCACGATGTCACAGAGAACTTGGGGAATAGGAAAATCAACCTCACCCCAACCCTCTCCTTGGTAAGGAGAGAGTGCTTTATGGGGGTGAAGTTTATTCATATTTGGCGGAAGTTTTGCAATATGACAATGTACTAACTCCATCGGGTCGTTTGACTTGAACGGTAATTCACCAGTCAGTGATTCGTAGAAAGTTACACCTAAAGAATAAAAATCAGTACGATAATCAATTCCCCGATTCATTCTTCCTGTTTGTTCTGGGGAAATATAAGCAAGTGTCCCTTCTAAGACATTGAGATTGATTAGTGTTTGGGTTTCCCGTGGTAGTAAAGATGCAATACTGAAGTCAATTAATTTGACTTGTTTGGTTTCGGGATTAATTAAAATATTGGCGGATTTAATATCTTTATGAATAATCCGCTCTCGGTAGAGTACATCTAAGATATTGCACAGTGCGATCGCTATTTCTAAAAACTCCATCAGAGATTGTCGGGTTCCCCTCACTCCCCATTCTTTCAGAGAGATCCCCCCAAAGTCTTCCATTACGAGCGCATAGCCATTTTGGTAAGGTTCCAGGCTATAAGTTTGGATGATTAGCGGTGAGTTGAGATTTTTGGCAATGGTGTATTGATTACGAAACGACAGGAGTTCGCTGAAACTCGGATAAGGATTTTTCAGCAGTTTAATCACTACTGGTAATGAGTCGGTTTCTCGATACCCTCGATAAACTAGGGTTCTGGAACCATTGTAGAGTTCTTCACTAATGCGATATCCGGGAATACTGACAAGAGTGCTAACCATATTGCTAAATCCTTAAAGCTTCCAGATTTAGTATTCCCAGATATCTGAAGTTATTTACCAAAAAGAGCAAAAATTATACCGGAATTTCAATGAAAAATTTTGTTCCCTCACCGATAACAGAGTTGAAACTCAATTTGCCACTATGAGTTTCTTCAACGATTTGACGGGCGATCGCAAGTCCTAATCCTGTTCCTTTACCAACAGCTTTTGTCGTAAATAAATGGTCAAATATATTTTGTTTGACTGATTCATTCATCCCCTGACCATTGTCAGCAATGGCAATTTTAACTAGATTATTTTCTACTGAGGTTGTAATTGCAATCCAGTTATGATTGGCTTTTATTTTTTCAAAGCTACGTCCATGATTAGATTCATCTAATGCATCAATAGCATTTGCCAGTATATTCATGAATACCTGATTTAATTGACCAGGAAAACATTCTACTTGAGGTAAATTACCGTAGTTGGTGACAACTTCAATAGCAGGACGTTGCTCATTCGCCTTCAGACGATGTTTCAAAATCAAAATTGTGCTATCAATGCCTTGGTGAATGTTAAATGGTACTTTGTAATCTCGATCAGCGCGGGAGAAAGTTCGTAAACTAGTGCTGATATTTTTTAGGCGATCGCACGCCATCGTCATGGAATCAATCATCTTAGGCAAGTCTTCTAAGCTATAATCCAAGTCGATGTCTTCAGCATGGTTTTTGATTTCATCACTTCCATTGGGCAGGCTTGATTGATAGAGTTTTAAGTGTTCAACAATATCAGCGATCGTAGGTTTAGCAAGTTTTAGACTGGCAGCAATAAAACCGAGGGGATTATTCATTTCGTGAGCTACACCAGTAACTAAGTTGCCCAGTGCAGACATTTTTTCACTTTGCACCATTTGTAATTGGGCGTTTTGCAGATCAGTTAGCGCTTGTTGTAAATCAAGTGATTTTTGCTGCAAGGCAAGTTCAGCAAGTTTGCGTTCGGCTTCAAGCCGCGCCCTTTCGCTAATATCTCGCATCACAACTACTGCACCGACTTTGTTACCCAAAGGATCGAAGATTGCTTGTCCGCTTGCTAACAAAATTTTCTTAGAACCATGCTTCGGCGCAATTACCATTTCGGCATTTTCGACTATTTCCCCTTGCAAGGCACGAAACAGAGGGATTTCTGTGATTGACAGAGGTGTTTGACCATCAGGTTGATAAAGATCGAAGTGTTCTGCCCATTCTTCTGCTAGTAATGATTCCACTGGTAAGCCATGAAACTCACGAGTTGCATTATTGAATAAGGTTAACTTGCCACTAGCATCACAAACAACAATTCCATCGGTAATATTGTGAATGATCGCATTCAAGAACTCTCGTTCTTTGGCTAGAGATGCTTCGGCCTGTTTGCGTAAGCGAAGCTCCTCGTAGACATCGCTAATATCAATCACCACCCCATCCCAGACGATTGTGCCATCGGCTTGTCGCTCTGGCCTAGCAGCAGCTTGAATCCATTTCACGGTTCCTGAAGGCTGGATAATCCGCCATTCTTCCTTAAACGGTGTCAGATTTTGGGCAGAGTAGGTGATCGCTTGGGTAATAGTTGGTTGATCGTCAGGATGATTCATGGCGTAAAGGCTATCTGTCCCTGTCATCACCGACTCTGGTGCTAAACCATACAAGTCCAGGCAGCCAGAGCTAACATAGGGTGTTGAAGTTGAACCGTCGGCCGTCAGACGAAATTGGTACACCATACCAGGAATATTATTCGCCAAATTTTGGAAGCGAGTTTCACTAGCCTGCAATTTTGCTAGAGATTGTTCCAACTGTTGAGCATAGTTCTGGGAATTTCGATAAAGTCGGGCATTTTCCAAAGAAATGGCAGCTTGAGCGCAAAGTAAGTTCAGCAGTTCGACGCGATCACTGGTAAAAGCTCCGGTTGTCAGGTTATTTTCCAGATACAATATGCCTAGCAACTTACCCTGATGCAAAATCGGGCTGCACAAAATACTCTTGGGCTGCTGTTGCTGAATATACGGGTCATTGATTAATTGCAGATGCACCGTGGCATCAACAATTACTGCTAGTTTTAAGCTACGTTTGACAGTATTAATTAAGCTAACTGGCAGATCAATAGAGTCTTCAACAGGCTGCGGGTTGAGCAACATTGGGTAAAAATCGACCTGGGCAATTCGCTTGTTCTGTAGAAATGTGACACCAAGGGAAAGCTGTGCTAAAGCCTGAATTAGCAACCGACCTGACTCCAAAAGCATGAACACACATTTATCTGCTCCGGCATTTTCAATGACGATATGCAACAATAGCGAGAGCAGTTTTTCGAGTTCGATTTCGCCAGAAAGGGTTTGAGAAGCTTTGAGAATGGTAGCTAAATCTAAAGCAACAGAGACGCTGCTGCTGCTGGAAGTGGCAGAACTGGTGGAGGTGACACTCTCCAATCTGAAAATGGTTTCGTTAGTTGAGAAGGGAGAACGGGTTTGCTCTAAGATGGAGGCGAGGAGTTGGGGATAGCGTCGTTCCAAGTCGGCGACTTTGGCTTTAGCGCCCCAACGAGCATAGCCGTAGTAGGCGTTCGTCATGTATTCCTGGGCAATCCGCTCTTTGCCCCAGTCGAGGTAAAATTTAGCTGCTAGTTCATTGGCCAGAGCTTCTTCTTGGATATAACCGTTTTCTTTGGCTCCTTGGATGGCGCGATCGTAATAGTCGATTGCTTCTGCTCGATTGCCCAAGACCCGATACTGCTCTGCTTCTACCAAATCGAATTTGTGTCTAAAATTCATCGGTGCATGGGTTGCCCAGTAGTTGAGTTTTTCTTGGTTAGCAGCGATGCATTCCTTTATTTGCTGCTGTTCTGGGGCTGAGAGTTGCCCAAACCATGCTATCAGGGCTAAAGACTCATAGAAATGAAAGATGGGTACATATAGGAAAGCAAGGACAGCATCCAAATACTGTCTTGCTTGCCCAGCATGTTCTGTGGCTTGTTTAAACTCTGAAAACAGATAGGACACAACCAGTTTGTTAATCCACAGCAATGCTAATCCGGTGCGATCGCCCCCTGCTTCATGTAATGGAAGTTGATGCTGTTCATTGTAGGCTGCACCGCTCAACACCACCACGTCATCCGCATCCCCGATTAAATTGAGCAGAATTTGTCGAATCAACTGGGAATAAGTCAGAGTTATATTTTGCTTGAGGCGCTTGAGCGCTTCACAATATCCGGCGACTTCCGACTCCAGTTGCGTTAAATTCTGTCCTGCAAAATAGGAGTAAAAACTGTAGTTATACGCAGAGTAGCCCGCGAAAGCCAAATCGCCCACATCTAAACAACTACGATAGGCAATCTGCAAGGGGTCTAATGTCTCACGCAGGTGCATTTTCCAATGCCTTGTGTACACACAGGCTAGTAATAAAGTTTTCCCCTTCAATTCGGAATTTTGATAAGAGACTAGCAGGTCGAGGGCTAACTGACCGTATTCATAACCTAATTCAACCTTTCCGAACACACCACACATCAATATTCCATAAGAGACATAGCTAAAGGTCGAGGTTGATTCATTGCCATACACGACAGACAGATAAACCTTTTTTAAAATCACCAGTAAATACAGCAGTGGCACAGACAGATAAGCGCAGGGTGCTACCGATGTCAAAATTCGAGCCGCCGCCAGGATGTTTGCATCCCTTGCTTGGCTGAGGTTGAGTAACTCGGCAGGTAACCGCTCTCCAATCACATCTGAGACGGTATTAAAGGCAGCTGTCACATCCTCCTGAGTAGGCGCTGCGGGCAGTTCCACTCCCAATTGCTTTAAGATGGCAAGTGCCGCCGCAATCGCTTGGGCAAACTGACCTTGGGCAGTGAATGCCTCAATCTCCACCTCATAAACGCTGATTTGATCTAATGGGGTTTTGGACTGGTTCAGGACAAGGCGGGCATTGGCTGCCATTTGCTCTAAATCACCGCTCAGATAGGCGGCTTCTGTAGCAACTTGGTGGAGTGCTAGGGTCAACTCATACTGATGCTGCCAACTGTTTTGGACGAGTAACCCAATGCCCACCTGGGCATATTTGCAGGCGGCAGTATAGGCGGTGGCCGATTTTGCCTTGCGACTTGCCATCAGGTTAAATTGCGCCAATGTTTGACGTTCTGCGGATTGGGTGATTGATTCAGCTGCAACATTGAGTTGACTGACGATTTCAAAAATGCGTTCTTCCCGTTTGCTTTCGGGGATGTTACTCAGGAGTAATTGTCCAATCTTCAGGTGAACAGGTTGTTTTTCATCGGCGGGAATTAGGGAGTATGCCGCTTGTTGCACCCGGTCATGTAAAAATTTATATGCAACAATCTCAGCATTTTCTTGGCGAACTGGCTGATGTCCTTCCCCAACATAAAACTTATAAACTTCACTTTGGGGTAAAATCAAACCTTCCTGCAAGGCTTTCCATAAACTTGCAGCCGCTTCGATTTGGGATTGTTCAGAAACGATCGCCAACGTCGCCAAATCAAACTGATTGCCAATACAGGCTGCCAGTTTCAAAACATCTTGAGTGATGTCGGGCAATTTCTGAAGCTGTTGGGCCATAAATTCCACCACATCATCGGTGAGAGCAAGCGATCGCACTTGCCCTACATCACACTGCCAGAAACCTGTCTCCCAATCAAAGGTAATCAGCCCATCTTCATACAGCGCTTTCAAAAACTGAGTCGTGAAAAAGGGATTGCCTTTGGCTTTTTGATAAACTAACTCTGTCAACGGCAATGCCAGTTCAGTTGCACAAGTGAGGGAGTCGGCGATTAAATGATTCATATCTGCTTGACTCAAGGGAGCTAGGGTCAGAGTGTTGACACCTGAGGATGTCTTTTCGATTTCATCTAGCGTTAACATGAGTGAATGAGCCGCAAACACTTCGTTATCGCGGTATGCGCCAATAATGAATAGATAACCGCGATTGCTTACCATCAACACCTTCAGCAAATTGAGCGATGCCGAATCTGCCCATTGCAAATCATCAAGAAACATCACCAACGGATGTTCTGTTGTGGTGAAGACTTGAATGAAATTTTGGAACAGCAGATTAAAGCGATTTTGTACAGCACTGCCCGATAGTTGGGCGATCGCAGGCTGTTTGCCGATTATCTGCTCCAATTCAGGAATCACCTCGATCAGGACTTGCCCGTTCTCTCCAACTGCCGCTAAAATCTTGCTCTGCCATTGCTCCAGTTGGGTATCACTTTCACTCAGGAACTGTCCCATCAAATCACGAAAGGCTTGCACAAAAGCAGACAGAGGAATGTTGCGGTTGAACTGGTCGTACTTACCCTTGATGAAGTAGCCGTTCCACCGGACGATCGGCTTATGCACTTCATTGACAACTGCGGTTTTGCCAATGCCAGAGAAACCTGCCACCAGCATCAGTTGGGAATCACCATTGGCAACATGACCAAATGCTTCCAGTAACGTCTGCACTTCCGATTCGCGTCCGTAGAGTTTTTCGGGTATGAGAAAGCGATCGCTGATATCGCGCTGTCCCAATTCAAACCAGGTATGCTCGCCTGTTTCTCGCCACTGTTCTAGGCAGGTTACAAGGTCATGTTTAAGTCCTAACGCACTCTGATAGCGGTCTTCAGCATTCTTTGCCATCAGTTTGCGGACAATCTCGCCCAGCATCAAGGGCAAATCGGAATTCAAATCGTAGACCAAGGGTGGAAGCTTTGCAATGTGGGAATGCACCAACTCCATCGGGTCATGGGACTCAAAGGGCAGTTGTCCGCTCAATAGTTCAAAGAAAGTCACACCTAATGAATAGAAGTCGCTGCGGTAGTCAATGCCCCGGTTCATCCGTCCGGTTTGCTCTGGGGAAAGATACGCTAGTGTTCCCTCCAGTCCGTTGATGCTCTGGATTTCCTGGGTTTCTCGTGGTAAAAGCGAGGCAATACTGAAGTCAATCAGCTTAATTTGTTTCGTGTCAGGATGAATCAGAATGTTGGCTGGCTTAATGTCTTTGTGAATGACGCGCTGTTGATGTAACAGGTGTAGCGTGTCTAGTAGTTGCAGAGCAATCGCAAGGAATTGCTCTAAAGTCAGTGGTTTTCCTTGGGTAAATTCTCGTAAAGCAATGCCACCAAAGTCTTCCATGACTAGGGCATAGCCGTTGCGATAAGCGTCTAAGCTGTAGGGCTTGATGATGCTGGGAATATCTAGGTTTTTAGCGATCGCATATTGGTTGCGAAACTGGATTAATTCACTGAAGGTAGGGTATTCTCGTTTTAAGAGCTTGATCACAACTGGTAAGCGATCGCCTTCTCGAACTGCCCGATACACTTGAGTACGAGAACCTGAATAAAGTTGCTCTATGATTTGGTAGCCAGCGATCGTTACAGTTCCATCAACTTTTGCGCTCATAAACTTTTCCGAGAATTCTTGTGTACTAAGGTTAGAATTCCCAGGACAATATCTTAGTTAACAAACGTTACAAAACTTGCATTAGACAGCAAAGCACTTTAGTAGATGTGGCGATCGCTTTTTCTTTAGTCCGCAGAGGCCGACTTTGCCTGTGTAGCTGCGTTCGCGTCAGCGTGCCGGAGGCTCTATTCCATTCGCCCATCTTGTGGGGTCGGCATCCTGCCCGCCTTTGGCTACGGTGTACACGCAATTTCCCGTTAAGTCTCATACATAGTCCCTGAAATACCTCACCCTGGTTTTACGTAGTAAAACCTGTCCCTCTCCTTAGTAAGGAGAGGGATTAAAGATAGAACAGGGTGAGTTTTAGAGGGCTTTTGAGTAATCAGATAACTTGCAATACGGTTCGGTTAAGATCCCCCCGCCTACGGCGACCCCCTTAAAAAGGGGGTAAAAGATGGTTATGAGCAAGCCTTTTTAAGGGAGCCAGCGCGGTCTTGGGGTCTCCCCAAGCGGAGCGACTGGCGTGGGTTGGGGGGATCTTCGAGGAATAAACACCTTAACCGAACCGTATTGGGATAACTTGTGTGTACACCCTAGACCTCTAAAGTAGGGGCTGTATCCGCAGCAATGCTGGTAAATCCAGAGATGCGAGATGTTGATAAGCTTGATCTATCATCCGCTTGCCTCTAAGAAAGCCGGTATTAGCTCCAGGACAAATGTAGCGGAGAGTTTCTGGTGTAAAACGTTCTAACAAGAAGCGAAGACTGTTAATTTGCCTAGGCCAGTGAAAGGTTTTCGCTGTCCGTAATGGTACTGCTTGACCCTGCTGGTTAGGAACTAAATGGCGACCAGAAAACAAGATACCTCCAAATTCCCTGTAGTAGAGGCAAGATGAGCCGGGAGAATGGCCTGGTGTCCAAATCACTTGTGTAGCGGCATCGAGAGTAAATTCCTGCCTAAAGGTAGTTACAGTTAAACTTGGTAATAAATAAGCTTCTTGCTCTTGAACCAGCACCTCGCAGCCAAAGGTTTGCTGAATTTCAGCAGTTTTGCCAATAGCACCTCGATGGGTGATAAATAACCAACGCACGCCTCCATGCGCTCCTAAAAAATCTTGATTTGTTTGGTCTAGAGCAGGGCAATCTATGAGGATATTGCCTTCATTTCTTACAATAAAATAAGAGGTTCCTCCTAATGTGTCCCGACTGGGTGGAAAGACAAAAATGCTCTCTTGGGCGAAGTCCGATTGCAGAGAATCTCCGCTAGGAACTTCGTCAGGAAAGACAGCCCGTGGTGGCTTAGTTGTATGACTTGGCACTTGAGGTAAAGGGCACATGATCAAATAACCGAAACTGAGAAGTTGTGAACAATCTGGTTACAGTGTGGAAATTCTGAAGAATTGAAACTTGAGCGTTAACCAACCCTGTTAACCGTTGTGAATAAAATTGGGGTTTCAGCTCTACCTTGTAGTTAATGCTATGGTGCTGAAGCTACTAGTGGGGCGTTTTGTCCAAATTACTAAAGATAATATGGCATTTTGGTTTCTGTTTATCCTCCTACTGGGGCTAGCTACTTATCTAATGGTGCAGCACAGCGTCGCTCACATCACCCGGACGCCAGTATGGTTGTTGTGGCTGGTTTTAATGACACCAGCATTTCTGTTGAGTGGATGGACGCTGATGTACGGGGCGAAACAATCTCCGCCGCCAGCGCTGATTATCTGGTCGTTATTTGTCTGCACACTGTTGTACTGGACATTGTTTCAATGGGGGCGTCAAACGCCAAGAGATACACAGACCGAAGCCCAAGCTCAAGCCTCAGAATCACAGCCGACTATCCAGCCTACCCCAGAACCAATAGTGCGTCCCATTGAGCTAACGGAAGAAACCCAACTACGAAATTGTTTTCCTTGGTCTGTATACTACGTTCAAAATATTGAGTATCGACCACAAGCTGTGATTTGCCGTGGTCAGTTACGAACTAAAGCCAGCAACGCCTATCAGCAGATTAAGACTAATATTGAAGCACAATTTGGCGATCGCTTTGTGCTGATCTTTCAAGAAGGTTTAAATGACAAACCTTTCTTTGTGCTGGTTCCCAACACTCAAGCTGCTAAAGAGAGAAATACACCACCACGCAACCAGGAACGGTTAACTCGACCCGGATTAGCACTTCTGCTGCTAGCAGCTACTTTGCTAACTACTACCTTGGTGGGAGTAAAAAATGCTGGTGTTTCTCTGCCGCCTATCTGGGAAATTGGCTCTTTGTTCAAAGTTCTATCTAACCAAAATGTCCTATTCAAAGGTTTGCCCTATGCCTTAGGACTGATGACAATTTTGGGCATTCATGAATTGGGGCATTATTTGACAGCTAAATTTTACAATATTCGCTCGACGTTGCCTTACTTTATTCCCGTGCCTTTCTTCTTGGGAACTTTTGGCGCATTTATTCAGATGCGTAGTCCTATTCCTAACCGCAAAGCTTTATTTGATATTAGTATCGCTGGGCCAATTGCAGGTTTTGTTGTTACCTTGCCATTACTAATATGGGGCTTGGCTCATTCTGACGTGGTTTCCCTGAATGAAAAAACCCGAGTTTTGAATCTTGATGCCCTTAATCCCAAGTATTCAATTTTACTGGCGCTACTCTCGAAGTTGGCCTTGGGAAGCCAGTTAACAGCAAAATCAGCCCTTGACTTACATCCAGTTGCAGTAGCTGGTCTTCTGGGATTAATTGTCACAGCTTTAAATTTAATGCCTGTGGGACAACTAGATGGAGGTCACATTGTCCATGCGATGTTTGGACAACGAATTGCAATGGTAATTGGTCAAATTGCTCGCGTGTTGTTGCTATTACTTTCTTTAGTTCGGGAAGAATTTTTGGTGTGGGCGATTATCTTATTATTTATGCCGTTGGTTGATGAACCAGCGCTGAATGATGTGACAGAATTGGATAATGTACGTGACATTTGGGGATTACTGGCAATCGCTTTGTTGATTGTAATTGTTTTGCCATTACCGCAGGCGATCGCTAACTTTTTGCAAATTTAAAAAGTATCAATGCAGCGAGAGAAATATATCTAAATTTTTTCCCAACTATGGAATTAACCACAGTTTGGTATTTTGTAATTTGAACTTGTTCCCCAGTCAAATAATCTGGTAGGGTGCGTTATGGACATTAGTCCTAACGCACTGGCTGCCCTACAAAACTAACTAGATACTGAATTAGCCGCCTCGGAAGCCTTCGCAGCTGGTGGAAAGCCACCCATACGAATCTCAGAAGTGAAGGAAGTGATACTAAGTCCACCAAAATTTTTCAGGACATTTACCCGCATTCGCAAATTGGGGCTAGCAAACCACAGGCGCTCCTCAGAACTCATGGTTTCATCCTCTGTAATTAGGGTCAAAGCACCATCAGTATCAATTTTATAGCGTCCGGCAACTGGAGTTTTATCGGCATCAACTATTTCTCGTAGTAACTTGCCTTGAGCAGGATTATCTGCATCAGGTACCGAAACTAACACAGTTGAACCACTGTGTTTTGCTTGATCCTTTTCCATTGTGCCGTTCCAAGTAATTTTGGTAGCACAAGAGGCAGAACTAAGATTAATTTTGTACTGTTGACAGAGTTTAATCACCTCTGGATCATCTACTGGCAGTGTCTCAATGATGATGTCTGACTTGCTATTTTCAGATTGGTTAAAAGCCAAATGTTGACTAGTACGATGAGAAAACCATTTACCAGCACTTAACTGAAAAAACTCTTCAATATTCATGAATGAAATTACCCTGCCTCAAAATGCTAAAATTCCCACTTGATTATGATTAAAATCTAGTAGGAAACTTTAATATTAAGCTTGATTGGCTATTTCCTCAAGCTTCTTCAGTCCAATCCTGGCTGCCTCAGCAACGTTGAAATGATTGTCTTTTTCCAGGTATTTTAAAGCTGAGACACTCTTGGGAGTAGGAAGATTTCCCAAAGCTTCTGCCAAACGCTGCCTTACTAACCAATCATCTGATTGAGCGAAGCGCAGGATCTGATCGACAGATTCAATGTCTTGAATTTCTCCCAGTGCAGAGATTGCAGCTTGTTGCAACACTACTTCTTCGCTATCCAATGCCCGAAGAAGAATTTGACGCGCACGGGGGTCTTTTATGTTACCTAGAGAAACGGCTGCACTAAAGCGTACTAACCAATCAGTATCTTCATAAAATGCCCGTGAAAGAACCTCAAAGGCTCTGGGATCACCCAAATATCCTAAAGCACCTGCGGCATCAGCGCGTATACCATAATCGGGGTCATTTTCGAGAATTCTTACCAAAATTGCATAACATTCTGCCGTCGGCTTGATTCCAAGGGCAAATATTGCCATCGATCGCAGTTGCAAAGATTCGTCGTCTAGTACCTTTTTAATCAAAGGGACTGCATCCTCAGGGGAAACATGACGCAGATTTGCCAGGGCTACCATGCGATCGCGTAAATTCGGACTCTCTAACTGAGTAGAAATTTCTTGTAAGCTTAGAGTTGCCATTTAGTTCAAAGCGTTTTCTTTACTTAATCTTAATTTACCTGATCCATTCATTAGGCTGTCGCCACAGTGAGGTAGGAGTTTGGCGACTTTACAAAATGTCTCAATTATGAGTGAGAAATAAACAAATGTTACAAAGAAAGGCAGGAGGCAGTTCTTGCTGAAGGCAGGAGGTTAGAAATATAGACCTCTTGCATAAATCAAAAATAAGAACCCCACCCCGCCAAAGCTACGCTTTGTCTCTCCTCTCCGCTTGCGGGGAGGGGTTGGGGGTGGGGTGTTAGGGACTTTTGCAAGAGGTCTTATCAATTAAAACTTTAGTTGCTGGGTTATTGCCCAGTTTAAAGAAAGAATTATACCTCGCGCTGCGTGTCTCGGTATAAAGCGTCCTTACTTCAATCCCACTATGAGTAAGGGTGGGTTCCTCTACCTTGAACTGCCTTCGACCTCCTGCCTCCTGAATTCCGGCGAGATTGTGTATTGAATTCAGCAGTCAGATTTAACACTAAGCTGCGCGTAGCTTGCTTAAGGGACTGACAAATAAAAAAACATCCCAAATTTTCTTCTGGGATGGGTGTCCTCACCCGTCCTATATTCAGGGCGGGCAGGATGCCCACCCCACAAGATGGATAATTTATTTCTTGTCAGTCCCTAAGAGCAGGATTACGCTTAAAGCAATCTTAAGAATATATTTGGCAATATTCTGCTATTTTATAAACCGGACTATTTGTATAAGTCTGGATCAAACTATATATTTAAACTAGGTTTGAGAACGGAGAGGGAGGGATTCGAACCCTCGTTAAGTTTCCCTAAACACACTTTCCAGGCGTGCGCCTTCAACCACTCGGCCACCTCTCCAGGTGCCACAAGTTACGATCATACTATAAAATCGCAGAGAATGCAAAGATAAAGAAAGATATTTTAGATTGAATCTGAAAGTCCCAATCCCAAAACGCAAATCAAGATGTCCCGTACATACACAATTAGAGTTCGCGATCGCGCCACTGGCAAAACATACACCCTAGAAGTCCCAGAAGATCGCTACATCCTGCATACTGCCGAAAGACAAGGGGTGGAACTACCGTTTTCCTGCCGCAATGGGGCTTGCACCACTTGTGCTGTGAGAGTGTTGTCGGGAGAAATTTACCAACCAGAGGCGATCGGATTGTCGCCACATTTACGTCGGCAAGGTTATGCCTTATTGTGTGTGAGTTATCCCCGTTCTGACTTGGAGGTGGAGACACAAGACGAAGATGAAGTCTACGAACTCCAGTTTGGACGCTATTTTGCTAGGGGAAAAGTTAAAGCGGGTTTACCGTTAGATGAGGAATAAACAATTCAAAATCACCAAAGTTGTGATGCCTGTGCGTCTTGGTGACTGGGTGCGAAAAATAGCGATTTTGGCTTGCTTACTGCTCTTGGTAAGTTGCCAAGGTAAAAACCAGCTGCCAAACAATGAGGCTCAAGTGAAAGTAGCGCGGGTAGTTAGTGGGCAAAGTTTGGAAGTGTTAGGCATGGCTGAACAACCAAATTTGATTTCCCAAGTGCGGTTAGTTGGTGTTGATGCACCAGATTTGCGACAGCGGCCTTGGGGAGAAGCAGCAAAAGAACAGTTAGAGGATCTAATTGGTGGTGCAGAACAATCGGTAACGCTGGAGTTTGATTTAGAAGCAAAAGACAAAATCGGGCGAACTCTAGCTTATGTGTGGAAAAATAAGGTGTTGTTGAATGAACAATTAGTCAAACAAGGGAATGCAATGTTTGTTGGGCGATCGCCTAACCACAAATATGACCAGCGTTTAGAACGTGCCCAACAATGGGCTAAACTCATGGGGCAAGGAATCTGGAACCCAGAAAAACCCATGCGCCTCACTCCCGGCGAGTTTCGCCGCCAAAATCTTTAATTAGTGCTGAGTGCTGAGTGCTGAGGGGGAGAGTAGGGGAGTGGGGAGTAGGGAAGAGTTTTCCCAATGACAAATGACTAATGACAAATGACTAATGACTAATCTACAAATTTTTCTAGATATTGCTACGGAAGCGGCCTTAGCTGCTGGTACTATTTTGCAAGGTTACTTGGGTAAGTTAGAAGATGCAATTATTGAAAAAGGACGCCCTGGTGATTTAGTCACCGTTGCTGATAAAGCCTCAGAAGAGTTGATTTTAGAAATTTTGCGTCGCCACTTTCCTCAGCACTCTATCCTTGCTGAAGAATCAGGGAAATTAGGTAATCAAGAGAATGAATACCTCTGGGCAATAGATCCTCTAGATGGCACAACCAACTATGCCCATCAATACCCATTTTTTGCCGTTTCCATCGGGCTGTTAATTAATGGCGTTCCGCAAGTTGGTGTAATTTATGACCCATTTCACAATGAGCTATTCCGTGCGGCTGCTGGCTTGGGAGCAACGCGCAACCGTCATCCCATAAAGGTTTCGGTAACATCTGAACTGAGCAAAAGCCTACTAGTGACAGGATTTGCCTACGATCGCCGCGAAACCTCTGATAACAACTACGCAGAATTTAGTCACCTCACCCATCTTACCCAAGGAGTCAGACGTAGCGGTTCCGCATCGCTAGATTTGGCATATGTTGCCTGTGGACGTGTCGATGGTTACTGGGAACGGGGACTTGCTCCTTGGGATATTGCCGCCGGGATAATTTTGGTACAAGAAGCTGGGGGCAAAGTTAGCGCCTACGATGGCAATCCCGTCAAAATTGAATCAGGTAGAATTCTGGCCACAAATAGTTATATTCACGACTCCCTCAGTAGCGAACTTTTACAAGTTCCGCCACTGTCAGCGTGGGTGTGAGCGGAGTGGGGGAGAAAAACTATTAGATTATTGCCCAATGCCCAATGCCCAATGCCCAATGACTAATGACTAATGACTAATCACTGATCAACCGAAGTAAACTAGAAAGAATCTAACTGCTCCTTTGGTGCAAGAGCTCTGTATGTCTTTCAAAATAGATCGTGGACTATTTAAATATGATTTCATAGATCATCACGCTATATTGTGCGTTCCAGTTGATGCAGATGTCAAAGAGATTCGCAAACGTTATCTCCAAATCGCCCGCCGTTTGCACCCGGACAGTAATCTTACTGAAAGTGCGGCTCAAAAACAGCTAGGGAACGAATTGTTATCAAAGCTGGTTAACCCGGCTTACGAAAAACTGTTTGGCGATCGCACTCGCCCGGAATATATTATAATTTTGTCGCAAATTGGCAAGCGCTTAGTACAAGAGTCTACTTCGGTAACTCTAAACACCGATTTGGCTAGACAGTTAGCTGATGCCCCTGCTCCTAATCTCGATCATTTCTATAAAAGTGCGATCGCTAAACTAGCCCAAACCCAATATGATTCTTTAGAACAAGCTCTGCAAGTCATTGGCCAAGTTAGTGAGTTGAATTTAGTGTATTTAATGCGGAGTGCCGGCAAATCATCCACAGCGCCGCCACCTGCTCAACCCAAAGTCCAATCAGATACGCCTCAGCCAAATACAGCAAAAAATACACCACTAGCATCAGCATCAGCACCAGCGCCACCAAAAGAAGACTCGGTTATAGAACAATATGTTCGTCGCGCTCAATCTTTGATTGACAAAAACCAATTTGCCCAAGCCAAAGTAGAGTTGCAAGATGCCCTAAAGCTAGAACCTAAAAATAGTCGCTGTCATAGCTTAATTGCAATGGTGTATTTAAAGCAAAATCAGCTAAAAATGGCAAAAATCCACTTCGACAACGCTCTAAAATTAGACCCCAATGACGAACCGGCTCTGCAATGGAAACCTAAAATAGATAAAGTTTTAGGACAACAACATAGTGATCATAAGGTGACTTCATCCCCCAATAATAAAGATAAGCAACCAGATAAATCTGGAAGTGGCGGTTTGTTCGGTGGTCTGTTTGGTGGGAAGAAAAAATAATGGTGTATCAACCAGCATCGGGAGCCAGGGATTTATTGCCCTTGGATGTGGCGAAAAAACGCTGGATTGAAGATCGGTTACAGCAGGTGTTTCACCGTTGGGGATATCACAGGATTATCACCTCGACTTTAGAACGCATGGATACTCTGATGGCAGGGGAAGCAATCCAGCGCCAGATGGTGATTCAACTACAACAAAATGGCGAAGATGATGAGTTAGGGCTACGTCCAGAATTAACAGCATCCATTGCTCGCACCGTTGTGACTCGAATGGCAGATGTAACTTATCCGCAACGGTTGTACTACAACGCCAATGTGTTTCGCCGCACTTGGGAAAGTAGACATAATCGCCAACAAGAGTTTTATCAAGCTGGGGTGGAGTTGTTAGGTGCTGGCGGATTGCTAGCGAATGCCGAAGTACTACTGTTAATAGCAGATTGTTTAGCAGCACTGGGTTTGCGGAAATGGCATTTAATTTTAGGTGAGGCGGGAATTACCCGATCGCTCCTGAGTGCCTTTCCTGCTAATTTACAGGATAAAGTTCGCAGTGCGATCGCTCATCTTGACCGCATTACTATAGATAGTTTACCCCTAAGTGATAAACTGCGCGATCGCGCCCGAATCATGCTCGATCTGCGTGGTCATAGTGCAGACGTGTTACAAAAAGTTAGTAGTTTCGATCTAGATGAAGAACAGCGAGAGGCAGTGAATAACCTCAAATCCCTAGTAGAATTACTGGAATCAGAGAGAAAATTTCCGTTAATCCTCGACCTCAGCCTGATTCAGACCATAGATTACTACACTGGTATTGTATTTGAAGTTGTCAACCATACTGAATCTCAAGCCAGAGTTTTAGGGCGCGGTGGTCGCTATGACCAGCTTTTGGGGCTATATCATCCTCAAGGTGACAACATTCCCGGAATTGGTTTTGGACTGAGTATCGAAGATTTATACCAAGTTCTGTTGTCTACTCAGCAATTACCACAAAAAACTCCAGCGAGTGACTGGTTGGTAGCAGCAGAGACAGCGAGTGCTAACGCCGCCGCCTTTGTCTACGCGCAAAAACTTAGAGATTCTACTGATTTGGTGCGAGTAGAAATTGATTTGGGCGGAAGAGATGCAGACGCTATTCGCCAATATGCACGCGATCGCAGTATGGCCCAAATTGCTTGGATCAAAGCTGATGGCTCCCCAACCATTGAATCATTGCGTTAAGTGAGTTGGGGATTGGACATGGGGTTGGGGCATTGCTTTATCTCCCCCATCTCCCCACTCTCCACTCCCCAGCTACGCGACCTAGATGATACTGTAATTTTAAAACCTGCTGTAGCAGCTAATGCCGAAGTTATTGTAACTGGCGATTTAGATTTATTGATGCTGAGAGAATTTAACAAAATTCCCATTTTGAGATTTTAGCTAATAAGCTAGCTATCCGAATACTTTATTGATTTATCCTAAGCAGCAAAGTCATACACTGGCGTTTCAACAATGCAGACAGGCTCTTGTTGGTTGTAAATAATCTGCTGCAACCGTTCTACCGTAGACGGTGAGAAAAATTCTTCTCCTGTCTCTGGATTTACCCGTGCAGGTACATTTTCAATTAAGTAAAATTTACCATTCATCTGTAGTGTGTAGGTGACTGTTTTCTCTATTAGTGTCTCATTGGAGTTACTGCTCATCGTTGCTTCTCCTTCGGGTAAAGTCTTTGTTCCATAGGTTGGAGTTAGGCTCGTAAAGGGTAATAATTTTGATTAAGGAGCGAGAGGGATAGCTACATTGAACGTGAAGAGGTCGGTTTGCTTGCGTCAAGCCACTAATCAAGCAGCTAGATCCATATTTATCATCTGGATAGTCTTCGATAACTTGACCACTAGCAATTGCCTCCTTAATTTCTTGTAGGTGAATACCACGCAGAATAGATTGGTCAAGAGCGTGTTTGGAGAATTCAAATTGATCATCAGCTATTTTGCGACGAATTTCTGCAAGCATTGTGAGCAACAGAATAATATCGGCTGTGTTTAAATTGTCATTAATCTGGTGATCCCACTCTTCAACTGATGATATCTTGCGATCGTCCCAGCGTTCTATTGCTGTTTTAACTTCAACACTCCAGCAGTATTTGGAAGCGATAAAGTCTGAACTAATGAGCAAGAGAATGATGTCAGCTGTCTTCAAATTTTCCTTAATCTCGTCATCCCACTCTTCGCCAGCTGATATATTGCGATCGTGCCAAATTGAAATCACACCAGGGTGGGTGAAACCACTCAGGTGATTAGCTAGTTCATCCCGTAGAGATTCGTCTTTGTGAGAGTAGGAACAGAATACCTTGAGCGATACTTCTGCCATTTGGTATTTTAGGAGTAGGATTAAGTTACGCTTTAAGCAAATTATAGTATTTTTGCCTGAATTTCCATAAAACCTAACGGCAATAGCTAAGACAGCTTACTTACGCCAAAAATTTTGATTTTGTTACTACTAAGGGTAAATTTGAAAATTCCGAGTTATGAGCTAGTAATGAATAGAAATTACAGTCTCATCCAGACTCACCTTGACAGAGGTATCTCCAATCTCCAGCGATGCACTGAGCTTGTCGTTGGCGTAGCCTCTCGTAGAGAAGTGTCCCTATTCCCCTGCTAGGCTAGAAATAGCCGATACAGAAGAGAGGGAATTGAGAACATGCCGCACACAATTGTTACAGAAGTCTGTGAAGGCGTCGCTGACTGCGTAGGTGCCTGTCCAGTAGCTTGCATTCATGATGGCCCAGGCAAAAATGTCAAGGGAACCGATTGGTACTGGATTGACTTTGCCACTTGCATCGACTGTGGCATCTGTCTCCAAGTTTGCCCTGTAGAAGGGGCGATTCTTCCAGAAGAACGACCGGAGTTGCAAAAAACCCCGTAATAGTTCATAGTCAACAGTCAATAGTTATGCTTGACTTGACCGTGCCAATTTTAGATTTTAGATTTTAGATTTTTTTGGTTCATGCCCCGTCCCCTTGTGGTCGGGGTGTGCGATTCGTTCACTCGAAATGAATAGAAATATTCAGGGATGAGTGACATTTGAGAGATAACCCCAATGGGTTGAGTTCGCACTTTAATCTCTCTCAGATGATAACTGAATAACCATGAGGGTGACTCCAAAGGAAACTAAGGTGAAGTCCCTCTCCGTAGGTGCAACGGTAACAGCATCATCCCTACGGTAGCGACTAGCCATCAATCCGTAAAGCGGGATGAAAAGGAGGAACAACTGGCAGCCTAAGCTGGTTCCCCTTCGAGCATGAACCTATGAATAGCAAAAGTAAAGATGCGCCAAACCATCGTGACACGAAACCAGCGAAATAAGGCTTAATGCGTTGGAGCCAAAAAGGCAAGGGATAAAAGGGGCTGGCAATTCCCCCGTTTGACCAGTTGCACTCCCAATAAACCCGGTGGAGAGCATCATTCTAAGGGTTCTAACAATGGTTATTCGGAACGAAGTAACCTTTCGTTTGCTCTCAGCAAGGTCGATAACTGAGTAGGTGCTAACCGTATGCAACGACTAGGAGAGATTGAGTCAGAAGCCAATGCTTTGCTGTAATGGTAGGGATATGCTGACGGACTTACGGTGATTTGGAGTGTAAAGTTATGAGTAGCAATGCAAAAGTCTAATACACGAGTTATTGCTCCTAAACCTACAAAAAACGGATTTCTTCCCTTGAAGACTAACCCAATTAGAAAGGTTTTGAGTAATGAATCGATGGGGGAATGGAAACACATCAACTGGCGTAAGCTAGAACGACGTGTTTTTAAGTTGCAAAAACAAATTTACAAAGCATCTCGTCGTGGTGATGTCAAAGCATTTCGTAGACTCCAAAAGACGCTGATGAATTCTTGGGGTGCAAAGTGTCTATCGGTTCGACGGGTCACACAAGATAACCAGGGTAAAAAGACAGCAGGAGTGGACGGTGTTAAATCACTATCCCCAGAAGCACGTCTGGTACTGGTTGCCAAATTAAAACCTAACTCAAAGGTGAAACCGACACGACGGGTTTGGATTCCTAAACCAGGAACGGACGAGAAACGACCTTTGGGAATTCCCGTAATGATCGACCGAGCCATGCAAGCGTTGTTCAAACTGGCATTAGAGCCAGAATGGGAAGCGCTATTTGAACCTAACTCATACGGGTTCAGACCTGGGCGCTCATGTCATGATGCAAGAGAGGCAATATTTAATGCAATTTGCAAAAAAGCAAAATATGTGCTTGATGCCGACATTTCAAAATGCTTCGACCGCATCGACCATGAAGCACTGCTAAGAAAATTAAATACATCCCCCACCATCCGCCGACAAATTCGAGCATGGTTAAAAGCGGGGGTGATGGATGGAGGGCAGTTGTTTCCAACATCTGAGGGTACGCCGCAGGGCGGAGTCATTTCTCCGCTACTAGCTAACATTGCCCTACACGGGATGGAAGAACGGATAAATAAGGAATTTCCAGAAATGTCCCAAAACGGTAGGGAAACTTGGTATCACAAAAAAGGTACAAAGTTCAAAAGCCCTCAAGTTATCCGATACGCCGATGACTTTGTGATTCTCCATAAAGACATAACCGTTGTCCAAAGATGCAGGGAGATAATCTCTGAATGGTTACTAGACATGGGTTTGGAATTGAAGCCAGCCAAAACACGATTAACCCACACTCTAAATGAGTATGGGTCAGAAAAACCGGGTTTTAACTTCCTCGGTTTTAACATAAGGCAGTTCAAAGTGGGTAAATACCACTCAAAACAAGGCTTCAAAACAATCATCACCCCAAGCAAGGAAAAGCAAAAGATACATTACGACCGAATAGCAAGTATCATCGATGACCATAAAGCAGCGCCACAAATGGCGTTAATCAGCCGACTAAATCCGGTAATAACAGGGTGGTCTAATTACTATTCAACATCAGTAAGTAAGGTTATCTTTGCTGACCTAGATAATCTCATGTATCCAAAGCTAAAGGCTTGGGCGCAACATCGCCACCCTAAGAAACCTGGGGGATGGGTGTCAAAGAAATATTGGCAAACCATAGGTGGTGATAATTGGGTATTCGCAACCAGACAGGAAGGTAAAAACCCGATGCGGTTACGTTCACACACGGAAACAAAAATTATCCGTCATGTGAAAGTCAAAGGCGATGCCAGTCCCTACGATGGCAACCTAATTTACTGGAGTTCAAGAATGGGAGAACACCCAGAAACGACAACGAGAGTGGCAACACTCTTAAAGAAACAAAAAGGGAAGTGTACCCACTGCGGAATGTACTTTCGAGAGTCAGATGTACTGGAGATTGACCACATAACCCCCAAAATTTTGGGAGGCAAAGATGAATATAAAAATCTTCAGATATTACATCGACACTGCCACGATGAAAAGACAACTGAGGATGGTTCAGTTGTGAAGTACACATGACAATGTGCCGAGTCATTGAGGAGCCGTGTGAAGGGAAACTTTCAAGCACGGTTTTGAAGACCAGCAAGTTTCGTGAGGGACTCGCTGAGTTTACTCAATCAAAAAGACGCTCTCTACGAGACGCTATTGCTAGCTTGCTTCTTTGCAGGAGTACGCGGACTCGCTCTAAGCAAAGCCATGCCGTTCGCGCAGCGTCTCTGTTAGGAGAAGGCTTTACGCTGCGCTATCGAAAATTCAAAATTCCCAGAGCAAGCGAATTTATCCGTGGAATCAATCCAAAATCTAAAATCCAAAATTGTCTGACCAATGATTCCTTGATGGTACAGAGCAAACGGATTTATGCGTGGAATCAATCCAAAATCCAAAATCTAAAATCCAAAATTGTCTGACAAATGACCAATGACAAATGACTATTTACTAGACGTTCAAAATGTCCATGCTGGATACATCAAAGATGTAGATATCCTGCAAGGTGTGAATTTCCGGGTTGCACCAGGGGAATTGGTAACAGTGATTGGCCCCAACGGTGCTGGTAAATCTACCCTGGCAAAAGCAATTTTTGGGCTTTTGATCCCCCACACAGGGACAATTACCTTCAAAGGTGAAAATATCGTGGGGTTAAAGTCCAATCAAATCGTCCAACGAGGAATGTGCTACGTACCGCAAATCGCCAATGTGTTCCCCTCCCTCAGTGTTGAAGAGAACTTGGAGATGGGTGCTTTTGTGCTTAACGTTCCCCTGAAACCAATCAAAGATAAAATATTTACTATGTTCCCCAGACTGAGCGATCGCCGTCGTCAACGCGCTGGTACTCTCTCTGGAGGAGAACGCCAGATGCTAGCGATGGGCAAAACTTTGATGTTGGAACCTAGTTTGCTGATTTTGGATGAACCATCTGCTGCTTTATCTCCCATCTTGGTGACACAAGTGTTTGGGCAGATTAAACAAATTAATCAGGCGGGTACTGCGATCGTACTAGTAGAACAAAATGCCCGTAAAGCTTTAGAGATGGCTAATCGTGGATATGTATTAGAGTCGGGACGCGATGCGATCTCCGGTCTTGGTGAAGAATTGTTGAATGACCCGAAAGTGGGTGAGCTATATCTGGGAGCAGGTAAGAGACATTAACCCTTTTTAATCACTCTTGCCCCATTCAACATAACACCAGTTTAATATGGGAGCTTCACCAAGGGATAGCGATCGCTAAGTTGGGCTGCGCCGACGCTATCTATAACTAATACAAAAGCCATAACACTTCCTGCCACTGCCGCGACCGTCGTTTTCGATGCTCAAAGAATTCTCCCCAATAATCCTTGCGTTTCTAATCACATCTACAGCGAGTAGAAAGCTAAAACAGGACATTCATTCAGGAAAAAGTGACCAAAATGTAAATTATTCGGATCTGCCAAAACCCCCATTAACAATTGTTAATTCTTAATTACGAACAGGTTAAAGTCCCTAGTGATTAGCGTAGGCATAGCCCAACCTAGTCATCGCCTGTTTTTCTCTTGCACCCCCTGACTGCATTTTTCTTCTACTTTGTCAATGCGTAAGTTCTAACGAATAGCCCTTTCCAAATGAACGTTTGTACTATTAAATAAATGATGTTTTAACCCAATTTTGGTATGTTGGCGTATGCGTAGGCGTAGCCCGCCGTAGGCATCGCTTAATTTACAGTCCAAAAATTTGGAGTTTAATGCATAAATTCTTTGTTCAATTCCAGCCGATGCCTGAAATGCCGTAAAAAGTTTGATAGTACATCTGCTCACCTTGAAAGGGCTAGTTCTAACGAATTACGAATTAGTAATTATGTTGATTGCTTTTGGCAATTTGGCATCCAAAATTTTTCTGTTGCAGTTTTAATTGAGATATCGACAGGGTTACAGGGACATTGAGAAAGTTCTACAAGGGATCGATTCCCGTCTCAAAATCCCACCCAATGGCCAGTTGTTGACGCCCATGCTCTCCGAACCACCTTAACGTGGATGCAGCGCAAGCGTCACCGCTTCACCACAACTGGCTAGAAATCAAACAGAAAACACATAGTTAGCTAGGTGGATCATACCAAAGCGATCGCCACCATCTTATTTAACCTGTAGTTGCCTGAGTTTATTATTTGCCGATAGTAGTAACTCTTGAGCTTTCAGATAGGCTGTTGTGCCATTTTGCACCTTTTCTAATTGATTAATAATACTCTGCAATTGGCTTGACACACGATTGCGCTCCCCATCATCAGCATTAGCAGGAATTGAAGCCAGCAAGCTTTTTATTTCTCGTTGCGCCGCCTCCAAAGCCTCCCTAGCATCTGCCTCAGCTTGCCGCCTGACCTTAACTTGACCTAAATTAGCCTGATAAATTGCTAATAACTTCTGTGCTTCGGTATAACCAGCCACGTCTTTTGAAGGAATCTCTTTAAGCCGCTCAATTGCCTCTATCCACAAATTTTCTATCTGTTGCCATTCAGTTACGGCGTGCGGCGGATTTTGACCAGCTTTGGCAGCTTGCCAGGAAAATTGCCGTGCTGCGGTGATTAAGGCACTGATGCGATCGTTTTCAGCTACCAATCCAACAACTTCCTGAAACTCACGCTTATAATTATCTAGTTGATTTTGTACAGTTTTTCCTGCCAGAGTTTGACCAGGAATCTGCTCGAATTGATTAAGCGCCGTTTGCCAAGCAGCTGTTGCAGTCTGTTTATCAGTTACAGTTGCAGCCTGTTCATATTGCTGTTTTGCATTTAAGAAGGTCTGCATATTATGGGTAAGCAACGACTGAGCATTCTTTTCTTGAAAAACCTGAGCTTCTAGCTGCCCAACTTTACTCCGAAATGCATTAAAACCATAGATGCTAAAGCGCGAGTTATACCACCAATACCTATATTCTGACCAATCGTTGACAAAGGAAGTTGGTAACTTATCTAGATGTTTTTGTGTTTCTTGTAGCTTCTGTTCTCCCAAAGCCAAATCAGCAGGACTAGTAGCTTTTTCAATCAATTCTTCAGCTTGCTCGACTGATACCAACGCCTGCCGATAGTGATTATCCATGCTGATGTAGCTGGGTAGCAACAAAAAAGGCGCATGGAGCATCATCGGACGGCGAATCACCGGATAAGGCAGGTTCGCCACCCAAATTACACCAAAGGGAATGCCTATAAGTATTGCCATCCAAATAAGTCTACTACCTATACCCCGCTTGGCTTTGCTATGCAATTGCTGAGGGGATGTTTTGAGAACCCGCCCCTTTAACTCCATTTCATCCTCTAATTCAGCCAAGTTTTTGGGAGTTGATGGTGTTGCAGGTTGCTTCAGTACTACAGGTTGCAGGCTTGGAGCAGACGGATCTATCCCAGAGCTATTTGGAGCATTTTTACGTAGTAAATTCCAGTTTATTTTGGTCAAAAAAGTCATATCTATAGCCAGTACTGTGTTAAGTATTCCCAAAAAATACAGGAAATGCAAACAATAGATGGTTTTGGCTTTTGACACGAACTATACTCTTTCGTAACTAGAAGATGATGTATTGAAAAAACTGCCTTGTTTATGGATAATTCTGGCTTTAAATTTGACAGATGATATCGAATTTACTTGATGCAGATAATAGTCAATCTATACATTAAATAAGTTCTAAATTACCATGTAATATGAAGATTAAATGACTCTTAAATCGTGTAATCGGGTACTCTTGCATCTTGCTTAAGTCTGATATCTTCCTGAGAGCAGCTTTGTTGTTGTCAGGTAGATTGATGAGTCGAATTAATGGATCTGTAGTAGGGCGACGTGATTTCTTAAAGTTCGCAAGTATGGTAGGTATTGCGGCTACTGCTTTTGGTGATAACTTTTGGAATTCAGAGCAAACTGCTGTTGCTGATATTCACCTAGTTAACCCTAATCCAATCAGTCCGAATGAAGCCGTCAGACGCTTACTTGATGGTAATCAAAGATTTATCCATCAAAAACGCAAATATCCCGATCAATCATTAGAACATCTGCGATTAGTTGCTAAAGCTCAATATCCCTTTGCCGCCATATTGGGCTGTGCAGATTCTAGAGTACCTGCGGAAATTGTGTTCGATCAAGGACTTGGAGATTTATTTGTCGTGCGAGTTGCTGGTAATGTCGTTAGTGACACGGTTATAGGCAGTCTGGAATATTCTACAACAGTATTGGGTTCGCAGTTGATTGTGGTTTTGGGTCATAGAAGATGTGGTGCAGTAGCAGAAGCAATCAAAAACGAACTACTTCCTGGCAGAATTGGTTTGATTATTGAGGGCATCAAACCATCTCTAGAAAGGGTAAAGTTAAGAACAGGTGATAATATGCAGGATGTGGTTATAGCCAACATTCAATATCAGACTGAAAAATTACAGGAAAGCTCAACAATTTTAGCCAAATTGCTCCGTGAAGGTAAACTAAAAATTGTTGGTGCTTGTTACGATATTGACACTGGTAAAGTCAACATTATTACTTAAATATCTCATACCTTTTAGGGGTAGTATTCTTAGTTTAATGATGTTATCAAAAATGACTAATTATAAAATATTTTTTATTGATAATCTTGAAGATTAATCAAATTCATTGTTCAACTTAGAAAAATACCGCTCAGATCATTTCACAAAATACCTGTTACATATACATTGTTAGGGGTGTACATCTGTACGCACCCACATCTCATTTTTAACAAATAAACCTAGCAGGGGACATATAACAAGTCCACCTGCCAGGAAGGTATAGTATATTCTGGCCATGTTTGATTTGGTTAGCGCTTATTTCTAAAAATAATTGCGTATCCTCAGATACAATAACTAAATACTTTGGAAAACACAGTTAAGAAAAGTTACTAAATAGGTTAATTTACAATTAAATCTAACAATTTAGCGAATGAGGAGCAGGGGGGACAGGGGACAAGGGAGAATTATTGAACAAGTTTCTTGCTTGTCTAGGTAGGGTCGAGGTGTGCATTACTGCAACACCCCTCCCATCCGAAACCGTGCTTGCGACTTTCACCGCACACGGCTACTCAGTGTGT
>NZ_JBALCS010000072.1:0-59808 GCF_036919555.1 Nostoc sp.
TAGGGTTTGGGCATATTTACAGCGATCGCGTTTTGCAGGATAACGAAAGGGACTACTTCTAGTTTATGCCCAAACCACCTTGGCGGTTGCTATATTTTTTAGAAAATGTATATTGCACATATTTAGCTTGGTTTCTCATTTACCAGGATGCTTTACTACCAAGTAAGGTTAATATCCTTGATATTGCAGCGGGACCAGGAACAGTTGCTTATGGTTTAGCTTTATTTCTCCAAAGTAGTAGCGGTTTTTTTGATATCCCGGAAATGCACATATCCTACTACTCTTTAGAAAAAGAAGATGCCTTCCAGTTTCGTGGACTTCAGTTTTGGCGACGATATATAGAGTCGCGTATAACCACAGTGAATGCTTATTTCCGCTTTGTTACTACTGATCTTTTTACTTGAAAAACTCAATCGAATAATCTACCCAAAGACTTTTTCGACTTTATCATAATTTCCCACTGTTTCTTTTTAGATCCAGCTAAGAGGCTTGAAGCTAATAATACTTACAAGCAAATATTTGCTACCAGCTTAAAAAATCCAGGTTATATTTTGCTAATTGTGCAAAATAAAAAGTTATTCCAAGTTTACGATGTCACCAAGTTGAAAACCAAGAGCAGGAAAAAAATGTAGTGCATAAATTTCTGGCAGAACTTGGATTGGAGTTAGTCTGGTATAAATATCTAACTTCAACAGGTTTAAGAACATCTTTACCAGGTGCTCAATTTGCTAAGTTTGCTCAAGAAAAATTACCAAAAAAACCGTATATGAGTCTAATACTCCAACAGTATTTTGGTCATAAGTATCAGTCAAACTATGCCTTAGATGATTATGTAATTTTGGCAAAAAAGTAATCATAAATTGCAGGTAAAGCATTAAATAAATATAAGGTATCTGAACTTTAATCTTGAATTTATAAATGACCTGCAACTCACAAATAGCAGAAGGCTGGCATGGCAAACTTAATTTAGTCTATGCCGATCGCCAAGGTGCAACCCAATTAATTTACAATCACCAACAAGCGCCCCTGAAGGTACAACGCCCATTTTATCCAGAAGGGGAAAAAGTTTGTCATAGCGTCATTTTACATACAGCTGGGGGAGTCGTGGGAGGCGATCGCTTATCCTCTAACATCCACCTCCAACCCCAAGCCCAAGCCTTAATCACCACAGCGGCTGCAAGCAAGATATATCGCAGCAATGGCTTACAAGCTAGACAAACCATCCAAATGCAAGTTGATGCTGGTGCTTGTTTAGAATGGTTGCCGCAAGAGACAATTTTATTTAACGGTGCGATTTATCGGCAAGATTTACGGGTAGAATTAGCAACCGGGGCTAGCTTCTTAGGCTGGGAAATTACCCGATTTGGTCGCAGTGCTAGAGGAGAAAAATTCTTGCAGGGAGAATGGCGATCGCACACCGAAATTTGGCAGCAAGATGTTCCTTTATGGATTGATCGGCAATGGTTACGGGGTAGCGAAGACATTTTTCACAGTCCCCACGGCTTGGCTGGAAAACCAATTGTAGGTAGTCTAGTTTGGGTTGGTGGTGCAGTTTCAGCAGAAATCGTCGAAAAAATGCGAAATTTGTGGGATGGGGAGGGAGAAGTGGGTGTTAGCCGATTACAACATGGATTATTGTGTCGATATCGCGGTTCTTCTACATCTGAGGTGAGAAACTGGTTTATTGATGTTTGGCAGTTGCTGCGAGTTTCTTTTTTGAATCGTGGTAATTGTATACCAAGAGTGTGGCAGGTTTGAACGAACCGCAGAGGCGCAGAGAACACAGAGGAGGTAAGAATGCAATTGACGCCGCAGGAAAAAGATAAGCTATTAATTTTTACTGCTGCTTTATTAGCAGAAAGACGTAAAGGAAGGGGTTTGAAACTGAATTATCCCGAAGCGCTCGCTTATATTTCTGCTGCTATTTTAGAAGGAGCGAGAGATGGGCAAACTGTAGCAGAATTAATGAGTTATGGTACAACTTTATTAACGCGGGATGATGTCATGGAAGGGATACCAGAAATGGTGCATGAAGTACAGGTTGAAGCTACTTTTCCTGATGGCACAAAGTTAGTGACAGTGCATAATCCAATTCGTTAATGAAAAAGAACTTAATATAGGAGAAATAGAAGAGAAGGCAAATAGAGGTAACGAGATGCTATCACCATACCGATTAACATCAGTCAAAATCCAAGGTTATCGACCTTTTAGAAATTTAGAAGCACCATTACAACCCCTAGAAATTATTGTTGGCGCTAACGGTGCTGGCAAATCAAGTTTGTTTGAATTTCTCAAATTTTTACGAGACAGTCTTTATCAAGATATACCTCCCGAAATAGTTCCGGGTTCCATTGGTCAAGAGATTTTTCATATTCCAGGTTTAAAAAAGTTTCAATGGAACATAAAAATTGATACAGATCGTCCAGTTGGTATTAGATATTTAGGAGAACTTATGGGGCCTGTAGGTCGTACTCAAATTTCCTACGAGCGCGTAGAGTCCTCAAAACCATTTAGTGACCAATATGCCAATCCTTATATATACATGGATATTAAAGGCAATAGAGGTGTTGTTAAAGAACCTGATAAAAAAAAGTTTACAGAATTAGATATTGAACAAGAAATTGCCTTAAAACGTCCCAATCAATTAGCCCTAAGCTCAATGACAAACCCAGCGTTAGAAGTTCTTTATGAGCTACGGGAATATATTCGAGATTGGAGATTTTATAGTTCTTTCAACATAGCAAATGAGAAAATTCGCAAATCCGTTCCTCTTGAACAAGAGCCTGTTTTACATGAAGATGCTGGCAATTTAAGTTCAATATTACATTACTTAATGACTGAACATAGATCAGCATTTGAAGAACTACAACAACACTTGCGTTCTGTGATTCCTGGTTTTAAAGGTTTGACAGTAAAAGCGCGTGGTGGACCAGGAGAAGTGATAGCTTTTTGGCAGGAATCAGGAATTGATCAAGACCTTAGCCTTGCTGATTTATCAGATGGTATTCTACGCTTAATTTGTTGGATTTGTCTCTGTGTGCAGCCAAATCCACCCTCTTTAATTTGCATCGACGAACCAGACCAAGGCGTTCATCCTCGAACGCTTCCTGTTCTTGCTGCTTTATTTGAAAAAGCTTCTGAACGCACTCAAATTTTATTGGCTACTCATGCTTCTTATTTCTTAACTCAATTTGACATATCTCAAATTGCTGTACTCAGAAAAGAAAATGGGGAAGCAAAGTTTATTAAACCTGGAAATTCTCAAGTTTTAATAGATATGCTTGATGATTTTGGCTCAGATGAAATAGAACAGTTACACCGTAGTGATGAATTAGAGCGACTTCCATGAAAGTTGATATTTATGTAGAAGGCATATCTGACAAATTAGCAATGCAAGCATTATTAGCACCTTTACTTGAAGAAAAATCACAGCAGGGTATTAGCATCGATTTTTTTGCTGTTAAAGGAAATAATAATGATAGAGGGGGGGATGCTAAAAAAGATTTACTCATAAAGATACCAATTAAAGCAGTCGATATTATACGGAATAAGCCAGCTACACTTGTGGTAATCATGCCAGACCTATATCCTAAAAATAAGGGTTTCGCTCATGAAACAGTTCGGGAATTAGAAAGTGGTATTTTCAACAACTTTAATCAAGCATTATATTCTAAAGGAATTGATGATAATCGATTAAGAGAGTGTTTGAAAGTTTTTTGCTTTAAACATGATTTGGAATCATTAATTTTAGCTGCTGAATCCCAATTAAGAAGTGTACTTGGTATTAATGCTTTGCCAATGACATGGATACAACCAGTTGAAGATCAAAACCATAATGTTCCACCTAAAGATATTGTAGAGAGAATGTTTCAAAGATGTGGTAAAAAATACAAAGGTTCTGTAGATGCACCAAGAATATTAGGAAATGCTAACTATCACGATATTGCAGACGAATGTCCTCAAGCTTTCAGACCGTTTGTGGATTTTTTAGAAAATCTTTATCTTTAAAATTAGGAACAATCGATATATGATACCCGGAGAAATTATTACACCAGAAGGTGAAATTGAACTAAATGTTGGTCGTCCAACGGTAAAATTACAAGTGTCAAATACAGGCGATCGGCCCATACAAGTAGGTTCTCACTATCACTTTTATGAAGTTAATACAGCCTTAAACTTTGACAGAGAACAAGCGCAAGGAATGCGCCTCGATATCCCCGCAGGAACCGCAGTTCGCTTTGAACCAGGCGACGAAAAAGAAGTAACTTTAGTCCCCTTAGTTGGTACTCGCCAAGTCTACGGCTTCAACGCTAAAATTAACGGAAACTTGCCACTAATCTAAAATAGAGTCAGACATTCATTGAGGATTTTATATGTTAATAGCAGAACAGCGACGCATCAGCCGTGATTTTAAAACTATATTGAAATCAATGGTGTGTCTGTTTAGAGAACCAACTAATCTAGACTATATTTACAATCTGGAAGATGAGTTGCGTTACACTCAGGCGAGTTTACTAGCTGTTGAGTGGTTAAAAGCTCAACCGGAAGTATTATTGTTGATTCAAGAACGTTATATTGCACCATATCCTAATATCGAAGTATTGCTGCAATATCCTGAAGACTCATTAGGATATGCCTACGCATCTTATATTAAAAAATCTAGTTTTGACCCCGGTTTTTATCGTCAAATACAAGTACAAGACGATGTGAGTTATGTGCTGTTACGCAGCCGTCAAACTCATGATATTTGGCATGTAGTTACAGGTTTTAAGACTGATGGACTGGGAGAACTAGGTCTTAAAGCTTTTGAATTAGCCCAAACCCGCAGAAATTTAGCTGTTTTCTTAGTAGGAGGCGGGTTATTATCCATCCTCGTAAAATCGCCAGATGTTCTCCCTGATTTATTAGAACAGATAGCTGTCGGCTACACAATGGGTTCAAAAGCAAAACCATTATTAGCGCAAAAGTGGGAAGAACATTGGGATAAACCTTTATTAGAATGGAGAGCTGAATTAGGAATTGATTCAGATATTTTAAATTAAGAGGAATGAGATAATGAGTTACAGAATGGATCGCAGCGCCTACGCCGAAACATACGGCCCGACAGTAGGCGATCGCATCCGACTTGCAGACACAGAATTATTTATTGAAGTTGAACAAGACTTCACCACCTACGGCGATGAAGTAAAATTCGGCGGCGGTAAAGTCATCAGAGACGGGATGGGACAATCCCCCATTTCTAACGCCGATGGTGCTGTTGATTTAGTAATTACTAATGCCTTAATTCTCGATTGGTGGGGTATTGTCAAAGCAGATATTGGCATTAAAGATGGCAAGATTTTCAAAATTGGTAAAGCCGGAAATCCTTATATTCAAAATAATGTAGATATTATTATCGGCCCTGGAACTGAAGCCTTAGCAGGGGAAGGGATGATTCTCACTGCTGGCGGTATTGATGCCCATATTCATTTTATTTGTCCTCAGCAGATTGAAGTTGCGATCGCTTCTGGTATTACCACTATGATTGGTGGCGGTACTGGCCCAGCTACAGGTACAAATGCCACTACCTGCACCCCCGGTCCTTGGAACATTTATCGGATGCTGCAAGCTGCTGATGCTTTTCCCGTCAACTTAGGATTTTTGGGTAAAGGTAACGCCAGTCAACCTCAAGCACTTGTAGAACAAGTAGCTGCCGGTGCAATGGGGTTAAAGCTGCATGAAGACTGGGGAACTACACCCGCAGCAATTGATACTTGCCTCAGCGTTGCCGATGAATATGATGTGCAGGTAGCGATTCATACTGATACCCTGAATGAAGCCGGATTTGTTGAAGATACGATCGCTGCTTTTAAGAATCGTACCATCCACACCTACCACACTGAAGGCGCAGGCGGCGGACACGCACCAGATATTATCAAAGTTTGCGGTCAAGCCAATGTTCTGCCATCTTCTACCAACCCCACACGTCCTTACACCCTCAACACCTTAGATGAACACCTGGATATGTTGATGGTATGTCATCACCTCGATCCAGCGATCGCCGAAGATGTGGCCTTTGCCGAATCTCGCATCCGCCGAGAAACCATTGCTGCTGAAGACATTTTGCACGACTTAGGTGCATTTAGCATGATTTCTTCCGATTCCCAGGCAATGGGAAGGGTAGGCGAAGTGATAATTCGCACCTGGCAGACATCTCACAAAATGAAGGTGCAACGAGGAAGTCTTAACCCACAGGGAACAGAGCAAAGAGCAGACAACTTTAGGGCAAAAAGATATGTTGCTAAGTATACTATTAACCCAGCGATCGCTCACGGAATTGCTGAATATGTGGGTTCAGTGGAAGAAGGAAAATTAGCAGATTTATGTTTGTGGCGATCGGCGTTTTTTGGCGTGAAACCAGAGATAGTGATTAAAGGCGGAATGATTGCATGGTCGCAAATGGGCGATGCCAACGCCAGTATTCCCACACCGCAACCAGTGCATATGCGACCGATGTTTGGTAGTTTTGCAGGTGCGCGTCATGCCACATCATTGACTTTTGTTTCTCAAGCAGCTTTAGAGAAAGAAATTCCCAGCCAGCTAGGTTTACAAAAGGCAGCAGTTGCAGTTTCTGGAACACGCCAATTGAGTAAGCGGGATATGAAGCTGAATGATGCATTACCGCACATTGAAGTAGATCCAGAAACATACGAAGTAAGGGCAGATGGTGAGTTGCTGATTTGTGAACCTGCGACAGTTTTACCAATGGCGCAGAGGTACTTTTTGTTTTAATTCATGACCGAGCAACTTACTGATTACGATAGTCCTTGGAAAGAAGTCATTGAGCTATATTTTCCCCGTTTTCTGGAATTCTTTTTCACCCAAGCTTATGCTGAAATCGACTGGACGCGACCTTATGAATTTTTGGACACAGAACTGCAACAGCTAGAACCGGATGCAGAAATTGGGCGGCGTTTGGTTGATAAAGTCGCAAAAGTTTGGCTACTGGATGGAGAGGAAGCTTGGGTATTGGTTCATGTGGAAGTCCAAGGGCAATATGACAGCCAATTTGCCGAACGGATGTACACATATAATTACCGCTTGTTTGACCGCCATAAAAAGCGAGTCATTAGTTTAGCAGTTTTAGCAGATGAACAAGCGAATTCGCGACCTTCCAGCTACAGCTATCAACTGGGGGGATGTCGCGTCAGCTTAGAGTTCCCTGTGGCGAAACTGTTGGACTATGAGCAAGGGTGGGAAACCCTAGAGCAAACTACCAATCCCTTTGGTGTAATTGTGATGGCGCATCTCAAGACCAAAGCAACGCAACGAAACCCAGAAAATCGGCTACAGTGGAAACTAAGCCTAGTCAGACGGCTGTATGAACGGGGATATAGCCGGGAAGATATTCGGGAATTATTTCGGTTTATCGACTGGATAATGGTTTTGCCAAAAGAGTTGGCGCTTAGTTTTAAAACAGAAGTTAGAAGTTACGAGGAGGCAGATAGAATGCGGTACGTAACTAGTATTGAAAGGCTAGCAAAAGAAGAAGGAATTGTCCAAAATGCTAGAGAAAGTGTAATTGCAGTCCTAGAGACGCGATTTGGAGAAGTGCCAACCTCTATTGTAGAAGCTATCAATGGGATAGAAGAACCATCTGTGCTAAAAATGCTTCTCAAAAGTGCGATCGCTATTCCTTCCACAACAGAATTCCAGCAAGTTTTAGATAATCTCAACTCTGGGAAATAAGCGTAGGCATCGAGCGGCTGATTGCCAGATATCGATCTTAAAGATGAGAGTAAAGTTGCCCCATCGATTTTCTGTCTTGAGGTTACGATCAAATAGTAAAACGTTGTATCTGATATACAAAATCATGCTACCTTTTAAGAAAAAAATTGTGACTGATGAAGCCATGTGTCCGGTAGCAGTGTTGATTGATTATCAGGACTGGCAGCAAATTGAGAAGATATTAGAAGCTCATCAATCACAACAAAAACAAGAGTTTAATTTAAACCAGTATGCAGGTGTAATTCAACTAACTCAAGACCCTTTGGAATATCAGCAACAAATTAGGGATGAGTGGTGTTGACACAACCTTTGATTTTGTTAGATACAAATGTAGTTTTGTATTTTTTGGGTGGTCGCTTGGTAAACCCACTACCGTCAGGACAATATTTGATTTCAGTGATTACCGAAATTGAATTGCTCTCTTATCCGAGTCTCAGTTTAGAAGAAGAAACACAAATTATTGATTTTTTAAATAAAATTACAATCATTGGTATTGATAGTAATATTAAAAATTTAACAATTGCATTTCGCAAACAATACAAACTCAGGCTTCCTGACGCAATAATTGTAGCAACTGCAAAATCTCTAAATGCAACATTGTTTACGAATGATGTCAGATTGGCTAATTTAACAGAAATTAACACTCAGTCAGTGCAAATTGTGTAATGGGAGCGATCGCAATTCCTTCAAGAGCAGAATTTCAACAACTCTTAGATAATCTCGCTTCTAGAGAATGAGCGATCACCTGTTTTGTGGTGAGAGTGTGATCACAATTCTTTCCACAGCAGAACTTCAGCAAGTTTTGAATAAGATTACCTCAGAGGAATAAATGCGATCGCTCTGATGCATGAATATAACAAACTGATGTATTAGCATTGCAAGTCGATGCAATAACATTGCAGGAGTTTGTATTTATTGAAGTTGACTATTTTTAAATTCACTTATCGGTAACACTAAAGTATTTTCAATTTCCTGCCTCACCTCACGACTGACATAACAATCACTATTGAGGCAATTTAGCAATAAATTGTTAGCTTCATAATAATATGATAACAATTGATGTTGATAATCGTTTAATTCCAAGTTGTAACAAATTTTTCTATATTTAATTGCTAAATTTCTTAATTTTATTTCGCATTCAGGAGGCAGATTATCTTTGCCATCTTCCCAATTGGTTTGAGTTTCTAATTGAATAACTTGTTCTTGTAAATCTTGAAGTGCTTTTCGTAATTCAGGTTGAATATAAATATTTAATTCCAAAATCCAAGTTAATGCTTCGTGGCGATTTGAGTTAGAAGTTTCAATTATATCAGTAAGCCAATGATCCAAGAAAAGCTCTTCTTCAAGTTCCATGCTACTAAGATTGAAACCAAGAGCAGAGGCAAGATTGTAGTTTAAGGAATCGAGTACATAATCAGAACCAAAGAAAAGAAGATGTTCAAAGTAAAAAGACCTAATTGTTGATAAACTTAACCTAGATTTTATGGATAAGGATTTTTCATAGATTTTCACCAAAAAAGCCTGTAAATACTCATCATTAGAGATAATTACATCAATTTTATCCTTCATCAATAGTACTAAATCATCAGCTTTCCTCATCATGCCTACAGTAAGTAAAAATACCTCTTGCCAGCGTCTCTCTGTGATATGTTTTACCAAACTATTCCAGGCAGAGTTAGCAACAATTTCCCTAGCAGAAAAATACTCTTGAAACGTTAGGTGAGAAAAGGAATAAATGCCCTTTGCTCGTTCAACTACTAGACCATGCTGAGCTTCAATAGACTTCAAAATTATTTCACTATCTAGTTCTAATTCTTTGGGTTCAGTATGAGCATCGCGCAAGTTGTAAATGAAGGTAGCAATATAAGTCTCAACCGTTTTTTGTTTAAAAAAGTAGTCCTTCTGCTCAAAGGTAGTCAGGGCAATTTGACTCAATAAATCTACCTTGCGGTGCAACGACAGATTTTTATAAACTTGATCGCGCTCAATATTGCGTTTGGTATCCCATTTTTTTAGCAATATATCTAGACCTTCCTTATAAAGCTCAGAACGATTTGCTGGAAAATCTGCACTTTCCCCGAATACCAAACAAAGCAGAGTCAATAATAATGGACTGCTAGCCAGTTCTTTAATTGGTTCGTTATCCTCAAGTTTGTGCATAAATCTTTCAGCTTTTACTGGATCGCTTAACCGGAACCAATTTTGAGCAAAAATAGCAATTTGCTCCTCGTCAAAATCTGCTACTTCTACCTCTGTGAACCTTTCAAAGGTGTATTCTTTAGCAGCTATCCGACAGGTAATGACAAACTGATTGTTATGAAACTGCTCGGAAATATCTCTAATTTGCCGTAAGACACGCTTTGTATCTTCCTCTCGGACTTCATCCAAGCCATCCAATAAAACCAATCCTTACCCTGTCTCAAAAGCTGGTCTGTTTTAACGCTGGCATCTTGTACTCCACAAAGTGTCAACTTTTGAGCAATATATTCCCACACATCTGGCTGTTTGGGCGTTTCTGCAAAATCTTTAAGGGTGATAAATAAGGGAAATCGATTTGTCAAATACCGCCCTTCAATACATTGCATCGCCAGATACTTCAAAAATGTACTCTTTCCTGCGCCTGGTTTACCCAAAACCATCAGTTTGTTATGTCGCTGTACTGCTTCCAGTCCTGGTACTCCCTTCTCTTTAACCTTGTTAAGTCCAAACCGCTCAAAGTCATCTGGGTCAGAGTCTTGCAGCAGTTCAGAGATATCTAGCCGCCTGCGTCCGGTGATTTTTTCCAAAATGTTGACATTGGTATACATACCCCGTTCACCCGTTAACTCTATTGGCTGGGGCATATCCAGCACCCGCATAGTTCCACACTTTTCTTTGACGCTGGGTTTCACCTTTTCGCGGATTTCTTGAACCAGGGCATTAACGTCATCCTGTGCAATATCAGCAGTTGAGCTACCCGAAGGCTTCTGCTGCAAATATCGCTTTTGGAGATACTATCCTACATACGGGAAAGCTCACTCTACTATAAGAAGTATGTTCCCCTAAGAAATTTAGAAGGAACTTTTACTCTACAGCGATCACCTATGCAATTCTATCTCCAGTTCCCTACTTGATCCGCTACATTAAATGCTACCTATGTATTACTACCATCTACTGTATCTTGATATAAAGTTTTACCAGCAATAATTCAATTAGTGAGTTATTATTTGGCAAAAAACACAGCCCATCTGAACTTAGCAGGAAATTCCACAGTCCCTAAATACCAAATTACTAGTAAATAATTCTTGCGTGGAAGGTCAACTAAAGAAATTGAGAGACAAATTGATACAAATAAAGCTAATCTGACAAAAATTTACTTTTACCCCGTACCTTGCATCTATATGACTTCACAATCTTCTCGTTCTGACAAAATTCTGGTTGTTGATGACTCTCCTGATAACGTGTTTTTGATCAAAACTATTTTGGAGGAAGAAGGTTACACGATTAGCACCGCAGAAAATGGGATTTCGGCTTTGGCAGAATTGAAAGCTTCTCCTTGTGACTTGGTTCTGCTGGATCTGATGATGCCAGGTATGGATGGGTACGAAGTCACCAAGCACATTCGTGGAGAGATGAAATTGCCGCAATACATCCCCATATTGCTGATAACTGCCCATGATGCGCCCAACGTCGCCCACGGATTAGACTTGGGTGCTGATGATTTTATCCGCAAACCTGTAACAGTAGATGAATTGCTGGCACGAGTGCGATCGCTCCTGCGCTTGAAGAATAGTATGGATGAACGTGATGAAATTGCCCGCCAGCGAGAAGATTTTGTCTCCCGCCTCACTCACGACTTACGCACTCCCTTGGTAGCCGCCGATCGCATGTTGATGCTATTTCAGCAAGGAGCGTTGGGAACATTATCAGCACAGATGCAGGAAGTAATCGCCATCATGGCCCGTAGCAATATCAACCTGCTTTCTATGGTCAATACCTTATTGGAAGTTTATCGCTTTGAAGCAGGTCGCAAAACTTTGGCATTTCAACCGGTTAATTTGGACAGATTGCTAGAGGAAGTGACTGGAGAATTAGCACCCCTAGCTCAAGAAAAAGCACTGTCGATTAATCTAGATAAAACTTCGGAGTCAAGCACAAACACAGTGATGGGCGATCGCTTAGAATTGCATCGTCTATTCACTAATCTTATCGGGAATGCGATCAAATTTACCGATTTTGGGTCTGTGACTATTCGTTTGACTTCTCAAAGCCAGTTCGACAAAAGTAGCCAATCTTACTTCTCTGAAAGACCCAATTCTGTTGACTACATTAGAATTGAAATAGTGGATACAGGCCCAGGTATTCCTCCTGAAGAACAAGCCACTATATTTGAACGATTTCGCCAAGGCAGTCACAAGAGTTCTGGTAGTGGCTTAGGACTGTACCTTGCTCGTCGAATTGTCGAGGCACATCAAGGCATTATTCTGCTTAATTCAGATTTGGGCAAAGGTAGTGTATTTCTTGTACTTTTACCCACCAAAACATGAGATAATTAGCAATTATGAATTATCGAATTTCTTACCGTGATAATTCATAATTTATAACTTTACTATTCTCTACCAAGAATTTAAAGTAAATATTCCAATTAGAAAATCAAACACTAAAATCTGACGAATAAAATATGCTGATATACCAGTGCTAGCATTAAATAAATAATTTTTTATGGGACAAAACAATGATCACTACTGAATTATCTAACGTTGGCGATATTATCCAGAATCAGCGTGAATTTTTTAAAACTGGCAAAACTAAAGATGTCACTTTTCGCATTGAACAACTCAAAACTCTTAAGCAAGCAATCATTGAGCATGAACAGTCAATAGTCGAGGCATTACAAGAGGATTTACATAAACCAGAATTGGAGACTTACATTACAGAAATCGGCGTAATTAAGGAAATTGATTACGCCATAAAACATATCAATACCTGGAGTAAGCCCAAAAAAGCAGCCGTTTCCTTTGATTTTTTTTCCTACTCAGCGAGAATTTATCCAGAACCGTTAGGGGTTGTCTTAATTATTGGGCCTTGGAACTATCCATTTAACTTAATTATCTCACCGTTAATAGGTGCGATCGCAGCCGGGAATTGTGCAATTATCAAACCTTCAGAAATTGCTTCTCATACCTCCGGTATCATCGCTGAAATTATTGCCAAACATTTTGACCCCGCTTATATTGCAGTGGTTGAAGGAGACGTGGAAGCAAGTCAAAAACTACTTGCAGAAAAGTTTGACCATATCTTTTTTACTGGTGGCACAGCCGTCGGCAAAATCATCATGGCAGCAGCAGCAAAATATCTCACACCAGTTACTTTAGAATTGGGTGGTAAAAGTCCTTGTATCGTAGATACTGACATTAATCTTGAACACACTATCAGACGAGTTACTTGGGGCAAATTTATTAATGCTGGACAAACTTGTATTGCCCCTGACTATCTTTTAGTTGATAAAAAAATCAAAAAAGATTTAATAGATGGTCTGGGAAAATGCCTAAAAGAATTTTATGGCGATAATCCAGCAAACAGTCATGATTATGCCAGAATTATCAGTCAAAAACAGTTTGATCGGTTGGTGAACTTTCTCAAAGATGGTGAAGTTATCATTGGTGGAAAAACTGAACCTTCAGAGCGTTATATTGCCCCCACAGTTATTGATAATGTCTCTTTGGAAGATTCTGTAATGCAGGAAGAAATTTTTGGACCCATTCTACCGATAATTGAATATACTGACATTGCAGAAGCGATCGCCTTGATTAACTCTAGACCCAAACCTTTGGCGTTATACTTATTTTCTCAAAACAAAAACCTGCAAAAGCGAGTTTTGCAGGAAACTTCCTCTGGTGGAGTCTGTATCAACGATACAGTGATGCAGTTTGGTGTCTCGTCTTTACCATTTGGTGGAGTGGGAGATAGCGGTATTGGCAACTATCATGGCAAAGCTAGTTTTGACACATTTTCCCATAATAAAAGTGTATTGCAAAACTCTTTATGGCTGGATTTAAAATGGCGATACGCTCCTTATGAGGGCAAATTACCACTCATAAAGAAACTTTTGGGTTAAAAAAGTGAGGAGTTAGGAGTTAGGAGTTATGAGTGAAAAATAAAAATCTATAACTTCTCACTTTGTCCATTTTAGATTTTGAATTTTGGATTGAAGGAAAAATTTAAAATTTAAAATCGTTCGACTGACTTGTACTGAGCCAAGGCGCAAGTGTCACGCCGAAGTCTAAAATCCAAAATTGAATAACTCCTAACTCCTCTACAGACGCGATTAATCGCGTCTCCTATATTCCTAACTATTAAAACCCAAAAGCGTTGCTGTAACGCTCCTCAGCCCAAGGTTCACCACGGCGGTGGTAGCCATTGCGCTCCCAAAAACCAAGTTCTTCACCAGCTAAAAACTCTAAACCATTAATCCACTTAGCACTTTTCCAAGCGTAGAGGTGGGGTACAATTAGCCGCATCGGGCCACCGTGTTCAGATGGAAGGGCTTCACCAAAGACTTTAAAGGCAAAGAAGTTATCTTCCCGCATAAAATCTTCTATAGAAATATTGGTAGTGTAGCCACCATAGCAGTGTTCCATAATGTGGGCTACTTTGGGGTCTAGCTCAATCAGACCCATGAAATCTGTCACTTTAATGCCAGTCCATTTGACATCCAGTTTAGACCAGCGCGTTACACAGTGGAAGTCTGCTGTGAATTCATGTTGAGGCAGCGCCATAAAGTCTGACCAACTAAAGGTAGCAGGTTTTGCCAAACCCCAAACTCGAAACTCCCATCCCTCAGCGCTAACTTCGGGAGTTGCACCATAAGTTAATACGGGGAAACCTTTAGCTAAATGTTGACCAGGAGGGACGCGATCGCTCTCTTCCTTCCCTGGCTTCTGAAAAAATTTTCCTAGCATAGTTGGAGAAAAATAAGTTTTCTCAAGATATTTACAAGCTTTTTTGTAAATACTCTTTATATGATTACTTGATCATTATTCATAAATGATCGGTAATGGGTAATGGATGTTCCCAATTACTCACTACCAATTTTTCTCGATTTAATGAGCTTGTGTAGAGTATTTATTATTCATAATCCAATCAGGAAAGCTAATAAAAAGCGTTTATCCAGTGGTAATAGTCTTGATTGGTTATTTTTGCCAATCCAATCTATCGGTGCTGTTCATGCTTTTCCTGACTGGGAAATTATGATTCTTCTTCCTCTTCTTCAGCAGCTGGATAGACAAATGTAGAACGTCCAGTCAAAATTGACTTGCCCAAAGAGAGAGCTTTCTGAGCTTCGACTACGGCTTTATGCCTCCAGGTAGCTCGACGTTTATCTCGTTTTGATTTGGAAGTTTTCTTCTTAGGAACAGCCATGTCAGCAGATCGCGATTCTTCACAACCTTCATATTCTAGTCCATCTACTGACGCGAAGGACAACTGTTGAGTAAGGAATAAGTAAGTTGAATTGATCGGTTGAGACTGAAGTGGGAACACCGGCGCTTGAACTTCTTTAGTATGTCGATCAATACTAAACCCGCTATTTTGGGGTTGACAGACTGCTAGCTGCTGGAACTGTATTTGAGGTTGTCGGCTCTTTTTCAAAGAAAAGTAGCGATCGCGCAGTTTTGAAGTAAGTCGCCCAATTTTGAGCATCAGGGCGCGATCGCCATTCTGGACGACTGACTTCTAATGTCAGAACTGGTGCGATCGATCCATAATTTTGTACGGACACAATGATTGAAACATCTGTCACCAAGATATCTTGGTCAAAGCTTCGTTGAGCAGCTGCCCTAGCGACTGCTTCCGCTCTTCGGAGAACGGTTTCATAGTTTTCTTCCGGCAAGCGGTCAAGAGCTAGATCAACTCTAGCGGTGTAAGCTCGCACAATCTGAGGTGCGATCGCTGACGTTAAAAACCAGGCAGGAACAGTAGATATGAGCAAAACTACTAAAGGAATTATCCGGATTCTTCTGGCAATTTGGCTAATAACTGAAAAGGGAGTGATCGATGATGGTAGGTGAGCAGAAATCTTGCTCATGACCTTCTATCTCCTTAGTGATGATCTGTTATTGAAATTAGGTGAAAGTATTTTCCGAAAAACTAACGTAATAAAAATTACATTTTAACTTAAGATTCGATGAGAATCACCTAGATTATAAAACATAGGTTAGCTTTATTTTTTTGGGCAAAGCTAACCACAATTTTAAGACCAGCAAACAATAACTGACAAAGAGCGGGATGGCAAATTACTGGGCAATAGCGATTGGCATCAATCAATATCAGTTATTTCAACCTTTAAGTTGTGCCCAAGCAGATGCTGAGGCACTAGAGGATTTTTTGGTGACAGAGGCAGGTTTTGTCCCCAAACACTGTCTGTTAATGACAGATACTTCGCCGCCGATTGGCGATAGGTCAACTTATCCGACGAAGGAGAATATTCTGCTGCTGCTTGAGGATTTGGCAGCGACAAGTTGGCAACCGGAAGACTATCTGTGGTTATTCTTTAGCGGTTATGGAGTCAACTATAAAGGCAAAGATTACTTAATGCCAGCAGAGGGCAACCCCGAACTCGTGCAAGAGACTGGCATAGAATTGCGATCGCTAATGCAAAGTCTGCAACTTGCTGACCTAAATGTATTGCTACTACTCGATATCAACCGCGCTTTTGGCACTCAAGCGGATGCTCTCGTTGGTGAAGAAACAATAGAACTAGTCCAAGAACTACAACTGGCGACAATTCTTTCTTGCCAACCAGAGCAATTTTCCCATGAAAGTAGCGAATTAGGTCACGGGTTTTTTACAGCAGCTTTGTTAGAAGCTTTGCGTTCTGGTAATGGCAGCAACTTGGCAGATTTAGAAAGCTACCTAAGCCTGCTCATGCCAAAATTATGTCAACATCACTGGCGTCCTGTCCAAAACCCTGCCACTATCATCCCATCAAGGCAGCAGGTAATCTTGCCAAAATTGGCAATGGAAAGCGACTTTCAAGCAAATCCGGTGATTTATCCGGAAGAATCCTTTGCTGTTGCCCTTGCGGCTCCCACACTCGACGATTACCCTAGAACTTCAGCAGATCGGGGCAGATGGGGAGAAGCTAGTGTGAAGTCCTCCCAACAGGTGAAGGCTCACAAGGTCGAGAAGTCTAAAGCTCAAAAAGTCCAGGAGTCAGCTACCGGCTTAGTTTCGCAGCCAATGGCAGAAACTTCTTTAGGAGTGAATACCAGAGGAAGATTTATCCCCAATTCCTCCCAAGGCTACGTCTCTCGATTGCCATCGAATCAGCCAAGCATCCCTTTTTGGAAACAGTTTATCTTATGGGGCGGAGGTAGCTTGCTGGTAGCAGGTTTAATCGCTGTAGTTTTTCTCCGTAATCAAGAAACTTTTAGAATTAAGCAAATATCAAACACATCACCTAATGCTACTACTAGCGATCGCCAGGTTATCCAGAATTTACCAAGCGATCGCAACCAATCTAGCGCCCAAATAGCCTCTAAAACCGAGTCAAAAAAGCGGAATCAAGCAGTATTAGACCTGGCGAAAATGTCGCTCAGACAAACTCAGGCTAGTGATTTGGGCTTGGCGATCGCTACAGCCCGGAAAATTAAACCCGGTGAACCACTGTACGAACAAGCTCAGGAGAATATTAAGATTTGGAGCCGGATGATTTTAGATTTAGCAGAAGGTCGTGCTAAACAAAGACAGTATCCTAGCGCTATTGCTGCCGCTCGATTAATCACCAAAGATCAAGACCCCTATGCCAAAGCACAAGCAGCAATTAACCTGTGGCGGTTAGAGGGCAAGCAGTATGTGAGTAACAAAACTCTTTTAGATGCAGCTAATGCCTTGATTAAATCTGGACAGGCATCTACCTACAATCGTGCGATCGAAGTTGCTAAGAAAGTACCACCAGGTCAACCAGGCTTCGATACTGCCCAAAAATCGATCAATAACTGGAGTGAGAAAATTTTAGATTTGGCCAAGCGTCGCGCCGTCGAAGGAGAACGTAATGGCGCAATTGCGACGGCTGCTTTAGTGCCAGAGGAGACAGGCGCTTACGAAGATGCTCAGGATGCTATCCAAAAATGGCAAAAAAATATAGTAAAAAAATAGTTATGAGTCGGGAGTTAGGAGTTTTATTTTTAATTCCTCACTCATCACTTCTCACTCTTAATTTTTCCCTCAGCACTCAGCACTCAGCACTCAGCACTCAACAGTACTGTGATACATCTTCGCCACAATCGTCGGCTAGATAGCACATTGCTCGGAAACGTAAACCAACCACTTCTTCATATAAGGGGTTGAGCTTGCACATGGGCGGAATGTGAAACAGAGTTTTCCCGAATAATTTGATATCTCGCTCAAAGGGACACTGAGATGGAATCAGTTTGCACAAGCGGTGAGCTAGTTGGCGATCGCGGACTTGAATGTTTTCTACCCGATGCCGTAAGGGTTGGAGAATATCCCAGTAAGGCTTGGAAACAGGACGGTTTAGCTGGGTTACTTTATGATCGCTAGTCTCTGCTTGATTGATTGATACCCAGCTTGCCAGAAAAATCTTTTTTGTAGTATTGTTGAACACCTTCATGGCTAATCCTCCGTGTTATTAAGGCTATTCGTCTTTTTGATGAATATATCCAACGTGGCGACGACCTTTACCGGAAGAATCGTGTCCTGACTGCGATATAATGTAATACCTGATTGCCACTTAAGTCAGAACCTAATTTGTTACTACGTCAAGTTAATCGCAATTTTCTGGGGATCGGTAGTGTAATATTAGGATCTTGTTCATAACTTGATGTACTTTAAATTTTAGTAAAGACATCTGTCATTGGATAGGTTTTAGTGTAGCATTTACAAACCTTAATATAAGGTCTTCCTGCAAGTATTTTTGCTAAGTATAAATATTGGTAATACCCTAGTAGGCGTTTTTCCTCTCTGTATTCCCACCTTCCCACGTTCCCGCATCCTGTTCATTGCTGGCTGAATACCGTAGAAGTAGAGAGAAGTCTGTAGACGTTGCTGGTTTACACCCTTAACCTTAATTCTGACTCAAGCTTTGGGTTGAAATCCGATTCCTTATTTACTAGCGATGGATGCTTTAGTTGCTGGTAGTCTGTTGCAATCACTCGACGGATTGAACATTTGACTTTGTTTGCTTTAGTTGCCAACTTAATAGTTGTAGAAGCTGCTGCTGATTTAGGTTACAAGCTAACTTTTTGGGAACATCTAAGGTTTGGAGCGACGTTAACAGTGTGTACTTTAGTTCTAGTATACTTCTGGGTTCATTGAAGGCGATCGCTCTTGGGAACACACGATGACTATGATGCACTAACTGGGTGTAACACAAACTTGTTCCAAACTTTACTTACGCCAAAGCTAAAAATTAATACTAAAGCCTCTGATGTTTTAACCAGAGGCTTTGGTATTCCAAGCTTATCTATATGTTGAAATACTAAGGATTACGCCAGTTTAATGCTTCACTGCGTATAAATAGAGTTTCTGCACCTTTCCCATGCACATCATAGCAGGCATCATCAAGTACTGTCAGAATTAAATCTAATACACAACTAGATCCAGCCAGAGCTTTGCCGTGAATATGGAATATCCAATCTAGCAATTCACGAGAGTTGTTACAAGTTTCAAGATCAATTTCAAGGAAATAAACATCATTGTGCTTAATTTGAATAGTCAGATTACCTTTGCAGAAGTAGACGTAAAAATTTCCTTCCCTAAGACCGTTCTGAAGTCTATCTCGTCTTTCATCTGCAACTTTTTGCAAAAGCTCACCTATAGTAAATTTTTCTGGCTGTCTTAATATTATCTTGATTAAGCATAATTGGATTTCATATACTGCTTTCTACTATAGTTCAAATTTTCTAATATCACTGGTAGTGGTAGTTGAACAGAAAATTCGGTTAAGCCTAATTGATTTTTTCTCAGGAATTACGTGCAAAAGCGCAAAGACACTAAGAAAAACTCTGCGTCTTTGCGCCTCTGCGTTAAATTGTTATCTTACCCTATCCCTATGATGCTACTTGAGCAGCAGTCCGAGTCCGGCGTCTTCTCCCATCAGCAACTTTCACAGGCGGCTGATCAGGAATTTGCATCAACAAAGTCACAGATGGTTGACATTGCAGTTCGCGGCGGATGGAACGTTGCAATTCTCGTTCTAAAGTTCCTTGCAATCCACCCCAATCTATATCTGCTGCTTCACCTTCCCCAGCAGCAAATTCTGACCAACGCACAGTGAGGATTTCTTCAATCCGTTGTTTTACCCAGGTTTGTAGCAGCGATCGCTCTACACTTGTCACTACACCCCGGAGGTGAACTTCTGGTTTTGCCAACAGTTTACCATTCCAATCAATGGCAGCTGCGATCGTGATAATGCCTTCTGAAGCCATGCGTTGCCGTTCTTGTAAAACTTTGGCACTTACCATACCCGAACTAGTAGTATCTACAAGTTCGATACCACATGGGACTTTACCAGCGACGCGAATGGCATCTTCAGTCAGTTCGACAACATCACCATTCTGGATGATGATCATGTTTTCTGCGGGAATGCCCATACTCTGAGCCGTTTCTGCGTGCTTCACCAGCATCCGATGTTCGCCGTGAAATGGCACAAAGAACTTGGGTCGAGTTAAGGCAATCATCAGCTTTTGTTCTTCCTGACAGCCGTGACCGGAGACGTGAATCCCTTTATCTCGGCCATAGACCACTTTCGCCCCCTGAATCATCAATTTATCGATGGTGTTGACTACAGCGATCGTATTTCCGGGAATTGGGTTAGCAGAGAATACTACCGTATCTCCTTGGCGGATTTTAATGTGAGGATGTTCTTTGTTGGCAATGCGGGTCATTGCTGCCATCAATTCACCCTGAGAACCTGTAGTTAAAATTAAAACTTTCTCATCCGGGAGATTACGTACTGCGTGCAATGGTTGCAGCAGATTATCTTCACACTTGATATAACCCAAATTGCGGGCATGAGCAATCAAGTTCAGCATGGAACGCCCCACAATCGTCACTACACGGTTTTGCTTCTTGGCGATATCCAAAATCATGTTGATGCGATGCACACTGGAAGAAAAGGTAGTGACAAATAATCGCCCAGTAGCTTGACTAAATACTCTCTCCAGATTGGGATAAACTGAACGTTCGGAAGGTGTAAATCCTGGGATTTCGGCGTTAGTGGAATCACTTAGGAGGCAAAGAACGCCTTTTTCACCATGTTCTGCTAGGCGTTGCAAGTCAAACTTTTCACCATCCACTGGGGTATGGTCAATTTTAAAATCGCCTGTGTGAATGACTACACCAAGGGGAGTCTGAATGGCAACGGTGAAACTATCAGCGATGGAGTGGGTGTTACGGATATATTCCACCAAAAAGTTTTTGCCAATCCGCACGACATCACGGGGTAGAACAGTTCTGATTTCTGTGCGATCGCGCACTCCCGCTTCTTCCAGTTTACCCTCTAGCATTGCCATTGCTAGTCTTGGCCCATAAATCACGGGGATATCAAATTGCTTGAGATGAAAAGCAATCCCACCAATATGGTCTTCATGACCATGAGTAACGATCATCCCTTTAATTTTGTGGCGATTTTCCCGCAGATAAGTTGTATCTGGCAGAACAATATTTACTCCATGCATCGCCTCTGTGGGAAAAGCCAATCCTGCATCTAACAAGATAATTTCATCGTCATACTCAAAAAGACAGGTATTTTTCCCAATTTCATGCAAACCGCCCAAAGGAATAATTTTCAAGGCGGAATTGTTAGCTTCGTTTTTAGCCATTTTCTCCTTAGATTGTTACTTGTGGTTAATTAAATTGATAGTTAACTTTCCTTGTATTTAAGACAACATCATCTGTCTCTTAAGTCAGTCCCAAAGCAATCAAGTTTTAATTGAAGATTTCAATTTTTTATTCAATAAAATCGACTGTAATTCAAGGATTCATAGTATATCTATCAGTCCTAGCACAGGTTTTTAAATTGCAACTTATGAACAATTGTGGTCATTGTTTATATGTATCTTTGGCAAGGAGCAGACTACCAGCGCTTAACTCGCTGGTGGCTAGATTAAACTAAGTTCTTTCAGAACCGCTTCTAACTTTTGAGTGACTTCTGAATCAGCTTCACATAGCGGCGGACGAGTTGAACCTACCTCCCAACCTTGAAGTTTCAGTGCTTTTTTCACTGGAATGGGATTTGAAGTGAGAAATAGAGCTTTAAACAACGGGAACAGTTGGAGATGAATCTCGCTGGCTACCTGAATTTTCCCCGCACGAAAAGCTTGGATCATCTGCTGTAGTTGGTTTCCTACCAGATGAGAAGCCACACTTACCACACCCTTTGCCCCGATCGCTAACAAGGGCAAAGTCATGTAATCATCACCAGAATAGATGTGGAATTCTTTTGGTGTCAAGCGACGAATTTCGCTTGCCTGATCTATACTACCAGTGGATTCTTTAATTCCGACAATATTGCTAACCTCAGCTAACCGGGCAACTGTTTCTGGCTGAAGGTTTTGTCCGGTACGACCGGGGACATTGTATAACAACAATGGTAGGTCGGGACAGGCTTGTGCTATCGCCAGAAAGTGTGCTTCCAATCCCGCTTGCGGCGGTTTGTTGTAATAAGGAACAACTTGTAAGGAACCATGTACTCCTATCTTAGACGCTTTTTGGGTGGCAGCGATCGCTTCTTTGGTGGAATTTGAACCACAACCTGCGATTACCTTAGCTTTTCCTGCCACAGACTGCAATACTTCGACAAATAACTGGTATTCCTCATCCCAACTTAGCGTCGGGGATTCTCCTGTTGTGCCGCACATCACCAATGTATCTGTACCGTTGTTAACTAGATGCGCCGCCAGTTCTGTCGCTACATCATAGTTGACACTACCATCTGGTTTAAACGGCGTAATCATCGCGGTTAAAACATTGCCAAAATCTCCCACCCTTTTTTCACTCCTGATTACCCATGTTTTTGTATCTTGGTGGTTTTCTATTGTGATAACCTATCTGCAAATTACTTTCAAGTGTCGTTAATCATTTGTCACTTAATCAATGATTAATGACTAATAGCTAATGGTTTGAGTAGATTTTTTTCTACCAATAACTCAGCAATTTGTATTGCATTCAATGCTGCGCCTTTGCGGATTTGGTCGCCACACAACCATAATTCCAACCCACAAGGATGAGAAATATCCTGACGAATTCTTCCCACTAAAACTTCATCTTTACCTGTTGCTTCAATTGGCATCGGAAAATGATTAGTTCCCCAATCTTCTACCAATTTCACTCCAGGGGAGGAACTTAAAATTTCTCTAGCTTCCTTTGCACTAAAGGGAGTCTCAAATTCTAAATTAATGGCTTCGGAGTGGGCGCGGAGTACGGGAACCCGTATACAGGTTGCAGTAATTCTGATTTGCTGCGTACCAAATATTTTTCGGGTTTCGTTGACCATTTTCATTTCTTCCTCACAATAACCCAAATCGTTTAATGGGGAGTTATGCGGGAATAAATTAAATGCCAATGGGTAAGGCAATATTTCGGCAACTGGTAGCTGTCCTTGTAGTATAGCGCTTGTTTGGGTTTTGACTTCTGCCATTGCTCGAGCACCAGCACCACTAGCAGATTGGTAGGTTGAGGCGACGATGCGTTGCACGGGTTTAACTTTATGCAATGGCCATACTGCCACAGCCATTAAAATTGTCGTGCAGTTGGGGTTAGCAATAATCCCTTGGTGATTAGCTGCGGCTACTGGATTCACCTCTGGTACGACTAAGGGAACTTCCGGGTTCATCCGAAAGGCGCTGGAGTTGTCAATTACCACTGCGCCCTTTTTGACGGCAATTGCTGCCCAAGTTTTAGAGGTAGAACCACCTGCACTAGCCAGTACTATATCAACATTTTCAAAGGCGCGATCACTCACTGCCTCCACTGCTATATTTTCCCCTTTAAACCGCAGCGCTCGCCCGACACTCCGCTCTGATGCTAATAACTTCAAGTTAGCAATCGGGAAATTACGGCTTTCTAATAATTCCAGCAACTCTGTGCCAACTGCACCAGTTGCTCCCAAAATAGCTAAACGATAGGATTTCGACAAGCTTGCTTCCTCCTTTAAGATTTGGAACAATTGACAATTTACTTATATTTAAATAGCGATCGCAGTCTGGAAATACATTTTGAATAGATTTATATTTTTCTCTAATTTAGTCGATCTTTATAGATTTAATACATTTATTTTCTAGACTATTTAATAAGTTAAGTGATGTTGCATTCTACAACAATGGCTATCTGATTTCTCCATCGATTTAAACTATATATTATTATACAACAAATCGCCATTTAGCAGAAAAATCTAGATATCTGCACTTAGACGTTTAACAGGCATTCCACCTGTAAGGGAACAAACATATTGGCTGCAAATTTGTTTACCAAGATGATGAATATACTGAGATAAAAGTGTATAAAACCAACAGAATATAAAACTGAGCTATGGGGCTAGGCAACAGATGCGTTCTCGTGCCACAACTTAATAATAGCTAGACTCAAGACTATAACTTTAACTTGAGGGTACTAACCACTCGCTGAGAACCAGGATATCACGGCATTAGCCTAGTGAATAATTAATTCCTAAGTTTCAGGGGAAGTGGGGAGATGAGGGAAGAAAGAATAACTAATGCCAATGCCCAATGCCCAATGCCTAATGCCCAATGTCCTATGCCCCCATTAACTAAATTGTTATGAAGGTAAAATGTCAAGTCCTTGGTCATTGGCAGTAAACTGGATGTTTGCCCCACGACAAGCATCCATCCTTGGATGTCATCAGACCCTTCCATTGCCCCTAAGAGACATCAAGCCATAAACGCAAGCAATTGTTCTATTGCGTCTTGTGTGTACTCGGAGTATAAAATACCAGAAAACTAGAGACGAAGCATGAAAGTCACCCAGGAAAAACTTCCCGCCAGCCAAATTGGACTGGAAATAGAGATTACGCCGGAAATTACCAAGCAAACTTACGAAAAGGTCATTAAAAACTTAGCGAGTACTGCCAATATTTCTGGGTTTCGTAAAGGCAAGGTGCCTCGCCCGATATTACTACAACGGCTGGGTACAACTCGAATCAAGGCAGCAGCACTGGAAGAACTAATTCAAGATGGCATTGAGCAAGCAGTCAAACAAGAAGCTATCCCGGCAATCGGTCAGCCGCAATTGCTCTCTTCTTTTGAAGATTTGATTAAGAATTATGAACCTGGAAAACCCCTGACGATTTCGGCTGCTGTCGATGTAGAACCAGAAGTGAATCTAGTGCAGTACACTGATTTACAGGCTAAGGCAGAAGAAGTCAAGTTTGATCCAGAACGAGTGGAAAACACGCTGGATAAGGAACGTCAAGAATTGGCGACATTGATTCCTGTGGAAGGACGTGCAGCCCAAATCGGCGATATTGCCGTAGTCGATTTTAAAGGTTCATTCTCCAAAGTTGAGGGCGAAGACGAAACAGCTGAACTAGAACCTATTCCCGGAGCCGAAGCAACTGATTTTCAAGTTGAGTTGCAGGAAGATAAGTTTATACCAGGCTTTATTTCGGGAATAGTGGGGATGAATCCTGAAGAAACCAAAGAAATTGCGGCGCAATTCCCAGCTCCGTATGCTAACGAAGATTTAGCTGGAAAAGCGGCAACTTTCACAGTGACGCTCAAAGAGTTGAAGGAAAAGGAGCTACCAGAAGTAAATGACGATTTCGCCCAAGAAATCAGCGATTTTGAAACCTTAGAGGAGTTACGCGCTTCTTTGGTAGAGCGATATCAAAAAGAGGCGGACGACAAAACAAAAACCAATAAGCAGGAAGCCTTGTTAACGGAACTGCTCAACCACGTAGAAGTTGACTTACCAGGAACGTTGATTGAGCAAGAAGTGGATGCAATGCTAACGCAAACAGCAATCCGACTGTCTCAGCAGGGACTAGATGTGAAGAATTTGTTTACTCAAGATATTATTGCTCAGTTGCGGGAGCGATCGCGCACTGAGGCAATTGAACGCATCAAACGCTCCTTGTCCTTGCGGGAAGTCGGTAAACGCGAATCTATCGAGCTAACATCAGAAGAAGTCGCAGCCAGAGTTACAGAACTTTTGGAGCAATACCCGGAAGAACAAGACGTTGATGAAGATAAACTGCGCTCAATCGTGGAAAACGAACTATTAACCGAAAAAATCATCGATTGGCTCTTAGAACACTCTTCAGTTGAACTTGTACCCGAAGGCTCCTTGAGTCCCACAGAGGAAACGGAACTGACAGAATCAGATGCTGATGCACCTCAGACAGAACAAGAAAACAGCGGAGCTTCTACAGAAGTCACAGAAGGATAATAAAAATCCCACAGCCACGAGTTCACCAGTTCTGAGTTAAAGTACTGGTGAAATGGGTTCACGACTTTGCGATCAAGCCAGAATAATTAAAGAATTAATGAATTTTCCGCAAATAGTGACACCTGTTATTACCTGAGCTTGATACTGTGTTAGACGAGAGGAAATTATATGAGGCATAATGGTTAACACGTAGCTTATAAAAATCCCATTCGTCGAAAAGGCAGCATTTGCTGCTGAAACATTTGTCCTAAATTATCGTCAAATTTAGTTGTATGCTTCTATCGCAGTCGGGAAATAACCCCATCAGCAACTTAAGTCGAATAAACATTAACTCCCAGTTAAACAGCCCTAGCAACATCGTGCCGATGGTGGTAGAACAGTCTGGCATGGGAGAAAGGGCTTTCGACATCTACTCCCGCCTGCTGCGAGAGCGGATTATCTTTTTGGGAACGCCAATAGACGATGCCGTAGCCAACTCAATCGTGGCTCAGTTGTTATTCCTAGATGCCGAAGACTCAGAAAAAGACATCCAACTGTATGTTAATTCTCCTGGCGGGTCGGTCTACGCAGGGATGGCAATCTATGATACAATGCAACAAATTCGCCCTGATGTTGTTACCATCTGTTTTGGATTAGCCGCGAGCATGGGGGCATTTTTGTTGACAGCAGGGGCTGCCGGTAAGCGAATGTCTCTGCCCGACTCCCGGATTATGATTCACCAACCACTTGGTGGCGCTCAAGGTCAAGCCATTGACATTGAAATTCAAGCCAGAGAAATTCTTTACATTAAGTCCAAGTTGAATCAGTTAATGTCTCAACATACTGGTCAACCCTTAGAAAGAATTGAAGCAGATACTGAGCGCGACTTTTTTATGTCCGCAGATGAGGCGAAGAACTACGGTTTGATTGATCAGGTCATTTCCAGGCAAAATCTTCCCACAGCAGGGGAAAACGTCACCATTCTGAAATAAGAGGCTGGTATGTCTAAGTACGACTCCCATTTAAAGTGTTCATTTTGTGGCAAGTCTCAAGAGCAAGTGCGTAAATTAATCGCGGGGCCGGGAGTCTACATCTGCGATGAATGCGTTGACTTGTGTAATGAAATACTAGACGAGGAGTTACTCGATACCACTGGTGCAGCAGCACAACCAGCACCAAGAGCAGAACCACCTCAAAAACGGCGTACCCATTCTTCTAGTATTTCGTTTAATCAAATACCCAAGCCCAGAGAGATTAAAAAATATCTAGACGAACATGTTATTGGTCAAGACGAAGCGAAGAAAGTGCTGTCAGTAGCTGTTTACAATCACTACAAGCGGCTGGCGGTGATTCAGTCTAAAGCCAGTGGCAAAGCTGGGGCAGATGATGCAATAGAACTGCAAAAGTCCAACATTTTGTTAATTGGCCCGACTGGTTGCGGCAAAACTCTCTTAGCACAAACCCTAGCAAAAATCTTGGATGTACCCTTTGCCGTCGCTGATGCTACGACACTGACGGAAGCGGGGTATGTGGGAGAAGATGTGGAAAATATCTTGCTGCGATTGTTGCAGGTGGCAGATTTGGATATAGAGGAAGCACAACGGGGAATTATTTACATTGACGAAATTGACAAAATTGCCCGTAAGAGCGAGAACACGTCAATTACCCGCGATGTTTCTGGCGAAGGCGTGCAGCAAGCTTTGCTGAAAATGTTAGAGGGAACGATCGCCAATGTACCACCCCAAGGAGGACGCAAGCATCCCTATCAAGACTGCATCCAGATTGATACAAGTAATATTTTGTTCGTCTGTGGTGGTGCCTTCGTGGGCTTAGAAAAGATTGTAGATCAGAGAGTTGGCAAAAAAGCAATCGGCTTTGTGCAACCGGGAGAAGGGCAATCGAAGGAGAAACGAGCCGCAGACACTCTCCGCCATCTCGAACCAGATGATTTAGTCAAATTTGGCATGATTCCAGAATTTATTGGGCGCGTGCCAATGGTAGCAGTAGTAGATCCGCTAGATGAAGAAGCGCTGATGGCGATTCTCACCCAACCACGCAGCGCCTTAGTGAAGCAGTACCAAAAGCTGCTGAAGATGGATAATGTCCAGTTAGATTTTAAAGCAGATGCTTTGCGAGCGATCGCTCAAGAAGCCTACCGCCGTAAAACTGGTGCTAGAGCGTTACGGGGCATTGTCGAAGAACTGATGCTGGACGTAATGTACGAGTTACCATCCCGTAAGGATGTGACACGCTGTACAGTAACACGGGAGATGGTCGAGAAGCGATCGACTGCCGAACTGATAATGCATCCATCTTCACTACCGAAGCCAGAGTCAGCTTAATGGTCATTAGTCATTGGTCATTGGTTATTTGTCAAAAACTAAGGACTAATAACCATGTACCAAGGACAAATGACAACCGACAAAGGACAAATGATAAATGCCTTATATTAGTGTTCGTGGGGTTGAGCATTACTACGAATGGGTGAAAAAGCCATCTGGTTCTTTGGTAAAACCAGTCATGGTTTTCATGCACGGTTGGGCTGGTTCCGCTAGGTATTGGCAAAATACGGCTGATGTTTTATCAGAGCAATTTGATTGTTTACTCTACGATTTGCGGGGATTTGGCCGTTCTCGTGGTAAGGCGACTATAGCTCAAGCAAGTGAATCTTTTGCCGAGTCTCAGTCCCCCCAGGAAGAATCGGAGGCAATTAGAGAGTTAACCTATGAATTAGAGGAATATGCTGATGATTTGGCAGCTTTGCTAGATGGGTTAGATATTGAGCGTGTGCATATCCATGCTCACTCAATGGGCGCATCTGTTGCCACTTTATTTTTTAACCGCTACCCCGAACGAGTGGAACGAGGAATTTTAACGTGTAGCGGCGTTTTTGAGTATGACGAAAAATCTTTTAGTGCCTTTCATAAATTCGGTGGCTATGTAGTAAAATTTCGTCCCAAGTGGTTAAGTAAAATCCCATTTGTTGACCGGATGTTTATGGCAAGATTTTTACATAGTTCCATACCACATTCTGAGCGTCAAGCTTTTTTGCAAGATTTTCTCGAAGCAGATTATGATGCGGCTTTAGGGACAATTTTTACTTCAGTCAGTAAAGCTCAAGCTGAATTAATGCCGCAAGAGTTTGCCAAGCTGACTGTGCCGACTTTGCTAGTGGCAGGGGAGTATGACAAAATTATTTCAGCCGAGATGGGGAGTCAAGCAGCTGCACTGAGTGACAAAGTTGAATTTGCGATGATTCCCGGTACAGCGCATTTCCCGATGTTGGAAGACGCTCCAACTTACCTGCAACGGGTGCAAGAGTTTTTGCAGATTACCACACCAAAACCACAGGTGTGATAATTTGTTAATCTGCTCTAATAAACTTACTCAAACTTAGGTAAAACTAACTTTGATGTTATCTTCCTGCTTCGCCCAAGGTAGTCGGCTACAACAGTCCCCAGACGTTAATTTTCGGTCAGGCCAACCGTACTTGTGACTTCAAAAATCTAAGACGAGATAATATTTTTGTTAAAAGCTAACTAAGGGTTGCTAACTTTTTGGTTTTTAGTCTTGGTTTTTGACTATTTGTGCAAATTATACCTCAATTTTTGACCAACTACAATCACCAATGAAATAAGTTTTTGGTTATTTAGTTTTGCTCTTTTTTGAGCTTTCGTTTTTGATTGAAATATTTGTGATCTAGAAGCATTGTAGAGACGTAGCGCTGGTAGGTCTCTACATTATTTTTAGCAGATGTCTAATCATAATCCTGAGTATTTGTTAGGTGTGTCCGCCTATACCATTCTTATCCTCTCTTCAGTACCGCTTCTAAAAATCTGTACAAAACTATCCACAATTAGACAAAGCTGTACAAAGGGAACTTGGCGGTTTATGTTCTGCCTATATCAAACCTCTTGCGACTTGCCGATTACTCAGTTTGACCTGATATTCTAAGTTTTAGATTAACTCAAACCCAGTTCTCGTTTGAGCAAGTTAATTGAATTAGTGCCGATATAATTTTCAACCTTAATCAGCTTTGGTCTACGAATAATATCTTCATCAAATGCTTGCACGGCTGCTTGCACTGCGGCAAAACTGGCTTGATCGGTTATAATTACCTCAGCTCGTTTAACCATTGCTTGAAGTTTATAAGCATCTTTTGGTTGAGAAGTCATCACTAGTAGTTCATCCCCTCGCAGACCGTGGAGGATTACTTCTGCGGCTCGTGCAATCCCAGAACTGAGGCTAACTATGCCTACACAGTTTTCTTTTGGTAGGGTTTTTAATAAGTTGAGTTCTTTGGTGTAGTCGTAGATATCTAGAGGAATTACCCGTGCAGCTTTAGGAGCTGCGATCGCTTCCACATTACTGATAAAATACCGACTTGTGACTACTGTCGCAGAGGTAGTTTTATCTAGCACAGATGTTAATTCTTCCATTGCTACCAACTGTACTGGGATTTTCAAAGCTCGTTCTAATTCATACACCATCAACTCACCAGCACCCATGTCATAAGATGGAACTGCAACCAGTACTCGCGCACTACAACGCAAGCGCCAGTCAATTTCCGCTAAAAATAGTTCTCTAGCTTGATTCAGTGAACATCCTTGAGAGAGCAGATTATCAAGTGCTTGCTGGACAACTTGATATGCATCAGGATTTTGTTTGAGAATTGGTGATTGCAGCCTGCTACCGCCCTCATGACCTTGGGGACGAACATAAATTCCTGAACCAGCAATACTTTCAACAAATCCGTCTTCCTCCAGTTGACGGTAAACTTTGCTAATGGTATTACGGTGTAATCCCGTTTGCATTGCTAGCGCGCGTGTACTTGGCAATTTGTAAGCAGGGGGATATTGCCGAGAAGCGATTGCAAACCGGATTTGATTAAACAGCTGGGTTGATGCGGGAATTTCGCTGTCTGGCTGAATACGAAATTGAATCATCATCAAACCTCTTGAATACTAAGTGGGGAGTGGGGAAGGTGGGGACCCCTCTGGGGATTAGGGGTAATGGGGAGTGGGGAGTGGGGAGTATTGCTTTCCTACTCAGCACTTTTAACTCAGCACTCTTTTGGTTCCAGCTGCATTTGCTACATATCAAATATTCTATTTACATATAAAGTTCTTCGGGGAAAAATTTCTAATGCGTTCATTATTGGTAATTAATAATTTAATTGGAAATAACTTGGCCATACTGGCATAGTTATATCAAATAAACACAAGGCTAATCACATAGCACTGGTAATAATTATTATGACAGAGCAAGCAATAATTACCACAACGGTTAATCTTTTGCAAGATAATGTTCAAATGTCTGCTTATCTGGCAGAGCCAAAAGAATCTGGATCTTACCCAGGAGTGGTGGTACTACAAGAGATTTTTGGTGTCAATGTTCACATTCGGGAAGTTACAGAACGGATTGCCAAACTTGGGTATGTAGCCATCGCACCTGCACTTTTCCAACGGGTTGCTCCTGGTTTTGAAACCGGATACACACCCGAAGATATGGAAACGGGCAGAGGCTACGCTATGCAAACTAAAGGATCAGAGTTATTGAGCGATATTCAATTAGCAATTGACTACCTCAAAAATCTGCCCCAAGTCAAAAAAGATGGCTTTGGCTGTATTGGTTTCTGCTTTGGTGGTCATGTCGCATATCTTGCAGCCACCTTACCAGATATTAAAGCTACGGCTTCCTTCTACGGTGCTGGAATTACCACCCGCACACTAGGAGGTGGCGCTCCTACTATCTCCCGCACCAGAGAAATTCCAGGCACTCTCTATGCCTTCTTTGGTAAAGAAGATGCTAGCATCCCAGCCGAACAAGTAGATGAGATTGAAGCAGAGTTAGAAAAATATAAAATTCCTCATCGTGTGTTTCGCTACGATGGAGCTAATCACGGATTTTTCTGTAACCTTCGTGCCAGTTATAATCCTAAAGCGGCAGCCGATGCTTGGGAGCAAGTGAAACAACTTTTTGGTCAACTGACCTAAAAACTATGTAACCAAGTTCGTCTTTGATCATTTGTTATTAGTAAGAATTAGAGACAAAGAACAAATGACAAAGGACAATCTAAACTCCAGTGGCACCAGATCAAATAACAATTAATCTTCAAAAGTCATGAATTCCGAATCGCAACTTTCTCAAACAGCCAATTCGTCATTTACAATGGACGATTTTGCCAAAGCACTAGAAAAACACGACTACCAGTTTCAAAAGGGACAGGTTGTACATGGCAAAGTGTTCCAACTTGACCACGATGGAGCCTATGTCGATATTGGTGGCAAGTCGTCAGCTTTTCTGCCGCGCGATGAGGCTTCTTTGAGAGCAGTTACCGATTTATCGGAGGTGCTGCCATTGCAAGAGGATATGCAGTTTTTGATTATCCGAGATCAGGATGCAGAAGGTCAAGTCACCCTTTCTCGAAAGCAGTTGGAAATTCAGCACATCTGGGAACGACTGGCGGAAATGCAGGAAAATGCTCAGACTGTGCAAGTACGGGTTATGGGTGTAAATAAAGGTGGTGTTACCGTCGATATTCTCTCTTTGCGGGGGTTTATTCCGCGATCGCACCTGGCAGAGCGTGATAATTTAGAAGCACTCAAAGGTCAAAATCTGACTGTGGGCTTTTTGGAAATTAATCGTAATACCAACAAACTCATCCTTTCCCAGCGTTTAGCAACTCGTTCTAGCAACTTCAGCTTATTAGAACTAGGTCAACTGGTGGAAGGTAAAGTTACTGGCATCAAACCTTTTGGTGTGTTTGTCGATTTAAATGGTATGGGGGCTTTGCTTCATATCAAGCAGGTAAGCCAAAAATTCATTGAATCTCTAGAAAAGGTATTTAAAGTTGGTCAGCCAATTAAAGCTGTAATTATTGACTTGGATGAGGGTAAAGGGCGGGTTGCTCTTTCTACCAGAGTTTTGGAAAACTTCCCTGGCGAAGTCTTAGAGAATATGGATGAAGTGATGGCTTCAGCTGAGGCGCGTGCCAATAGGGCTAATAACAAAGCTTCTGAATAGTTTTGAGGTGGGCTGTTTGCATAAAGTATAAATAGTGCGTTTCCGATAACGCCCAAAAAAAGAACCCCACCCCCAACCCCTCCCCGCCTGCGGGGAACTCGGGGTCCCCTCTGGGGATTAGGGGCAGGGAGACAAAGCACAGCTTTGGCGGGGTGGGGTTCTCCGGGTTTAATAAGTAATCAAGCGAACATGATATGAGCCGTCGAATTCACGCTAAAACAAGAATTTCAGTCAGCTTTAGATGACTTTCGCTATGAGCCGCAGAATTTCTTCTGAGGAGGACGTGTGGGCAATGCCAACATTCTGCAATGGTGCAAATCTTAGTCCACAATCTCACGTTTGAACCCGTCACCCGCCATAGGTTAGAAACCTACGGCTAATAGCCAAAGTCCTCTGAAGAGGACTAAACAAGAACTTATCTCACTTCATGACTCGCTTACCCCGAAATTTCAACCACCGGGACACTGAAATGTTTATTAACTCGTTGAAAACAACCCTGTTATAAATATTTATAAAAGTCTAAAGTGCTTAAATTTTAAACTTCACAAGTCTCAACGCGAGAAAAGAGAACTTCTTCCTCAGAACCAAAGAAACTCTCCACAAACCTATACGCACAAGGTAGGTGTCCCTCATGTGCTGAAGTGTTAAAAGCTATATCTGAGTCAGAAATCCAGTTTTCTTTTACTCTCCATCCTACGCGCTCGCCAAATTTTTCCCAGACTTCTTTATAATATTCACCGTCAGCCTTCCCACCAACGCTCAGATAAATCTTCTTCTGAACGCTGAAGCCAAAGCGCCCATCACTATATTTTACCCAGAGTTGGTCAATAGTACGTAAGTCAGTACAGGGAAAAATACTTATGGATTGAGTAAAGTTGTTTCCCTCTTTACTGCCAGATGCCTTGAGCATAACAGCTAAAGTTTCCTCATCCGCTTCTTTCCACTCGCCTGCTGCTAGCAAATCTCGCAATCGCGTGTAGTTTACTCCCTTCTCAGAACTGAGGTCATCGGCTTGAATTACTGGCGGTGGCTTTGGTTTTCGCTCTGGCGGTTTTCCAGTAATACCCCAAATTAACTGCTCCATAGCCTCAGTATCTGTCCTAAAGTCAACCCACGTATTACCCCTAAGAAAAATTGGAAGTTTAGGCTGCTGTGGTGTATTCCCAAGCAAAACGGGAATCACGGGACAGCCTCTCTCTACAAATTCGTTTAAAAAAGCTCTCATCTCTTGACTTTGCCAGGGGCCAAGTCCACTGCTACCGACAAAAACTGCTGCTGATTTAATATTTTATATTTGTTCTTCTAGTAAAGACTGCCATACTAAACCAGGACGAAGTTCCCACTTATCTAGCCAAGGTTTAATTCGTTGTCTTATTAATTCATGAGCAATTTCTTCTACTTCAGGCTTGTCTTTGCTATTGTGGCAAAGGAAGACATCAAACTGATCTTCGTCACTCACTTATAAGTCTCCTCACATCCACTTCTCTATATCGGCAAGAATTGCCAACGCATTATCTTTACTGCTTTAATTAATTTTATATTACGTAATATAGTTTGATTTATTCTTGCCTACTTACTTAAGTTACTATAGCAATTCGATTTGATTTTTGAAAAAATCTAAGTATATGTAGGGTGTGTTATCGCGTAGCGTAACGCACCTAAAATCTGAAGTGGTGCGTTAGCCTTGCCACGCCACTACCTGTATTTCAAAAATAAAATATGAGTCCTATAGTTAATAGTTACTGCATCGGAAAAATAAATAAGGGATTTTCAAAAAATATAGGACTTACGTATTGACAGAAAATACCAAATATGAATTGTTTGAAAAAACATATTTTTCGTAGGGGTTTAACAATATTCATTGGTATCAACTTAGAGCCAGGGTGAATGGAATAGAGCCTCCGGCACGCTGACGCGAACGCGGCTACACAAACAAGAGCTTTCCTCCGTGGGCTAAGAGAAAATTAAGGTTTTTTAACCCACAAAGTTGGGTATATTGAGCCGCCTAAATTTATTGATCAGAGATATAGATTTTCAGTTGAATACTTTCTTTCAAGCTGCTAAGGTAAGCTAGCAACGCATAAATAAAAATCACAATTCCTATCATTTCCAAAGACTCTTCAATAACTATACCCGTTAACGCTATGATACTACGGCGACCAAAATCTTCTATCAAAAGCCCACCGATCATTTCCATACCTAATGCTCCACCTACATAAACAACTGCGGCAATAAAAAATAAATACCGAGTCTTTGGCGGGAGAGCAAGCCAAAATTTAAGATATTTAAATGCAAAAACTGCCACTAAAGCCACACCAGGAATAACCCAGGTTTGGAAAAATATAGGATTGAGATGAAGCGCTTGTCGCACTGACGGTATGATCAAAATCTCGTGAAAACTAAATGCTTCATCCAAACTCAAATATAGAAATATAAAAGATAGGGTTTTCCAGTAAGAGAAATGGCGGTCTTTCGTCTTAATAACAGTAATTACTTTAAGTAATCCCGAACAAAATAATAGAGAGAATGCGGAATACCAAGCAGGAATATTAAATTCGCCATCAAGGCTAAATAGTTGGTAAAACCATTTGCTAGCAGGCAAGGGAAACTTCGAGAGCCAAAAATAGCCACTTAAAACGCCTGCGAAGGTGAGGCTGATAACTATGACTATTAAACGTCGAGCAATTGTTTTAGTACGGAGATGAATTGGTAACTCCACACTAGAGATTGATACTTTGGTCATACTAATATTGAGTAATTTATTTTGTTAGTTAGTTAGGAAATTATCTCATGAGTATAAATATCTCAGCAAACTGTTACAGAACTTTTCGCTCTGGCGGTTTTCCAGTGATACCCCAAATTAACTGCTCCATAGCCTCAGTATCTGTCCGAAAGTCAACCCACGTATGACCCTTAAGAAACCCTTACAGCGCGGGTCTACTTTATCTCGTTCCCAGTTGGAATGCCTAATCGGGGGGTTGCGGCCTCAAGACTTGCGGCTCTGCCGCAATTGAAGAGCATTTCCAGCCAGAGGCTGGAAACGAGGTTTTAAAGGGGTTTGCGCTTAAGTTGACCAATGGCGAGATGCCCACAAGAAGTAGTTGAGTATTTTTTTATTTGGGAGTCCCTAAAGTCGAATTTAATAAGCAAAATGGCATTTGACTTACTCAAAAGCTGTATTTGCTTACTCATTTTGGTGTATTCCGCAAGCAAAATGGCATTTGACTTACTCAAAAGCTGTGTTTGCTTTCTCATTTCGGTGTTTTCCGCAAGCAATCAAGCATATTGAGATAGCAATATGCTTGATTGCTGACTCATCCCAGTAATTCACACACTCCTGAGAACTATCCCTTTGAGATTACTTTTCTCTATCTTTATCTAATGCTTCCTGGATTGCACGACGGCAAAATTCTGGAGGATCATCCTTAGTAGATAGTTCTTCTTTCATAGTTTTTGTGACACGTAAGTTAAGACGCTCACTTAAAGGTTCTTCCCTCTCTGATTTAAATGGGTTTAAATTTTCTGGATGACCTTTAGGATTAGGCATTTATGTATAAATATAAATATAAGCTGAATCACTGGTAGGCAGCAGATTAAATTGTTTTTTGGTGGTTGCTACAACTTGCCGGAAGTACAACCACCAATATCCAATTCAAAAAATGGACACTACTATTTTATGTTCACGCGTTCTGAACTTGCACAAAGCTAAGATGTCGCTTGAACAAGCTATTGACTTGTTGAGCCAGTAAAACTAATCCCATTAACCTATCCCCTGCATCTACTAAAGATATGGGGGATAATTTTTAGAGTATTAAGATAAATAAGGTGTGACCTATTGGCTTAATTGGCGTGAGGAGAGCTTGAGCATAGTAACAAAGTATAAAGATATGCTCATGTTGTTTAAGTATTGTTCAACGGATTTTGAGCATATATCAAGGATTTCAAGAACTATAAACGCTGAAAGTATTCAATTTAGGTATTTATATGTTTCTAGTAACTGGAGCAACGGGAGGAATTGGTCGCAGAGTTGTGCGACTCCTACGACAACAAGAACAGTCTGTGCGGGCATTTGTCCGCCTTACGTCGCGCTACAGCGAGTTAGAACACCGGGGTGCAGAAATCTTTATCGGTGACTTGCTAGAGGAAAAAGATATTCAGAAAGCTAGTCGGGGTGTGAAGTATATTATCAGCGCCCACGGTTCTGATAGCGATGCTCTATCCTTAGATTACCGCGCCAATATTGAACTGATTGACCAAGCAAAAGCCAATGGCGTAGAGCATTTTGTCTTCATTTCCGTATTGGGAGCCGATCGCGGATATGAAGATGCTCCTGTGTTCAAAGCCAAACGAGCAGTAGAACGATATTTGGCAGCTAGTGGCTTAAATTACACAATTTTACGCCCAGCTGGATTAGCATCTAACTTGCTGCCACTAGTAGAACGATTCCGGGAAACAGGATTGTATCTGCTGATTGGCGATCGCAAAAACCGTACCTCAATTGTCAGTACCGATGATTTGGCAAAGATAGTGGTAGATTCTGTGACAGTTGAAGGCGCTCGCAACCAGATTTTACCAGTGGGAGGCCCGGAGATTTTATTACGAGAAGATATTCCTCGGATTTTTGGTCGGATCTTTATCAAAGAACCAGTAATAATTAACTCACCACTATTTGTCATTGATGGGTTACAGAGTGCATTAGGCTTATTTAATCCCCAAATCCAAAAAGCTTTGGGAACTTATCGCACATTGCTAGCAAATGAATTTCTCTGTACAAAAGATGAAATTGCCAATTTAGAGGCGATTTTTAACTTCCAGTTGGAGACATTAGAAAACTTTTTGCGGCGCTATCTAGCAGTTTAAATTAGGTAATGGGGCATGGGGCATGGGGCATGAGCAGAAAAACTAATACCCAATGCCCAATGCCCAATGCCCAATGCCCAATGCCCAATAATCTAAAATTCTATGAAATCTTCCCTAGCTGCAAATGCTGCTCAAGCACGTCAGACGAAAGAGCGATTCGCCCAACCAGAGGAACAACTCACCTATGAATTGGGGAAGGCAGTACAGGAATTGCCACCCCTGTACACGAGATTATTAGCGGGAACGATGACTGCCATCGTATTTGGGACGATCGCTTGGGCGTACTTCTCACAAATAGATGAAGTAGCAACAGCACCAGGGGAATTAATTGCTTCCACACAGGTAAGACCCGTGACATCCTTGGGTGGAGGGTCAATTGTCGCCGTCAAAGTGCAAGAAGGCGATCGCGTTACTAAAGGTCAAATTCTGATTCAAAAAGATCCAGACTTGCAAATAACCGATGTTTCCCGCCTAGCTAAATCTACTAGATTAATTCAAGACGATTTACAACGTTTGGATGCAGAACGCACCGGAGGCAAAACTACTGGGACAAAACTGCAAGATGAACTTTTAACCTCCCGTCTACAAGACTACCAAGCGCGTCAAGCTGCGGCGGAAGCAGAAGCAAATCGCCAAATAGCACTCATCAATCAAGCCAAAGTCCGCTTGACTCGATTGCAAGACAATTTAGTTAATGCCAAAAGCAGCGTTGGCAATGCCAAAACCAATCTTGTCAACGCAGATAGCATCCGAATTAAAATTGAAAGTAATTTGACGCTTGCACAACAAAGGGAAAAAAGCCTACACACCCTAATTACTCCTGGCGCTGTACCTCGTGTGGATTACCTGGATGCCCAAGAAAAATTAACTCGTGCAAAGACAGAAATCACTAGATCACAAGATGAAGTGACTAACGCCCAGAATAAAATCACAGAGGCTCAAGATAAAGTCACATCATTAGAAAAAGATATTGCTGCCCAAGTCCAAGAAATTCACCAAGCAGAACAAGCTTACAACGCTGCACGCAGTCAAGCCCAACGTGTAGCATCAGAACGCCAAAGTGAAATTTTGACCCAGTTCAACAAGCGTAAAGAAGAATTAACAACTGTTCAAGGTCAATTAGATCAGGCGAGGAAGCAGCAAGCTTTAGAAACGATTGAAGCTCCCGTTGCTGGTACAATTTACAGAGTCAAAGCCACCAGGGGGCCAGTACAATCGGGTGAAGAATTGGTGTCAATTTTGCCGGAAGGGGAAGAAATGCTCCTAGAGGTAAAAGTTCTTAACCGCGATATTGGGTTTATTCGTCAAGGAATGAAGGCAAAAGTGAAAATGGCGACTTTCCCCTTCCAGGAATTTGGCACTGTGGAGGGCGAAGTTATGCAAGTCAGTCCGAATGCAATTGTTGATAAAGAATTAGGCTTAGTTTTTCCGACAAGAATTAAGTTAAGTAAACACTCAGTGAACGTGCGGGGTCAAGAAGTAGAATTTACACCAGGGATGACTGCTACAGGTGAAATTGTCACTCGTAAAAAGTCAATTTTGACATTCATCACTGAGCCTGTGACACGGCGGTTCAACGAGGCATTTTCGGTTAGATAGGTTTGTAGGCTCTGCTGTTTTTATACCGCTTTAAAGGCGATCGCTACAACCCACACTAAAGAGCGATCGCCCTCTATTATTCCAGGTAATAGAAAGGCGATCGCATCTTCAGAAGACTTGCGTTATGAGACGGGGGTTTGAACCACCGTCGGGCTAGTAGGTAATCATAAAGGCGCTCACCTTCGATATTACCAAACCTATTATAGAACCCATTTGACATCTAAGAAGGTGCTGCAAGCCTCTTAACCATCAGCCGAATAAAACAAAGATTAACCTTGGTAGTCGCATTAGCTAGAGTTCTCTCAAAGTTCTTGACGAGAATTTTGCATCTCTCCATCCAAGCATTTGACCGCTCAATTACCCATCTTGCTGCAACCGGAACAAACCCAGATTTCCCTTGCGCTTTCAATTCTAGTTTTGATGGTTTAGCCGAAAGTTCAAATCTGATTTTCGTCATGATCTGGGGATAAACCTTTTGTAACTCCTCTGTGAGATGTTCAGGGTGATAACCGTGGTCCAGCAGGATGGTGATTTTGGGAATATTGACGGGTTTTGACTTGAAATAATCGATTTTTTCAGTTAACATCTCAATCAAACCCGTATCATCAGATACATTCGCTTTGGTGCAGTGAGTAAAGAAGGGAAATCCCAGGGTATCAACGGCTAAATGCCTTTTAATGCCATTAGTCGATTTGTAGAAACAATATCCTTTCGATGCAGCGCTGGCATTACAAGTGTTTTTTACTGCTTGAGAGTCGATGATCAGCAACGTTGTCCACTTGGCTTTTTTTTAACCTGTTCGCGTACTTGAGCGTGTAAGATGCTCATCAGTTTATCGATCACTCCCTCAGCCCGCCACTGCTTGTAATGCCAATATACCGTCGAGTAAGGGGGCAGGTCCTTGGGTAAGTCTTCCCAATTGCAGCCATTCTTGAGTTGATAGAAGATATCATCCAAAATTTCTCGCTTTGTCCAGTTAGGCGGTCTTGTCTGCTTCTTAATCGGTAATATCTGAGGCAATAAGGGTTCGAGGATTATCCACTCTTCGTCTGTGAGGCTGCTAGAGTATGGCATGACTGCTGGATACGGCTTTTGCGCTAACTTTACTTTAAGACAGTAAAAGATGTCAAATGGGTTCTATAGAAAGAACTTTTCCATTCAGTAAAATATTGGCATGATCATCTTCAATTTTTAATGCTGACAATTCCTCACCACTGATGATGGTGCTAAGGGTGCAAAAGCCTTAATACGAAAATATACGGTTACATTATTGATTACTCTGATACCAAAAGCTACAATTGCTCTTGATACCCCAGACGACTACGAGCAGCGATTATATATTTTGTAAATCAGACAGGATGCTTAACTTACAATAATAGTGCTATATCTTTGTAGTTCAAAATTTTAATAAACTATAAAGGCTTAAAAAAATCACAAAGCCGACTTTTGCAACACAACCGTATTTGATGGCTAAATCAATTGTTTCAACAAAACGGCTCGGCAAACAGTTAATCGACTGGTTGCTTGAAGAAGACCGACGAGAGAAGGAAGGGCCTTACCGCAAGGAAAAACCACATCGCCAGCATTCTTGGTGGCAGGTGATGTGCTTGACTGGTGTAGATTATTTCTCGACCCTTGGCTATCAACCTGGGATTGCAGCACTGGCAGCTGGCGCTCTTTCTCCTATAGCTACCCTGATTCTGGTTTTGCTGACGCTCTTTGGAGCATTGCCAATCTATCGGCGCATTGCTGCCGAAAGCCCTCGTGGGGAAGGGTCAATCTCAATGTTAGAGCGTTTGCTCCCCTGGTGGCAAGGCAAATTACTTGTGCTGTGCCTACTTGGCTTTGTCGCAACCGACTTTATTATTACCATTACCTTATCGGCTGCTGATGCTACAGCCCATATCATCGAAAATCCACTAGCCCCAATTTGGCTTCACAATCAGACGATCGCAATCACTCTCATCTTAGTTGCATTACTAGGCGCAGTTTTCTTGAGAGGTTTCCGAGAAGCGATTGGGATTGCAGTAGTTTTAGTGGCAGTCTATCTGCTGTTAAACTTGATTATCGTTAACGTCGGTCTGTATCAGATCCTAATTCACCCAGAAGCGATCGTTAACTGGCAGACGGCACTTTTTGCACGCCATTCCAACCCTTTGATGCTACTCGGCATAGCTCTTTTGATATTCCCCAAGCTAGCGCTGGGATTGTCAGGTTTTGAGACTGGCGTGACCGTTATGCCCCTCGTCAAAGGTACCAACAGTGACACTTCCCAACATCCCAAAGGGCGGATTCGGAATACACGCAAGCTGCTCACCAGTGCTGCTCTGATTATGAGCTTCTTTTTGCTCACCACCAGCTTTATAACTACTCTACTGATTCCAACCGCAGAATTTGCATCTGGGGGCAAAGCTAACGGACGGGCCCTTGCTTATTTAGCACATCTATATCTAGGCAATGGCTTGGGCACAATTTACGATCTAAGTACTATTTCCATTTTGTGGTTTGCAGGTGCATCTGCAATGGCAGGGCTGCTGAATATTGTGCCCCGCTACTTACCACGCTATGGCATGGCACCAAATTGGGCACGAGCAGCACGACCTTTAGTTTTGGTCTATACAGCGATCGCCTTTGTTGTGACAATTATCTTTCGGGCAAATGTGGAAGCCCAAGGTGGGGCTTACGCAACTGGTGTGCTTGTGTTGATCACCTCAGCGGCCTTTGCCGTAACCTTATCAGCCCACCGTCATCGAGAGAAGCAGGCAAAACTCGTTTTTGGCATAATCACACTGTTGTTTTTATATACCACTATTATCAATATCATCGAAAGACCAGAAGGTATTAGGATCGCGGGGTTCTTCATCGGTGCGATCATTTTTACCTCGCTGGTTTCTCGTGTCTGGCGTTCAACAGAACTGCGAACAGAGCAGATCGAATTTGACGAACTTGCTAGCCAATTCCTTGCCGAAGAGAGCCAGGGAGCAATACGATTGATTGCAAATCGGTTGAATAAGGGCGATGTTCTAGAGTATTTTATGAAAGAGAAAGAAGTCCGCGAGGATAACCATATTCCACCCAACGATCCAATTCTTTTTCTAGAGATTCATGTATCAGATGCTTCGGAGTTTGCGGATGTGATCAAAGTAAAAGGGGTGCAAGTTGGTGATTACCGCATCCTCCGGGCTGAGAGTGCAGCAGTTCCTAATGCGATCGCGGCTTTATTGCTGTATATTCGTGACCAAACAGGTAAGATTCCCCATGCCTACTTCGGCTGGGTTGAAGGCAACCCCATACAATACTTACTGCGTTTTATCTTGTTTGGAGAGGGTGATATTGCTGTAGTTACCCGTGAAGTACTCCGTCGGGCTGAAAAGAATTCCCACAGGCGTCCTGGCGTTCATGTCGGGGGGTAAATCAAAAGGGTGTAGGGTGTCGCGTAAGTATTTCAAAATTCAAAATTAAAGAAATATAATCTAAACAAGTCTGCCTTCAGGAGATTGACTCAATGACATATATCTCCCCAAAAACCCTTACCTTTGAAGATTTTCTCTCTCAATATCGAGATAATCCCCGCTATGAACTGGCAGATGGAGAACTAATTGACATGGAACTCACTGGCCCGCACGAAACAGTGAGTGGCAAACTTGCAACCCAAATTGGGATCTACCTTGTTGCAGAACAACTCCCCTGGTTTATTCCTCGCACTTGTTTAATTTACCCATTTGCAGATGCAGCTACAGCTCGTCGTCCTGATGTCGTAGTTCTGGATGAAACCGTTCTCCACCGTGAACCACTTTGGGAGCGAGAAGCCGTAATTACGCTGGGACGTTCGATTCAACTGGTGGTTGAAGTCGTTAGTAGCAACTGGGAAACTGACTATGCTCGCAAGGTTGAGGAATATGCGCTCTTAGGCATTCCTGAATATTGGATTGTAGATTATCGAGGATTAGGCGGTATGGCATTCATTGGTAAACCCAAACAACCTACCTTTACTATCTGTCAACTGGTTGAAGATACCTATACTCAACAAAAATATCGGCTAAACCAATTAATTAACTCACCGCTTTTGCCTCGTCTCCAACTTCGCCTAGATGATATCCTGCCTCGTTAAGTGTAGGTTCCAGAATCTCTTGGACATACTCAAAGCGATGTGACGAAGAATATGGGAGTGGTACAATCAGCGCTTTCAAAAACCTTATGATTCAGAAGTGCGTAGAAGCTTTGCTTCTTGTCGTCAGACATCGCCTTGACGAGATTATGAATATGATGTTAAATGCGCTAGAGTTTCAAGCAAAGATTCAAAATGGTTTAATTCAGATTCCCGATGAGTATAAACAAGAACTCAGGGAAGGAGATGATATTAAAGTAATTGTTTTGGTGAATAAAAAATCATTTCCAAAAAAAGACATAATTGATGAATTGACTGATAATCCTGTTCAAGTGAATGGTGTACTCGCCCGTGAGGAAATTTATAGTCATTAGTTATGACTGCTGTTCTATATTTTATTGATACGAATGTTTGGCTCTATCGTCTATTTGATCACAAAAAGATAGAAGTTGCAGAAAGAGACAGAAAGCGTAATATTGCTATTTCAACTACGTCGGATGAAGGAATAATTATCAGTACGCAGGTTGTGAATGAGGTTTCTGCTAATTTACTGAAAAAAGCAGTCTTTAACGAAGAGCAAATCAAAGCTGTGATTCAGTCTCTTTATCGTCGCTGTACTATGGTAGAGTTTAACTTAAATATTTTTGAATCTGCATCGGATATCCGCAGTCGATATAATTTTTCTTTTTGGGATGGTTTAATTGTTGCTTGTGCGCTCTCCGCAAGAGCAAGTATTCTTTATTCTGAAGATATGCCGAATGGGTTAATAGTAGCTGGTCAATTAGAAATTGTGAATCCATTTAAATCAAGGTAGAGAGGTTACTTGAGTTGCGATCGCCTTTATAAAAGTATGATTTTTGGAGTGCGACGCCGAATAGCCCGTCCTAGATATCACCTGCTTTAACCCCATTACCATATTACTAAAAGTGCGTGCTAGTTTTAAACCCTTGACTCCTGTTTTAAATAATGCTTATTTATACGTATAGTTTCGTCAATAGGGAAAATTGCCATCAAAGGTGATCAACACAATAATCCGCGCGTATTTAAACTTAGCACAGATGGCAGCGATCGCATCAGCACCTTCCATCTGCAAATCCATCAGTGCTATGTCGGGCTGATGTTGGCGGAAAAATTCTAGCGCTTCTCGCTCGTTGCAAGTATAGCCGACTACGGTCATATCTGGCTCACATTCGAGAAACATTGTAAAAGCTTGTCCTAAAATCGGATGAGCGTCAGCAATCAAGATGCGAATAACATTGGATTGGCTTATACGAAATAGTCCAAGTATATTAAGATGGGTTACTTTTCTGTTCGCCGATTAACTAGAGTAGCGCTAGCTTGGTCAACAGGCATCAGCACAACTTCATTAATATTGACATGGGGCGATCGCGTCACGCAGAAAAATATCACATCAGCCACATCATCTGCTCTCAGGGGTGTAATTCCCTGGTAGACTTTGTTGGCGCGTTCAGTATCTCCGTGAAAGCGCACCTCGCTAAATTCCGTTTCTACCATACCAGGGTCAACAGAAGTTACACGTACCCGCGTTCCCAATAGGTCTTGTTTTAAACCTTCAGAAATTACTCTCACAGCAGCTTTGGTAGCACAGTAGACATTGCCACCGGGATAGGTTTGATGTCCAGCAATGGAACCTAAATTTATCACATGACCGCGATCGCGACTCACCATTCCAGGAATAACATAGCGGGAAAGATAAAGTAAACCCTTAATGTTAGTATCAATCATGTCTTCCCAGTCTTGAAAGTTGCCTTCGTGCAACTTGTCTAAACCACGACTTAGACCAGCATTATTAATCAGAATGTCGATGTCAGACCAGGCGCGGGGTAGAGTAGAAATGGCTTCTTCAACAGCGTTGCGATCGCGCACATCTAGCTGTAACAAATGAATTTCAGTACTAAAATCTTTATTGAGAGTATCTCCTAGCTGCTGCAAACGTTCTAACCGTCGTGCTGCTAAGATCAGTTTTGCACCTGCTCCAGCGAAGATTCTTGCACAAGCAGTACCAATACCACTACTTGCACCAGTGATCAAAATAATTTGATTTTGTAGGGAAGTCATTGTTAGTAAAAAATCAAGGGCGTTGCTGAATTACGAATGGTATTGACACTTCAAAGGCTGATTCTTCCGCCGAAAAATCATTACTTCTCAGGAAAGCCTAAAAATTTCCATTTCACCCAACCCGCATTCTCCCGTTGGTCAGTTACAGGATAGACCAATTTATCTGGAGGATCCCCCACCACGTCATCCATGTAGTAACTATCAAAGGTGTTTCTCCCCGAGATGGACGATACTCGTCGCACATAAGGTCGGTATGGCTTGATGCTTGTTCGGGGTACACCGCCACCCATGGCATCGAATTCTCGGCGATCTGTACGGATTTTTTCGCTCAGTTGTGTTTCGGTTTCTTTGACTACACACTCCTTGGGAAATATCGTTCCCCAGTTATTCAGGTAGGTTCTGGCAAGTTTGTAAATTAGTTTCGGAACCGGCGCGACACTCTCGCTGACATTGTTAGGGTCGTATTGGGCATCAGCAGTGGTACTTCCCGCGACAGTACTATGCCTTCCCCGGCACGCATAGAGTTCGTATCTCTGGGGTTGTGGTACGTTACTAGGGGCTAGCGGATCGGCTAGTTGGCAGTTGTCAGCGAGAGATTTCCACGAACTCCCCAGTTCTCCCTTTTGAAGTTGCCCGGTCATCTGACCATTGGGCCGTGGAACTAATGCCATAAAAGGTTTGTCCGTAAGCCAGCCACAATGATCCCACGCGTAGACTCCGACATAATTGGCGACGTTGGGAGGCAGTTGGGTTAGTATTCCATACCATTCTCCTGTGCCAGGAACGGGGTCAATCGCAAATATGTTGATGGGGATGTCTCGGGGGCCGTAAGCATAGAGAAACCAGGCTGCCATGATACATTCAACTGCGCCGCGGCTGTGCCCGATAAAATTATACTGCTGAGCCTCACTGGCGACCGCGAAGTTTGCACCATGCAACGCAAGGGCAGCAGCCGCCCACCCAGTCGCCTCGGCCCATCCGGGGGACCGCTGGTCACCGCCTGAGTATCCTTTGACGTAGCTTCGCAGGTCATCTGGAGCCTTGAGCGGGCCATCAAAGCGGAGAGGCTCGCTATTATCCCTTGGTTGGTGCCAGTCGTTTTCACCTACACCTCTTACGGTGACGCTTGGGTCTGTTGCGCTAAGGGTGCCGGAAATCTCCATGTGAATCCGCACCGGGATGTAACCCGTATCGCTACAGTATATTCTCTTGTCACTCCCAGGGTTCCCAGGGCGCGTCTCTTCTCCCTCGTCTCGCGTGCAGTCAGTTCCGCTAAAGCAAACTGTGTAGGTTTTTAAAGACATGATGACTATAGACTCCGTTTCTGAATTGAAAGTAGTTATCGAATCAAAAATCAGGGATAAGGTAGAAGCGTTTCTCTAACGGGAGCAACGCGATTTTGTGAGGTGCTAAAACCTGGGACGTATACAGCTTGTTTCAGGATGCGATCGCAACTAAAAAACCAAGTTTTTTTGAGAATATAGGGGTGTAATTCAGAACTAAAGCCCGATCTGACTTTTTCGCGTTGCTCCCTCTCTAACTTACAAAATGCTCGACTAGTCATCCAAGCTGAATTCCATTAGGTTGGTACGTCGCCGAATGGACACAAACTTTCGTCTTTATAAGAAGGGCGATCGCTTTAAATGCAATATCGTAAACTGCTCTGTAGTCATCATCTTTTATTCCCTCACGTTAATTTGGTACTGACCACGACCTGACTTCACCTAGCGTCACTGGAATTTTATCGGCAACATTAATAGTATTAATAATATCCTCACTCGCGTTACAGGAAATCATTCATCTAAAATTTTCGGCGTTGCAGAATAGAAATATGAATTAGGGCGATCGCTATGCAATGTCCAAAATGTGCATCAACTCACACCCGTAAGAATGGTCGGCAACGTAGTAAACAAAACTACATATGTGTTCAATGTGGCCGTCAGTTTATTGATGCCTATGAACCGAAAGGATATTCCGAAGATTTTAAATGTGAGTGTCTAGAAATGTATGTAAATGGTTTGGGTTTTCGTGCGATAGAAAGAGTCAAAAAAGTGCATCATACCACAGTAATCAATTGGGTAAGAGAGGTTGGTAGTGCAATAACCTATACATCCAGTAGGAGCGAAATCCCCGAAGTTACAGAAGTTGATGAGCTAGAAACTTTTATTGGAAAAAAAAACAAAGTTTGGCTGTGGACGGACGTAAACCATAGTGTTCCAGGAATTATAGCTTGGGTTATGGGGGATAGAAGTGCAAAAACTTTTAAATATTTGTGGTTGATAATAAGATGTTGGCATTCTTATTTCTACATAACAGACGGGTATCCTGTTTACCCAATTTTTATTAGTAATGAAGATCACATTGTTAGCAAGACATATATGACAAGAGTTGAAGGAGAAAACTGTCGTTTAAGACATTATCTCGCTCGACTCCATCGCAAGACTTTTTGTGATTCTAAATCCGTAAAAATATTGAGGTATTCAATTCAGTTGGTAATACATTATCTTGGGTATGGCTCAGTAGCGCTGCGGGCGTATAGCGCCCGCAAGGTTGAGGCGATCGCATAATTCATATTTTAATTCAGCAACGCCAAATCAAGAGTCTAGTGTTAATTTAATAGAACTTACGCAAAATTCTCTCAAAAACCTGATTTGTCATAGCGGTAATTCATGAATTACCGCTACTTCAGAACTTTTTTGCGTAAGTCCTGTTTAATTATCATTGCAAAAGAGCCGTTATTTCTATGAATTACTACATAATCTACGATGGGAATTGTAATCTCTGCGTTACCCTAGTGCAATTGCTAGAAACCTTAGACAAGGGAAAGTTATTTCGCTACGCTCCCATGCAAGATGAGCAGACACTTTTGCAGTGGGGAATTACAGCCCAAGACTGTGAACAGGGGGTTATTTTAATTGATGGCAATGAACCTCAGAGACGTTGGCAAGGTAGTAACGCAGCAGAAGAGATGGGGCGGTTATTGCCAGTAGGAAATATATTTGTAGACACTTATCGAGCCTTACCGGGGATGAAATGGGTAGGCGATCGCTTTTACGAACAAATCCGCGATCATCGCTATGCACTCTTCGGTAAGCGTTCTAATACTTATGAATCGTCATACTGTACGGATGGTAGCTGCAATCCATAAAATAGCTTTAAAATCTAGAGGCTGGAAATGCTCCTGATTGCGGCTCTAGTGCGAATTTGGGAGGTTGATATTTTATTTTTGAATTTTGAATTGTTAACTGCTGTGTCTTCTTCTGTGTTCTCTAATTCATAAAGGATTTAAAATATAAAAAATCTCTTTGACCAAAGTGACTCAAACAGCCGTGAATCACAACGGGGCAATACCACAAAGCAGTAAACCAACTTATTACTCCCTGCTAGGACTGCATCCCTCGGCATCGGTAATCGACATTCGCCGCGCTTATCGGCAACTGAGCAAACGCTATCATCCTGATACTACAGATTTGCCGACTGCGATCGCCACTCCCAAATTTCAGGAAATCAACGAAGCCTACGCCACCCTTAGCCATCCAGAACATCGGTTAAGGTACGATTTAAAAATTGGCTATTCCCGCTTTGGAGTGATTCAACCACCTGCTGATTTGAATCATCCCGTCTCGCGTTCTCATGACTGGTCAAAATCAGCTTACCTCGATCCGAGCGATCGCCCCCTCTCATCTGGCGAAATCTTTGCTTTATTTATGCTGGTGTTAACATTTGTAGGTTGTCTATTATTAGCAGTTGCCATCGGCTTAACCCGTGGCGATGCTGCTTTCCAAACCCATTTGCTACAGCCAACTCCATCTGTACAACAGCATCTTATCCATGTGTTGCAACTAATGATAATTAAAAATTAAAAAATTCCCTAATCCAAAATCATTCGACTGAGCGAACGCGAAGAGCGTCTCGTAGAGAAGCCGAAGTCCAAAATCCAAAATCTAAAATTCCTATGCCTCTTCTTCCCTCTGATACTCCCCTATATAATCATCCTCTACCACAAATTGAACAGTGGCTAAAAGACCAAGGTTGTCAACAAGACGAAACACAGAGGCATTGCTGGCATATACAGCAGCCCAGTTGGCAAGCCGAACTATGGCTTGATGTTGAGCAAATCGTAGTGCGATATGTCCAATCTGGGGAAAATGGACAAGATATCCAACGCTCATTCAAATATTCCCTTAGTCGGGATGATATAGAACAAGCTGTGTTTTCTGGGCCATAAGGAAGTGCTGAGTACAGTTCACCGTAAAAAGGGTACGGAAATCAAGCCGCAATAACTTTCAGATTCTTCCCTTCTCTCACTAAGGACTTGGACACTGAGGAACCCAACACGGGGCTTTGGTTTACCAATCTCTTTCATCCAGATATTTCAAGAAAGAATGAACACCCAGCAATCGGATGCCATAAGTTGCCATTACCGCCCTCAATTCATCATCAGCACGTAAATCATCATCCGCAGACACAATAATCTCCGCTTTGCCATCAATAGCCGTAGCAAGCACAACTAAATCTTTTGGATCTCGACAATTAGGAGGAAGTGTTTGCAACTCAATCCATATTGCTCGGTACTTACTGCAACTACTGTTCAAGGTGAATAGCAATACTTGGGTCAATCCGTTCTCTTAACCGGGGGCGATTCCAAACTAGATGGAGTTCTTCCATTAGGGGTTGACTCATCACCAACTGGAATTTGTTCTGATTAAATGCTTCCAAGATGGGCAATGTAACTCGCCCTTTCAGCAAAATGCGAATCCAAATGTTAGTATCGATGACTACTCGGAACGTCATGCTTGGTAAGATTGCTCGCGCACAGCCTTAATTTCAGCCATGATATTATCGTCTGTAATGTCATCAACGAGGGGTTGAGCAAAAAGTTCTTGAATTAAAGCGGTCAAATCTGAATGTAAATCCACTAGAACCAAGGCTCTGGCAACCTGTGCCCGTTCGTCTGGTTGCAACTGTTGTACAGCCGTAATGAGTTGTTCTAGGGTGATAGGAATCGATACCATATCAATAGCCATCATTCAGTTTATTAAATTGTAGTGCGATCGCCGATCTTGTAGCTTCGCTAAGGCATCCTACGAGAGTGCCAAAGAAAAAAGTCAGAGGTGAGAGCGATAGCACTATGACTGCTGAATGCGATCGCCAGCCTTGTCTTCACTCTCCATCAAGGACACACCATTCTTCCAAAGCTCATACTCGCTAAGATCAATCTCCTGATTCCATACAATCCCATAGCCCCCTTGCTCGACCTGAAAGTTCTTAAAAAAAGCAGGTTGTCGAAGTGGAAAAAACATTGGAGTATCTAAGAGATGACGAACATCGTATTGTTTCACCTCTTGATTGGTAAATTCAATGACTAGAGTAGTATCATTGATTGCTTTGGCTTGATGAATTCGGGGATACAACATAACTGCTCCTAACCTAAATTTACTCCAAAGGAGGTAGCTTACGAAACTCTTGGGTATTCCACATTTGCAACAGTTCTTGCTGATATAAAGTTGCCCACTCTAGAACTAGCTTTTGTGCTCGATTTGGCAAATCTCCTTCTATGATTTCAAGTGATTCAATGCTGAATAACGCATTGTACTCGCCATAAATTGCATGAAAATGAGGTGGAGGGTGATCACCAAAGAATACTTTAATCACAATTCCATAGAACCGTGTAACCTCTGGCATAACCACATCTAACAAATACTTAACCCGTTTATTTTACCAAAATGCGATCGCTCATCGTTTGAGTTGAGGTGCGTAGTTTACCGCCGTAGGCATCGCTGCCATTGTCGAGAGAAGCGATCGCTTCCAACATGATCGCCAATCTTCTAAAGTAGGTATAGCTAACAAAAGCACCCACCAAAAGCGATCGCTTACAATTAAAGTTACTCCTACTCCGACAAAAATCCATGCAAATCGTTCTGCCACCTGAAGTAGAAGCCCTAGTTAAACGCCAACTCAGTAGCGGTAAGTATCAGAACGCGATCGCAGTTATTCTTGCAGGCATAAAACTCCTAGAACAGCAAGAAGATATCTATCAAGGACGATTGCAATACCTACAACAAGAAGCGCGTATTGGGTGGGAAGCGTCCGGGCGGGGCGAAGTTGTTGATGGCTCGACTGCAATGGCTCAAATTCGCGCCAATGTGCGATGGCGCTACGGTGTTTCAGACGAAGCATGACCCCACAATATCGCCTTACCAAACCCGCAATTCAAGATATCGAGCAGATAGCGGATTACATTGCTAGACAATCTGACTTGGCTCAGTCTGAGGGTTTTTTGAGTAAGGTGGACGCGAAATTTGCCCAAATTGCTCAGTTCCCTCATCTCGGACGAGGACGTGATGAAATTTTACCTGGTATCGGTAGCCTCTCAATAGACAATTACCTTAAATAGTAATTCATTTCAACACCGAATCAGAGATTACGGTGTGAGCCTTCTTGCTGTTTAAGGTAAATTTACACTTTCCCAAACCGCCGCTCCCGTTGCTGGTAGGCACACAAGGCGTGATGAAACTCAGCCCGGTCAAAATCGGGCCAGAGAGTATCGGTGATATAAATTTCCCCATAGGCCATTTGCCAAAGAAGGAAATTTGAGAGGCGCATTTCTCCACTGGTGCGAATTAACAAATCTGGGTCAGTAATTCCTGCTGTGTACAAGTGGCTCTCAAACACCTGTTCATCAATTTCATCGGGTTGTAGCAAACCTTGCTGAACTTGCTTGGCGATCGCCTGACAAGCTTGTAAAATCTCCTGGCGTCCGCCATAATTAGTTGCTACCGAAAACCGGATACCGCGATTATCCTTGGTTTCTGCCATTGAACGGGATATTTCTTGTTGGAGCGATCGTGGCAAGTCTTGCAAATTTCCCACAAACTTAATTTGCACATTCTCTTCGACCATTTCCCGCAGTTCTTGGCGCAAAACTCTTTGAAACAGAGTCATCAAAAAATCCACCTCTTCCTGTGGTCTTTTCCAGTTCTCTGTCGAGAAAGCATAAGCTGTCAGCGCTTGAATTCCCCAATCTTGACAACAGCGAAGTAAATCCTTGAGAGCATCTACTCCTCGCTTATGACCCATAATCCGGGGTAGACCCTGACGTTTAGCCCATCGACCATTACCATCCATAATCACCGCAACGTGCTGGGGCAATAGTTCTCGTTTTAAGTCAGTAGGCAAATCTTGCAGTTTAGTTTGTTGTCCTGTCATTTTTTATCTCGAGAAGCGGTCGATGGTAATCCGAGTAAACGTGAAACCAGTGCTAGTGTCTTCCCACCTATCTGATGAACAAAACTCAACAGACCAGGAGCAACAGCTTCCCTATCCACGGTTGGGGACAAAAGAGCCTCTAATGACTCTTTCAGCTTCTTAATCGTCAGTGGTCTATTGAGGGTTCCCCGTTCCGCTAAAGAAATGGAACCCGTTTCTTCAGATACAACGACACAAATGCAATTTTCGACCCGCTCAGTAATTCCCATTGCCGCCCGGTGGCGTGTTCCCAACTGGCGCGAAGCTGTGCGTCCCGAAAGTGGTAAAATTATACCCGATGACACGATGCGTGAGCCACGAATCAATGTCGCTCCATCGTGTAACAAAGTTTTCGGCTGAAAAATTGTTTGGATCAGTTCCTTAGAAACCTCCGCATTTAGCTTTACTCCTGGCACAGAAAAATCTCGCTCATCAATTGGCCCTGTGGTTTCCAAAATTAGTAAAGCTCCAATGCGGTTTTTTGACAATTCTTTAACAGCCTCGACAATTTCATCAATTACACTATCAGATTTGGGAATTGCCAGACGGTCGGGTTGAAACAACTGGCGGAATTCGCCCCGCCCCAATTGCTCCAAAAACCGCCGAAACTCTGACTGTAGCGCAACTGCCATCGCCACAGCACAACCAATCACCAACTTTTCTAGTACAAAACTTAGCAGAAGTAGTCCTAATCTGGCACTTAGTGCTGAGGCTAGCATTAAAATAATAAACCCCCGCACCATCCACAGTGTCCGGCGCTCACTAATAATAACTAGTATCATGTACGTCAGCGCCAGCACTAAGACAATATCCAGAGTCCCAAGTAGCAAGGACTGTGACCATCCTAGGTTTGCCAGCCATTGCTTCCACCAATCTCTCATGACATCTGGATTACACTTTTGCCTCTAATTACATTTAGTCATTAGTCATTAGTCATTAGTTCCTGGCTAATGACTAATGACCCTCCGGGTTCGCCAGTCACCTGCAAAGGAGCCAGCGCGGTCTTGGGGGTTTTCCCCATGAGCGACTGGCGTTGGAAACCCTCCCGCAGTGCTGGACTCACCAAGGACAAATGACTAAATCTTTAGTCTTTCTGGTAGGCGATCTTGTCGAATTAAGTCTTGATAAGTTTCACGTTGCAAAATTAAATTTGCTTCGCCATTCGCCACTACAACTGCTGCCGGTCGGGGCAAGCGGTTGTAGTTAGATGCCATACTGTAATTGTACGCACCAGTTCCCATAACTACCAGAATATCTCCTGGTTCAGTCTTTGGGAGTAGGGCATTTTTAATCAGAATATCTCCTGATTCACAATGTTTACCAGCAATTGTGACTGTTTCGGTTAAGGGAGAAGACATTTTATTGGCAATCACTGCCCGATAAACTGATTGGTAAGTAATCGGGCGGGGATTGTCAGACATTCCTCCATCGATCGCTACGTAGGTACGAATTTCTGGGATATGTTTGGATGAACCGACGGTGTAGGCAGTGACGCAAGCTGTGGCAATTAGCGATCGCCCTGGTTCACTAAGTAATTTCGGCAAAGGCAGATTTTCCGCTACACAAGTTTCTTGGATGACTTCACAAATCCCCTTCACCCACTCTTCAATGCTAGGGGGATCGTCTGATTCTATATACTTAATCCCTAAACCGCCACCAACATTTAATTCTGTAATATTTAAACCATACTTTGCAGCATCCCGCAACCACTGCACCATGACAGCCGCCAAATCTTGATGCGGTTGGCGCTCAAAAATTTGGGAACCTATATGAGCGTGTACTCCTACGCAATTAAGGGCCGGTTGTTGACTGACAAAGGTAAAAACTTCATCTAGATCGTTGGGATCAAAGCCAAATTTGCTATCTAAGTGTCCCGTGCGAATATATTCGTGGGTGTGACACTCGATACCGGGAGTTAGCCGTAGCATGATGCGGATTGGAAGAGAGGGTTGGGCTATTTCCACAAGGGTACGCAACTCATACCAGTTATCCGCCACAATGGTGACACCAGACTCGATCGCTAAAATTAGTTCTTGATGAGATTTATTATTTCCGTGGAGGTAGATTTTATTGGGACTAACACCCGCTTGCAAGGCAGTGTAGAGTTCGCCCCCAGAAACTACATCGATTCCTAAACCAAGAGATGCAGCGATCGCACAAACTGCTAAACAATTCCAAGCTTTTGAGGCGTACAATACTTGAGATTCGCCCTTGTAGTATTGCTTAAAAGCATCTCGGTATTGCTGACAAGCCGAACGCAGGGTTTCTTCATCTAAAATATATAAAGGTGAACCAAACTGCTCAACTAGGGTTTTCACATCACACCCACCAATTTCCAGGAGGTCATGATGATGAACTCTGGCAGTCAAAGGTAAAAGTTCTTGATTAGGCGATGGATTTGCGCTGGTGTCGTGTCTTTGAGGTAAATATTGACTTCCAGAATGTTGAACCCCAGTGGGGTGAGTCGATACCATAACTATAAAAGTTTTCCTTGTTCAAATTACGGGCTTTGAGTTCGTCTCCCCATTCCCAGTTTACAAAGGGAAAGGAACTATAACTTAATTCCTACCCATATCTAACCATTGCTAGTCATTTTTGGGTAGGTCTGATATAAGTTGGTCAACAAATTCCCTCAGCCGTTGTTGCCAGTTGGGGATGACTTTAAGTTTTTCTCTCACTGGATGGTACATCGGGCGAAAATTGAAAAAGAGGCAAGGGAGCTCTTAGCAGCGGGGATAGAACAGAATTGGGATTCGACCCCACAGCCACGAGAACCACTTATAAGAAGTGGGGGACTCAGACCCATGTTCCGATGCAGCTTCACAGCTAAAAGCATGGGGTCATTTCCCCAAGCTTTTAGCCCCCATCCAAGAGCCTCTTCGTTGACACTCTCCGGTCTAAAGACACGCTCGCTTTACGCTTACCGGGAAACTTGTAATCCCCGACTTGATCAAGGGAATAGAGGCACTGTCGTTTGTGCCTGTAGTGGTTCACCCATTACGAATGTAGCTTGTCTAACTCCGTCTAGCAATGACTAGATATGAGTAGGTTTCTGAACTTGTAATCTTATTCAATAAATGTGATCTCATTAGACTTAGAAATTCAATTACTGACTCCAGAGCATCTGAATGCATTGTTGGAACTCGATCAAGCCTGTTTTGGCGGTCTATGGACAATGGAGGGTTATCAACGAGAGTTGGACAGTCCCAACAGCGATCTGCTGGGTTTATTTTCCCCTGTCTCTAATTCGAGACTGCTGGGAATGGGTTGCTTTTGGTCAATTTTAGACGAAGCCCACATTACAATTTTGGCAGTTCATCCCCAATATCACCGTCAAGGAATGGGTGCGGCTTTATTATATTCACTAATTAAGACAGCTTGCGATCGCAAAATGGAGCGAGCTACCCTCGAAGTGCGAGCTTCCAATTTGGGGGCTATATCTTTATATCAAAAATTTGGCTTTCAAACAGCTGGGCGGCGTCGGCGTTACTACCAAGATAATGATGAGGATGCGCTGATTCTTTGGCTCCCAAATTTACAATACCCCAAATTTCAAGTAACTTTAAACCAGTGGCATTCCATGATCAGCGATCGCCTAGACAAATCCTCTTGGCACTTGCTTTCTAAGTAGTTCGGGATTATTAATTTTGAATTATCCGGGCTGGGGATCGGCTTCAGCAAAAAAATGCCACTTTGCTGCGTCTATTTATATTTAAATAAGTTATGTAAACATAAATTTCTATAATAAAAATATATTAATCGATTTTTTGCTTGATATTCAAAAAAAGATATGTTATAAATAAGTGTTTGGGATTAAGTAAAAAACTCTCAACTTCAGTAGTCAGCTATTTGTAATAAATCCCAAAAAGGCTGGTGAACTAAAGCTCCTCAGTACACTAGCCAGATAGAAGTAGTCAATAGTTAAAAATTAGCCGATCAACCCAAGTCATAGCTTCAGGATGTCTATAATCTGTTATACAGGCATCCAAAAGCTTTGCCTGTGCTAAAATCAGCATACCGGCACGACCGCAGGTGATGGGAAAAATGCCATGTTTGAACGCTTCACAGAAAAAGCCATTAAGGTAATCATGCTGGCCCAAGAAGAGGCCCGCCGTTTAGGTCACAACTTTGTCGGAACCGAGCAGATCCTCTTGGGTTTGATTGGCGAAGGCACTGGAGTGGCCGCCAAGGTGCTGAAATCAATGGGCGTCAATCTCAAAGATGCCCGAATTGAAGTTGAAAAAATTATCGGACGGGGATCAGGCTTTGTTGCCGTGGAAATTCCGTTTACGCCACGGGCAAAGCGAGTTCTAGAACTCTCCTTGGAAGAAGCACGCCAACTGGGGCATAACTACATTGGTACCGAGCATCTACTGTTGGGCTTAATCCGCGAAGGGGAAGGCGTCGCAGCCAGGGTGCTAGAAAACCTCGGTGTGGATCTATCTAAGGTAAGAACACAAGTCATCCGCATGTTGGGAGAAACTGCCGAAGTTTCACCAGGCGGTTCATCCGGGCGCACAAAAACCCCGACTCTGGATGAATTTGGCTCAAACCTGACCCAGATGGCAATGGACAATAAGCTCGATCCGGTGGTGGGACGCGCCAAGGAAATTGAGCGAGTGATCCAGATTTTGGGTCGCCGGACTAAAAATAACCCAGTGCTGATTGGGGAACCAGGGGTTGGTAAAACTGCGATCGCTGAAGGTTTAGCTTCACGCATTGCCGCTAAAGATATCCCTGACATCCTAGAAGATAAACGCGTTGTAACCCTAGATATTGGTTTGCTCGTAGCAGGCACCAAGTACCGGGGTGAATTTGAAGAACGCTTGAAAAAAATCATGGATGAAATCCGCTCTGCGGGTAACGTTATTCTCGTGATTGATGAGGTACACACCTTAATTGGTGCGGGTGCGGCAGAAGGTGCGATTGACGCAGCGAATATCCTCAAGCCAGCTTTGGCCAGGGGTGAGTTGCAGTGCATTGGTGCTACAACCCTAGATGAATACCGGAAGCACATCGAGCGAGATGCAGCACTGGAGCGGCGTTTCCAACCAGTAATGGTTGGCGAACCTACAGTTGATGAAACAATTGAAATTTTATATGGTCTGCGCGAACGCTACGAGCAACACCATAAACTGAAAATCTCCGACGAAGCATTGGTAGCGGCGGCGAAGTTATCAGATCGTTACATTAGCGATCGCTTCCTCCCAGATAAAGCCATCGACTTGGTTGATGAAGCAGGTTCTAGGGTGCGCTTGATTAACTCCCAGCTGCCACCCGCAGCCAAAGAGTTAGACAAAGAGCTGCGTCAGATATTAAAAGAAAAAGATGATGCGGTGCGCTCTCAAGACTTTGACAAAGCTGGAGAATTGCGCGATCGCGAGATGGAAATTAAAGCCGAAATTCGGGCAATCGCTCAAAGCAAGACCAATGCAACTGGCACAGAAGGTGATGAACCTGTAGTTACAGAAGAAGACATTGCTCACATTGTCGCTTCCTGGACTGGGGTACCGGTGAACAAACTCACCGAATCGGAATCTGAAAAGCTGCTGCACATGGAAGACACCTTGCATCAGCGCTTAATCGGTCAAGATGAAGCTGTGAGAGCAGTTTCACGGGCAATTCGTCGCGCTCGTGTTGGTTTAAAAAATCCCAATCGACCCATAGCTAGCTTTGTCTTCTCTGGGCCGACTGGTGTAGGTAAAACCGAGTTGGCGAAGTCCTTGGCTGCATACTTCTTCGGTTCGGAAGAAGCGATGATCCGCTTAGATATGTCCGAATACATGGAGCGTCACACTGTCAGCAAGCTGATTGGTTCGCCTCCAGGTTATGTTGGCTATAACGAAGGTGGTCAGCTGACAGAAGCCGTGCGGCGGCGTCCTTACACCGTGGTGTTGTTCGACGAAATCGAAAAAGCACACCCTGATGTATTCAATATGCTGCTGCAAATTTTGGAAGACGGTCGGTTAACCGATGCCAAAGGTCGCACAGTGGACTTCAAAAACACCTTGCTGATTTTAACTTCCAACATTGGTTCTAAGGTAATTGAAAAAGGCGGTAGTGGTATCGGCTTTGAGTTCTCCGAAGATGCCAGCGAGTCAACTTACAACCGGATTCGCTCATTGGTGAACGAAGAATTGAAGCAGTACTTCCGTCCAGAGTTCCTCAACCGACTCGATGAAATTATCGTCTTCCGTCAGTTGAGCAAGCCGGAGGTAACACAAATTGCCGAAATTATGCTGAAGGAAGTATTTGGTCGTCTGACGGAAAAGGGTATCACCTTAGAAGTCACCGATCGCTTCAAGGATCGGTTGATCACTGAAGGTTACAGTCCCAGCTACGGCGCAAGGCCGTTACGTCGAGCGATTATGCGCCTGTTAGAAGATAGCCTAGCAGAAGAAATTCTGTCTGGGCGCATTAAAGATGGCGATACTGCCCTTGTTGATGTGGATGAGAATGGCGTTGTGCAAGTTAGTTCTGAACAGCGTCGAGAATTGTTACCCCAAGGTGTTGAGTAAAATTTAGGATTTGGGATTAATTAAGTCTCAGATTTAAAATTTAAAAAGCGGTAGAGTATTAATTGCTCTACCGTTTTTTGTGTGAAAATAAGTTAAGTCGGCGAGAAAAATTCAATGTATCCCACTTCTGTCACTTTCCGGGAGGGCGATCGCTAGAAGCCTCATGAGGCAATCAATACAAGCTATACTATTAGAAAAAAATTGGTCTTGTATTTGTTA